>JBMSAO010000089.1:0-6219 GCA_049414425.1 Desulfurococcaceae archaeon
CAATAGGAGAATAGTAGTCTACATGGGCCCCCTAGTCTCAACGGGCGGGCTACCCCTAGAGGGCACTGAGCCGGCGGAGTACAGGAGAGTGGGTGTAGCGTACACTAAGCACCCGTTTAGAAAAGTCTACCCAAGACCAACAGTTATTGACGCCTTCTCGGGCCCTGAAATAGGCTATGTGAAGTCCGGTGAAGTAGTAGAAGAGGCGTTTATACCGTGGCACAGGGGCTTCTCGCACAGTATAACAGCGAGTCTAATAGCGGGCCTGGTAGCCGGGTTAGTGGCGCTACTAGCGGGCTACGCTAACTACTTGCACCTAGCCGTAGCCTGCGCGCTGGGATACATGGCACACGTGCTCGAAGACCAGCTCGGATTTATGGGGTCAAATCTCCTGCCACCGCTAACCAAGAAGCGCGTTCCGGGATTAATGCTGTTCCCGAGGAGACCCGGCTTAATGAACTTCGCTACAAACTGGCTCATGCTGGCGCTCATGATATGGAATCTCAACAGGTTTAGCCCGCAACTAGGAGTAACGCCGTACAAGCTAGTGAGGCTCTCCACTGTAATACAGGGCATACCAGTACACCTCGAGGACTACGCTCTGCTAGGAATACTCATAGCTCCAACAGTACTCGTCTACTTAGCCGGCATTATTGACAAGCAGCTGTTTCTGAGAGAGTACAGAGCGCCGGGTGTCGAGGAGGCCACGCGCAAAGAGACCGTTGAGGAAGTACAAGAGGAGGTCGGAGGCTACTAGGTTTTCGGAGCACCCAGCCGCTCTAATTACAGTTTTTAATCTCAGCTCTCTTCACTCTACTCGTTAAAACAGCGTGAGCCTGCTCGCGGCGAGCTCGCCGAGTCTACTCAGCATGTGTCTCAGCGCTTCTCGCAGTATCTTATTGTTATCGTACTCTCCGAGAATACTCTCTAGCTCGCTTCTACTCATTTTCTTCATTACTCTCGCCTTCTCAACCATTACTGGAATAGTCCTCACAACGTTATCTACAATTGTAATTGACGCCGCTCTAGCCGTCCTGGAGAGGGGGTTTAAGTCTATGGCTATAACCGTCTTCCCCATTCTCCTCAAGGCCTCCGTCCTGTCCCCGTCCTCTAGTGGGACTAGCACGACGTCTGCTACTAGTATTCCGCGGGGGCTGACTCTCCTCCGCTCACTAAACAGCTCTGGTATAGTGGCCGAGGCGTCTTCACCAACACCCAGTACCTCCTCGGCTCCGTGCTCTCTCAGCCACTCCGCGATAGCCTCCTCCCGCTCGCGCGTCCTGTAGAACAAGTTCACCTCGATTTCCGCGTTGACTTCGCGAGCCAGCTCAACCACCTCTCTGGGCACGAGCGCGGCTGTATTCCCGTTCACTGATATAACTGGGTGTTTAGCTAGTAGCAGTGCCGCTACAGCCGCCTCAATAGCTCTCAGCGCGAAGGGCTGCGTGGACTCGCCTATGAGGTAGTCAAAGCACTCCCCGCGGCCGTGCGCTATTAAGCCCTCTGGGGCTACGAGGCCCCTCTTAAACCCCTCCACGAGCCTCTCTCTTACGAGCAGGCTCTCGCGCCTCGGGTGGTTAGGGGGTATCCACAACGTGAACACCCATAGGCGATATAGTGGAGTAGCGCGCTTTAAACCCCCTCTTCTCGAGCTCTGAGACGACGTCCCAGGTGTGATCTCTCTCACACCACGCGACGAGAGCGGACTTCTTCAAGTAGTAGTCTACCACGCCCCTCAAGCCGCGCAGAGCCCTCTCCGCGGGGCCGTAGTTGAACAGCCTACTAGTAAACATCCTCGCGGACTCGAAGAACACTAGTAAGTCCTGAGCGTCTAGTACCCTCTCTAGTAGCCTCTCACCCTCAGCCAGTAGCTCTCTGCTCATTCTCGAGAGCATCGAGCTAGTAGACTCGCCAGCGCCCACTTCAACTAGCACTAAGTCAACTCTGCTCTTAACAGGCACTCTCAGTGCTACTCCCACGCCGGGGGCGCCCGGCTTAACTCGCACCACGAAGCCCCCCGTGTACTCTGCAATCACGTCTCCCAGCCCAGTCCTGTACTTGACCTCCAAGACGTGTGCTCTCTGAAGAGCCCTGAGTAGCGGGAGGCGTAGCGCGCTGTGAAGCACGAGGCTGTGTGATACTAGAAGCGCCGCCGAGACCCCGAAGCCCGCGCCAAGGCTGAACCACGACCTCGCCGAGACCCCCCTCTCCACTCCCAATTCACTACACAGCTCCCGCGCCTGGTCTACTAGGACTCTGAGGCCGTTTAGAAAAATACCGCACTCACTCACCTCCTCAGCTACTAGGAGACTAGTCACAGCAAGGCCCGCGCCGGTACTCCCCGCTTCTAGGGGGTTCTCGGAGTAGTGCGGTATCCACACGCCTGAAATGTGCAGTGGAACGTAGACTCTGAGCGCCAAGCCACTATACCACTACAAGTACTCTCTCAGCACGCGTGGGAGTAGTAGCCAGCCGTGCTCTACTACTCCGAGGGCCCCCCGCGCGCACTCCCTCTCAGTAAACCTGGCGGCGCTGTCCGGCTTGACTTCTGGCGTGTAGAGGGCTACTGGCACAGGGTCGCTCGTGTGGGCCCTCCTACTGGGGGGAGTGGCGTGGTCTGCTGTTACTAGTAGAGCGTACTTGTCCCTGACCTCCTCGACTAGTGGCTGAACGTAGTACTTGTCTATCTCCTCGACTCTCCTCTTCTTCGACTCGAAGTCCCCGTCGTGACCCGGCTCGTCGGGGCCCTTTAAGTGCACGTAGACAACGTCGTAGCTCCTAACAGCTCTGAGCGTTGCTCTGAGCCTGTCGTCGTAGTCTACTCGCGGGTCCCCAGTGGGCAGGCCCAGCTCCACTGTGTCGGCGCCGAAAGCCCTGCCAATTCCCACTTCAACCGGCATTTCAGCTAGAACCGCGAATTTGCACTGGTACTTGGCTGGCAGGGGCTCAGCTCTCGGGGGCTCTCCTCCCGCGTCTCTGAGTAGCAGTGCGTTAGCGGGTAGTAGCCCGCGCCTAGCTCTCTCCGCGTTTAGTGGGTGGTCAGACAGCACTCTGAGCGACTTCTCGAAGAAGATGTCCGCGAGCCTAGCAGTGATCTCGGCTTCTCTAGTGGGTGCTAGTGGCTTAATCTCCTCTACGAAGGGGCTGGGGTTCTCCACGGCCACGCTCACGAGCCCCCTCCTAGCGTACGCGGGGTCGTTGTTGCTGACTAGTGGGGAGAGCCTGTATCTCCTGCTACCAATAACTACTACAGCTCTGTGGCTCACCGTCGCTACTACTCTCGCGTAGCCCTCGTACTCTCCGAGCTCCATGTTGTCCACGGCTCTCGCGAGCTCGCGGGCCTCTTCACTAGTGAGCCTTCTTCCCGCTCTCCTGTCAATAATTCTCCTCGTAGCCGGGTCCACTGTGGCGAAGTTGGCTCTGAAAGCCACTTCATAACCCCACTTCAACTCAAGCCCCGCTCCGAGAGCCTCTAGAACACCCCTACCCGGGTATACTTCGTGGGGGTTGTAGCCTAGTAGCGATATAACAGCCTCGTCGCTCTCGGGGGCCACGCCTCTCTCCACGGGGTAGAGTAGACCGCACACACCTCTACTAGCAACCCAGTCCAGTCCCGGCTTTACAGCTACTTCGAGAGTAGTCACGTGGTCCGCTAAGCTGTCCGCTACGCCGTCTACGACGAGGTAGATTAGCTTGTACTTCACTCTGCACACACCTAATGCACACACTACTATAGAGTGGTGTCTCTGGAGTAAATAAAGAAGAGCGTGTTATTTAATACCGGCTAGTCTCCTGGCGGCGTAGACTACGAGCATAACTGCTACGTTCACTAGTAGCCCCCACACCATGTAGGCCACTCCATAGGGTTCTAGTTTAAGCGCGTAGAGTACTACGACTGCGGCTTCTCCGGCTACTAGTCCGGGTATTACTTCTAGCTTACTGAGGCTCCTCCAGAAAACCCCTAATATCAGCGCCGGGAATAGCTGGAGTACACCACTAGCACTCAGCAAGTAGAGGTCTACTAGTAGACTCGGCGAGGTGTAGGCGAGCACAGTAGAGATGGCGCCGTAGACTAGTACTAGTATTCTAGTGACCGCTACTAGTCCTCTATCTCCGAGTCTCGCGCGCGTTAAGGGCTCAATCATGTTTCTCGCAGTGGTGCTCGCCTGGTCTAGTAGTATGGCAGCGGCTGTTGAGAGCGAGGCCGCCGCGCCACCAGCCGCTACTAGTCCCAGTGCTACTTCACCGTAAGCGAGCTCTACTACTCTAGCGAACGCGTAGTCCGGGTCTCTGAGCTTTAAGCCGAGTGCGAGCGCGGCGAGGCCCACGTGAGTAATCCACACTGTGCCGAGAATAATGTACCAGGAGAGCAGGGCCATACCCCTCCTCAAGACTCTCGCGTCTCTGGCTGTGTAGAGCAACTGTACTCTCGTAGACCAGACCCAGAAGTTGAGAGCTGTTCCAATAATCGTGGAGATAAACCACGCCTCAGACCTCAATCCCAGTGTTAAGTGAGCTGGGCTCACACTCTCAACTGTGCTGTAGAGTCCCGGGAGCCCCCCGAAGTACTTCAGAATTACAGCTAGACTACCTCCGAGCATAGTTGCCAGCATTAACGCGCCGAAGAAGATGTTCGTAATAGCCACTGAGATCATGCCTCCGAGAAACACGTAGAGAACTACTAGCAGGAAGGAGAGTACCGCCACGTGTAGTGCTGGCACAGCTCCACCCGAGCACAGGTCGAGGAGTATTGAGACGCTCCGTATCTGCATTTGAACGTACGGCACGTTGAAGATAACAGAGATCGCGGCGGCCAGGACCATTAGTGCTCTACTCCCGTACCTCCACATAATGTAGTCCGAGAACGTCAGTAAGTTGTTTCTCTTCGCAACACTCCATAAGTAGGGGGCTACGATGTAGCCCACTACGTAGCCTAGCAGTGAAGTAGCCCACATGAATATAGCGGCGGCACCGTACTTGTAGGAGTAGCCGGCACCGCCCAGGAAAGTGTAGCCGCTGTAAATAGCCGCGGCCGCGTTTAGGAAGTAGACTAGCGTGCCGAGAGCCCTGCCCGCGACTATGTAGGTGTCTGCTCTCAGAGCTTTAACTCTCAGTTTAGCCGCGAGGAATCCTACTAGAGCCGAGGCTAGTATTGCCGAGAGCATTATAGAGACAGCTACACTCACAGCCTCCACCTCTCCTCTACTAGGTACATTAGAGTAATGACTAGTGAAGTCACAACTGAGAGCGCAATGTAGTAAAACCACATAACCGGCACTCCGAGGACTCTAACATCGGGCTTGTCCAGCAGCACTGCCGGTACAGTCCACAGCGCGAAGAGCACTGCGCAGACCACTAGCTCCCAGTTTCTGGGCTTATACTCCTCGAGACTACTCACAGAGCCCACCGTGTAGTGGAGAGAGAAGAGCACACATATTAATAGCTTGGGGCCGGCGCGGAGTCGCGTGTACGTATTTACACTGAGGTGGCTACAGTGCCGAGTCTCTCGCTCAGCTCGAGTAGCCTCCTAACCGCCCTCTCAAGTAGCCTCTTATTAATAGTTACAGTGTACTTGCCCTCTAGTGCCAGCTTGAAGACTGTGCTGTGCATTTCGAAAATAGTCTCAACGCACACGGGGTTTCCAGCACACGCGACGGGGTCTACGTAGTAGAAGTTCTCAACCCACGTCAACCCGAAGAGCACTAGTTTATCAGGCTCTCCCTCAGAGAAGCAGAGCGTGCCGTACTTAGCACAGATCTCATTGGCAACAGCCCTCAACTCCTCTATACTCTTCATAGAGATCCTCCCCGCACTGCGCTACTTGATAGTACTGTTGCAAGCGCTAGTAGTGAACATGTGGTTCGAGGGTTTAAAAATCTTGCAGTCACGTAGCCGAGTAGAGCCCGCCGAGCCCGAGGCGTCAACACTCCAGCGTCTACTTCCAGCGCACTCCGCACTGAGGGGGCCCTCTCCTCACTAGTAAGCAGATACAGCTCCTCCGCGCTGGTGCGCTGGACTCCTCTAGAGGCGAACTCCGCTCCGGGAGAGCTGATATAGGCGTCGTCTCTATGAGTTCACGCGGGCTCGGGTGTCTCTGTGGCTCGCACTGTAGCAGTAGATGTAGGGGGACATTCACGGACTTCGTAGTACTAGATGAGAGTGGAGAGATTAGAACTCTAAAACTACTCTCAACTACCAGGAGCCCCGAGAGAGCTGAGA
>JBMSAO010000090.1:0-3383 GCA_049414425.1 Desulfurococcaceae archaeon
ATCCCTGAGGCTACACACTTCTCTCAAATACCTCCCCTCGTAGCCTCGTCTCAGAGTCTCTAGTCTCGCGAGAGTGTTCAAGTGCCTCCACAAGTCTACTAGCGGAGCGTAGAGGAGGGGGTCTGAGTACTCTTCTCGTAGAGCCTTCACGTCGTGAACGAGGAGACTGCTGAGCAGTGCTACTCTGTACCCCTTCTCGAGGGCTCTCAGCGAGAACTCAGCGTCCTCGGCGTAGGGCATAGACTTAAACTCGAGCTCCTCGACAACCTCCCTCCTAATAGCGGTTAAATCCATGCCCGCGAACTCTATTCTCTCAACTACGCGCTCACTACTCGACAGCGAGCCCGGATCCCCGCTCACAGAGTACTCGGCTAGAACTCTCTCAGCGTACTCCCTCGCCTCTCTAGCAGTAGTGAAAGCCGCGTAGACGCGCTTAGCGGCTACAATGTCTACTCCGAGCCCCCGCGCAGTCTCCACGAGCTCTCTGAGAGCGCGTGGCGGCGCTACTACGTCGCTATCCCAGAATACCAGTAGGTCGCCCCTCATCTCTCTAATACAGATATTCCGCGCCTCCCCGATATTACTCTCCTCCACGATAATCCCGTACTCTAAACCAGACCCCCTTAGAATACTCTCAGCCACCCTGGTAGTCCCGTCGCGAGAACCCCCGTCAACGAGCACGAAGAACACTCTACTCTTAGGGTAGTCCTGGCTGAGGAGGGATCTCAGCGCTAAGTCAATAATCCAAGCCCTGTTGAAAGCAATCATGCAGACAGTGATAAGCGGGAGGTCGCTACTACTCAACTCACAGCTCCCCTTAGCGAGACAGCGCGCCGGCTCCAAGACACTTCTCTACTACTCGCAGTTTATTATTCTAACCAAGTAAAAAGCTGGGAGCCAGCGCTGACTGCGGAGTGAGAACTAGTAGTGACTCCGCGCTGTCACCTAGAAGCCCAGTTCTCTCAGAGTTCTAGAGAGTAGTGGTATGTCGTCTCTCAGCACGTAGAACTCTACTACACTATCCTGGGTCTTGGAGTACACGCGGACTACTCCCACTACACTGCTAACTGGTAGTGGCAGTAGCCAGTACCGCGAGGGGAGTACTACGTCTCTCAGCCCCCTAAACCTGAACTCTACTCTCTGAATATCAATTCTAGGCACGTGAATAAGCCTCCTCCTGAGGAGACCCTGTATCACGAAGACGCCATTACTACTCACCTCCACGACTACTGGCGTGTAGAGCAGTCCGCGGAGTACCACTGCGAGTACTACTACTAGCAGGAGAGACGCCACTACTAGTAGGATCCTGCTGAGTGAGAGCACGACTACTAGCACAAGGAAGATCATGTTGCTGAAGAGCAGTGTGAGCGTGACTATCTTAACCCAGTAGACGTAGCTCCTAAACCAGAGTACCGGCTTCTCCTGCCCGCTAGTACTCAAATAAAACACCAGTGGGTTCACTAAGTCTTAGTTAAGAGTACTGGGAGTTTTTAACTTAACAGAAGTACTCTAAGCAGAAAAGTACTCTTCTAGTAGAGCTACGAGCTCTTCAAGAGACTTCACACTAGCTACTCTCTTAGCGAGCATCTTCGCGTTCACCACGTCTGAGAGCCACTTAGCCAAATACCCCTTCTCTAAGTGGTATTCTACAACACTCCTCGGCACTAAGCCGTACTTAACAGCCGCGTAGAGCTTAGCAACGCTGTCAATTCTCAGCGTGACGGGAGAGCCCTTTTCATCAGTAAACACGTAGGCGCTATCAGGACTAGTAGAAGTGCTCTTAACGCGCAGGGCTTCGAGTAGCATGAGGCCCCTCTCAGTCACAGTGTACTTGTCGCCTAGAGTAGTTATAAAACCAGACCTCAACATGTCAGTAACGTACTTCTTAGCTGTTCTAGGAGAAATCCTCAACTTCTCCACTAAGTCACTGAGAGTAAACTCAGAGCCAACACTACTGAGAATCTCGGCAACCCGGCTCGCAGAGACCACGGAGAACACACCTACACTAGTAGCTTATTAGTATTCAAGAGCGGAGTACTAGTATATAAGTTTAAACTAGAGGGGCTCGCGGATAGCGTGACTGCGAGTAGAGCGAGCTCGGCTCTAAAGCTACGTGTTAGTGCGAGTGCTTAGCAGTAGAGTCGTAGTTGCCGCTAAACCTGCTCAGTAGCAGAGTAGTAGTCAGTGCTACTTTTATGCTCTCAGAGCAATAAGTACTGAGCGGTGAGCTCGAATTGATGTCTAAACACCCCCTTGACCTCTCTCCTGGGAGGAAGCTGTCTAGAGAAGAGCTGGCAGAGGCTCTGAGGCTCTCTATTATCGCTGAGCTAGACGCTGTAAACTTATACTTACAGCTAGCTAGAGCTATCGACGACGAGAGGTACAGGAGAGTCTTCGAGGACATCGCCAGAGAAGAGAAGACTCACATCGGAGAGTTCCTGGCTCTACTGAAAACTCTAGACCAGGAGCAAGTAGAAGAGCTCGCTAGGGGGGCACTCGAAGTCAAAGAGCTCACAGGCCTCGAGGTCGGAGAAGTCTCCACTGCGCAGACCCAGCAGAGCAGTATTGCTGGCGACGTGTTCAGAGTTGTGTCTGAGAGTGTTGTGAAGATCGCCGAGGCTAGTAGAGTGTTCAGAAAACACCTCCCAGTTACTAGAGTGGGGCGGGGTGTTGAGGCCGTCAGCGTGGAGTCTGCGAGTGGAGCTAGGAGGATCCTGCCGCTGAGCGAGATCTCTGTTACGTTTAGAGTCTCTCAGAGAGCAGTTGAGTACGCAGAGCAGTTTAAACAGCTCCCAGAGCTGGGCGACGCCTACAGAGCGGCGCTCGAGTTCGCTACTCTAGAAGACAAGTTTATTCTCGAACGGCTCCTAGAGCTCGGAGACGCCGTGAAGCTCGAAGTTGGCTCCTGGGATACTCCGGGCACAGCTGTGAGTGACGTGGCGAGAGCTATTGCTAAAATAGTTGAGAGCAGTGCTAGAGAGCCGTTTATTCTCTTCGTGAGCCCCTCTAGGTACGTGAAGCTCTTAGCTGTCTACGAGAAGACTGGTGTAATGGAGTTAACTAGAATTAAGAGCATTGTGAGAGAAGTCGTCGCAACACCAGTACTACCAGACGACGTGGCAGTAGTGGTCTCCGCTAATCCCTACGTTGTAGAGATAGTTCTGGGAGTAGACACGCAAGTAGACTACTTAGGCCCCGAAGACGGGTATCACAAGTTTAGACTCTGGGAGACGCTGGCTGTGAGGACTAGACTAGAGAGAGGCGTAGCAGTGCTAAAACAGGCGAGCTAGTACTCTACTCGCCCTCGGAGCCCGTAGCCGTAGCGGGGTCTGCATTAGATGTAGTCACTTGTGAATAACCGTAAATACTTGAACTAATCGCTT
>JBMSAO010000091.1:0-9550 GCA_049414425.1 Desulfurococcaceae archaeon
GAGTGGTGTTCTCGAGATCAATCCGCGCTCAGCGAGCTCTCTAAACCCGATATACAGAGACAAGTACGTTAAGCCGCTCCCCAGCGGCACGTAGACGGCTCTGGGGGCTTTACCTAGTTGCTCTACAATTTCATATGCTAGAGTCTTCAAGCCCTCAATACTCAGAGTATTCCACGTGCTAGTAGCATTATACAACCTCTTCTCTCTAGCTCTCTCCTCGACTTCTCTCACTAGTACATCGATACTCTTGTCTTCTACTACGAGGCTACCCCCGTAGACTTTAATTAGCAGGGCTTTCTCCCAGTCAATCCACGCGGGGGCGTGAATTACGGCTTTAAACCCGGCCCTCGCGGAGTACGCGACTACGCTGACCGCCATATTACCGTCACTCGCAGCTATAATCCCCTTAGCCCCGGTGCTAGTAGCGTGGCTCACTACGACGCTGGCCGCGCGATCTCTAATACTACCAGTAGGGTTTCTCCCCTCGTCTTTAAAGTAGACGCGTAACTCCCGCGCTACACTAGTAGACTCAACGAGAGGAGTATTTCCCTCGCCTAGCGATACGATTTTACTTAGTGGTGGTAAGTCTGAGCAGTACTTCCAGGCACCGGTTCCAGTGCACTCTCTCCTACTTCTACTTCTACTGTACTCGGCTCTCACAAAGCCCCCGCAGAGAGGGCACTTTACTCTGGGCTCGCCGTAAGCCTCTCCACAGCGCGTGCACTTGAATACTAGTAGCTCCGTCGAGGCGGCGAGAAGCCCCTACTCCTAGCTTACTTGCACTCCGAGTTTTAAATCACCCCGTAGTCTCGTGGTCTACTCCTTCTAGTGGAATGTACGTGAGTCCGTATTTCTCTATTCTCCAGAGTAGTCTCTTAACAGTCCTCGACACTCTAGGCGAGTTTGCGGCTTCTTCGAGCGTGAACCACGATACAGCCCTCGCATCCCCTCCTGGTTTGAGCTCGCCTCGCACAGTACTCGGGTCGAAGAGGACGTCTACTATGACGTAGTGGTATTTTACTCTGCCGCTCTCATCTCGCACAATATTGTTGAGTATCCACAGTATGCCGAGAGGCTCGGCCTCGAGCCCCGTCTCCTCTAGTAGTTCTCTCCTAGCGGCGTCTCTAATTCTCTCTCCGGGCTCAATAACGCCGCCTGGAATAGACCACTTACCAGCACCTGGAGGGTAGGCCCTCTCGACAAGGAGAATTCTGTTGCTATTAATTAACACTGCGCCGACAGCGGCTATGCTGTACTTTGGGTATTCACGCTCCACGAGGAGCACCCTCTCCACTGGGACTACTCACGCTACTATTTTTAAAGGTGTTGTGAAAATAACTGTTCTTCTCCGGGAGTAGTGCTTAGCGAGGTGGATTTGTGTGAAGGAGAGTTCTAGGCCCAGAGTACTCGTCTTTATAGCGTCGCCTAGAAAGTACGGCTCCGTGGCGCAGCTAGCTCAAGTGGCTATTAGAGGTGTTAGAGATGCCGGTGGCGCAGTAGAGCTCGTATACCTCTACGAGTACAGTATTAAACCGTGTATTGGCTGTGCATCGGACAGTGTGAAGTACTGCAAGTTCCCGTGTATTATAAGCGACGACGACTTCAACAAGCTGGCTGAGCAGCTAATTAGAGCTGACGGCTTTATTCTCGCTACTCCAGCCTACTGGTACGCCCCCAGCGGAGTCCTCAAGAACTTCATTGACAGGCTCACTTCACTCGAGAACATGATATTCCACGCTGGGAGGAGTCTACTAGAGGGTAAAGTAGCGGGCTTTATAGTAACGGGCGCGGACAGCGGGGTGTTCATGACGGTGGCGTACTTGATGTCGGTGATGAACAGCATGGGCGTAGTCATACCGCCCTGGAGCATGGCTTACACTCACAGCTCAGACCCCTTAGAAGACGAGGATGCTGTAAGAGACGCCTACAACGTCGGCTACTTGGTAGTCGAAGCAGTCAAGGCGCTCAGAGCCTACGGTGCTCACATAGGGTACAAGCCAGACGTTGACGTTAAAGAGCTCGTGAAGAGCGTGAGGGAGTATTTGAGGAGTGTAGCGAGTGAGAGAGAAGCTAGGAGTAAGTACTTAGAGTCTATTTTAGCCGAGGAGAGGAGTTATCAGTACATAGTCTCCTCTTCAACTCGGTGAACACACTAGTAGAGCTCCACTTGCCAACTCTCTCGGGGAATTTAGCTACTCTAGTGTCTACGAGACCTCTTTTCTTCAACTCCTCCTCGAGTTTCTGCGGCTCAATCCACTGGTCTGGCCCCAGGAGCACTATATTGGGCTTTAACTCCTCGAGTGGCTTGAGGAAGTCTGACACGTCTCCGAGAGCAGCGCTACTCACGTACTTCACACTACTCACTAGTTCGAGGCGGTCTCTCTCACTCATAACGGGCTTTCTGCCTTTGAACTTCTCGAAGTTAACATCTCGCGAGACTATGACAAAGACCTCTCCTAGTTGCCACGCGTATTTTAGTAGGGCTATGTGACCGGGGTGTAGGAACTCGAAGCTACCAGCTACTAGTACTCTAGGTCTCTTCGAGAGCTCGGTGAGCCCTCTCCACGAGCCTTTAACCAGCCCCAGGTATCTCAACGCTTCTAGTAGTCCCTCCGCGTACGCTACGCACGAAAGGCTCGTAATGTAGTCTCCTCTCTCAAAGTAGTACTTAGCGTCGCTCAAATAGCTCTTCGCGAGGCTAAATACGTGTAGAGCCTCACGTGGAATACCCTTACTAGAGGCCTCCTCAATGAAGAGCTCCACGTTCCCGATATAAGCGCTCACTCTCTCAGCTAGTGAAAGCTCCAAGCGCGCACACCACTACTTAATGCACGACTAAGACGCCTATTAACCAGAGGGCGCTGCGGGCTCTAGTAACTCTTATAATACCCCCGATCACTGTATCTATAGACACTAACGAGGTGCGAGAGTTGGGAATAGGGAGTACTTCTAGGCAGTACAGGAGGCCCTCAGCTACAGTTCTAGTCTACGGCGAGGTCACGCCGGGTGTAATTGACAAGTTGAGAGAGCTCTTAAGGCTTCACGGTCCGCGTGGTTTAAAGATTATTCTCGCCTCGCACAGCTCTCCCAGGGCTCTCGAGTCTCTGAGAGACTTCCTCCACGAGAACTACACGTTTACACTCGAAGTCTACACTTCTAGTAGTAGCCTCGCGGAGAAGTTGGAGAAGCAGCTTGCATCGAGTGAAGCAGTCGCTGTACTAGTGTCTAGTAGTGAGCTTATAAATCAAGTACCCCGCTCACTGGTGAGTAAAGTCGTGGTGGTTTAGTGTGAGGTTCGAGGTGGTGATAACATCAGATAGGACTATGATGAGTAACCACCACGGTAAGGAGTTCCTGGGCTTCGTGGCGACTGGGCCGCCAATAAGAATGCCCGAGAGGCTGTGGCTCTACATCTGCGCCCCGAAGCTAAAAGTAGATGAGCTGGGGAGGCCCGTAGAAGCCCCCTATGGGCTGAGAAAAATAGAGGCGGCTCTCCAGGAGGCTGGTTTTAACGCGGCAGTAATAGACCCTGATCACCTGCACAAGCACCTAGACGCGATGAGAGTTCTCCTAATTGGACACCACGACTTCTTCGCGTACGGGCCACCTAGTAGTGAGTGGTGGAGCATAACTGGAATAGAGCCCGTCAATAGGAGGAGCTTTTTCAGGCTCATGAACAGCCCAGTCGTGAGAGAGGCTAAGCATAGAGGCGTGAAGATAATTGTAGGGGGTCCCGCGGCGTGGCAGTGGCTCTACGAGCTGGAGCTGGCTGAAAAGTGGGGTGTAGACACGATTGTAGACGGCGAGGGCGAGAAAGTAGTAGTGGAGCTCGTCGAGAAGGCTCTGAGAGGCGAGGAGTTGCCGCGCTACGTCTACGTGGGAGTAGACAACGCGCCCAGCGTGAACGAGATACCGGTAATTAGAGGCGCTAGCGTTAACGGCCTCGTAGAGATCATGAGGGGGTGTCCTCGTGGCTGCAAATTCTGCAGCGTCACGCTGAGACCGCTCAGATTTATGCCGCTGGAGAAGATCCTCGCAGAAGTAGAGGTGAATGTGAGGGCTGGAGTGAAGAGCGTTATACTGCACAGCGAGGACGTGCTACTCTACTACGCTGACGGAGTAAAGCCCAGACCTGAACCCGTGCTGAGGCTACATGAAGAGGTCGTTAAGAGAATTGGAGAGAGGAGGAGCCTCGTGTGGGCTCACGTGAGCCTCGCCACTGTGAAGTACGCCGAGGAGAACTACAAGCTGATCTCTAAGCTCACGCGCGAGCTGATCCTAAACGACTGCAGGAGGATAATTGGTGTAGAGGTTGGTATTGAGACGGGGAGTCCGCGCTTAGCGAGAGACATAATGGTGGGTAAGTCTAAGCCGTATCCAGTTGAAATGTGGCCTCAAATAGTAGAAGACGCGTTTAGAATTATGCACGAGAACATGATTGTCCCAGCCGCCACAGTAATACTGGGTATGCCCGAAGAGACTAGCGACGACGTTGTAAAGACAATTGAGCTAGTAGAGAGGCTCAGGCCCTACAGGAGCATTATTGTGCCCATGTTCTTCGTGCCTATGGGGGCACTGAAGAGGAATAAGTGGTTTCTCCGAGACCAGTTAAAACCCGAGCACATCGAGGCGCTCAAAGTAATGTTTGACCACACTGTCTACTGGGCAGAGGACATAATGAAGTTGCACATGAACTCGCCGGCACACCTCCCCGTTAAGCTCCTGCTCAAGTACTTCATGGCGTATGTTAAGTGGAGAGTGAGGCAGATTACGAGTAGGCTAGAGGAAATAGTTAAAAGGTAACTACTACTCGTATTTTACGTGACAATCTAGAAGCGGCGTGAGTGATAAGAGTGGAGGTATTTTACATCACGACACCCATATACTACCCCAACGCCCTGCCTCACGTGGGCCACGCCTACACAACGCTGTTTGCAGACGTCTTGGCGAGGTTTAAGAGGCTAACCGGCGCTAAGGTCTTCTACTTAACTGGCAACGACGAGCACGGCTTGAAAATACAGAGAGTAGCTGAGTCTCAGAACAAGCACCCCAAAGTATTTGTAGATGAAATGGCGGAGGTCTTTAAGAAGTACTGGAAGAGCCTAGACATATCTTACGACTACTTCATAAGGACAACAGACGAGCTCCACGAGAAGACCGTGAAAGAGGCTTTTACGTATATATACAAGAAGGGCTACATATACAAGGCTAAGTACAGCGGGCTCTACTGCGTCGAGTGCGAGAAGTACTACTCTCCAGGCGAGTACGTAGTAGTTGAGGATAAGCCCTACTGCCCACTCCACAACAAGCCGCTCGAGTACATGGAGGAGGAGACCTACTACTATAAGCTAAGTGAGTTTAAAGACTACTTACTAGACGTTCTCGAGAACAGGAATATAGTGTACCCGAGGCACTACGCGCAGGAGGTTATCTCCAAGTTGAAGAGCGAGGGGCTCAGAGACATATCTGTGGCGAGGCCCGTTGAGAGAGTGTGGTGGGGTATCCCCGTGCCTTTCGACGAGAAGTACGTGATATACGTGTGGTTTGACGCTCTACTGAACTACATTAGCGCGATACACTACCTCGACGACAAGGACGTGTTCACGGAGTACTGGAGCGCGGCGCACCACATTATTGGAAAGGACATACTGTGGTTTCACACAGTAGTCTGGTTCTCTATTCTCAGAGCGCTAGACCTCGAGCCCCCCAGGAAGCTGATAGTCCACGCGTTCTTGACTTCTAGAGGCGCTAAAATGAGTAAGAGTGTCGGCAACATTGTCAGCATAGACGAGATGCTCCAGAGATACGGTGTTGACGGCTCGAGATACCTGCTTACTAGGATTTCCAACATGGACAAGGACAGCGAGTTTAGTTTCGAGCTACTAGACAGCGTGTACACTAGTGAGCTAGTAGACACTTACGGCAACCTAGTGAGGAGAGTAGGCGTACTGGCCCAGAAGAAGTGCGGCGGGAAGATCTACAGGAGGAGTATTGAGAGCAAACTCGCAGATGAAGTGCCAGTAAAGATCGGGGAGTATTTAGACGCCATGAAGAGCTATGAGGCTTCGAGAGCGGCGCAGATAGCAATAGACTTGGCGAGAACGGGGAACCAGTACTTGAACGAGGCGAAGCCGTGGGAGAAGAGTGATCCGAGCAGAGAGCTCTACAACGCCCTCGAGCTCATAAGAGTAGCGACAATACTACTAGCACCTATAACTACGAGAGCGTCGCGCGTCGTGTCAGAGAGATTTGGCTTTACCATTGAAAACCCATTAAAACTGAGATTAGAGTCTATTGAGAGGTACAATGTCGCAGAAGCCCCGATACTCTTCAGAAAACTCAAGACTACTGCTCAGCAACCCGCACAGCCCTCTCAGTGAGGCCGCTTCTAGCTCTACTAATCGCGGTGAGGGGGATCGAGTACTACGTAGCAGTAGACGTGGGGGCTACGAAGACGCGCGTAGCTCTCTGCACTAAGAGCGGGATTGTAGATAGAGAAGTTCGCAGTACTCCTCGGAGTGGAGGAGAACTCGCAGTAGCGGAGCTAATAGCCAGAATTGCGACTGAGAAGTGGAGTGATAAACTAGGCGATGTAGTAGCTGTGGGTGTCGCCACGATAGGCCCACTCGACATTAAGAGAGGGCGCGTAGTAAACACGCCTAATCTCCCACTCAGAAACTTCGAGCTCTTAGAGCCGCTGGTCAGGTTCTTCGGGAAGCCCGTTCTAGTAGCTAATGACGCTGTTGCGGCTGCGTGGGGTGAGGCGCACTACGGTGACGGGAGGGGCTATAGCAACGTAGTGTACGTGACACTAAGTACTGGTGTGGGCTGCGGAGTAATAGTTAACGGTAATCTACTCATAGGTAAAATGGGTAATGCTCACGAAGCCGGCCACATAGTCGTGGACTTCGACAGCGACTTAGAGTGTGGGTGCGGGGGTCGCGGCCACTGGGAGGCCTACGCGGGCGGAGCCAACCTGCCCAGAGTAGCTAGGCGCCTCGCAGAGAAACACCGCGTAGACTCCGAGCTCTCTAGACTAGTACTTAGCGGCGCGAGTATTGAAGCCAGGGACGTTTTTGAGTACTACAGGAGAGGTGATTCGCTGGCGGGACTAGTCGTAGACCTCTACATTAAAGCCACGGCAGCCGGGCTCGCCTCAGTTATTAACGCGTACGACCCGGAAGTAGTGATTATTGGTGGAAGCGTCTTCCTCAACAATGTAGATGTACTACTAGACCCGCTAGTCTCCCTAGTAGAGGCGAATATAGTCACAGAAATGCCTGTAATTAAGCCCACTAGACTAGGCGACGATGTGGGCTTGTACGGCGCGCTGGCATTAGTAGTTGACCCGCCGCGGGCTCTCCTCGAAGCCCAGAGAGACGTTATAGTGAGTACTCTGGGGAGACCCATTACACTCTAATTAGTTCTTCAAGCACTCTCAGAACGGCTTCTGGGAGGTCTGTGATAGCACCTCCACTTATTCCCAGGACTATTAGGGCCGTTTCGAGTACTGCGGCTAGGAAGAGCACTAGTAGTCCTGTTACGACTATTAAAGCGAATTTACGCCAGTAGCTGTACCTCGAGGAGGCCGAGACGAGAATAGCGTAGCTCAAGAGTTCTAGTGGAGCGTGCGGGGCTATTAGTACTGCGAGTGCGTGTACGAGGTGTATTCTACCTAGAGCGGAGGCCACTCCCAGTACTACACCGGCGTTGTACGCGCCGCTGGCTATTGTGACTCCGCCAATGTACGGTACTGTGGAGGGAATTGAGAGCGCGGCGTTATTAGAGAATATAAATAAAGCAACTTCTCTCACGCCGAGGCGAGTCAACACGTTTTCAAGTCTCTCTAACTCCTCGTAGTAGCCTGTGTAGAGCCTGTGGCTAGCGTAGCCTACTAGAACTCCGCCTAGTACTAGGAGCACTATAATTAAGTACGCGACGCCTATATTACTCACAACGCTCTTCTCAGCTCTCTTAGCTACTAGCGCGCTTAGTAGTAAGCCGAAGCCTAGTTGCGGTAAGACCTGGTAGTATACGCCGAGACTAGTTAGCACAGTAGCGACTAGTAGGAATACTAGGAGAAGAGGTACAACTACACTCGTCCTTATCCACGCCCCGGGCTCGCCGCTCAGTGGTGGAGGTGTAGTAGGGGGCTCCGGGTGCTTGGAGTGTATGCTCTCTACGTGTTTATTAAATGTCTTGGCGAGCCTGTAGCCCAAGTAGACTACGTAGACTCCTGCTGTGAGAATAGTTAGTGCTAAGTCCCCCGCTATAGCGGCCCCCCTATAGCTTCTAGTCCTCGCCTCTTTGAAGTAGGCCTTCTCCTCGAGAGCGGCGTGATCTCTCACAGCTCTCTCCGCGAAGCAGAGAAGCACGGGATAGGCTAGCCCGCCTAGGAGCAGTGTTAGTAGTAGTCCAGTTACAGGTGAGGGGAGTAGACTTCTATTTAACATGTCTCTCAGGTAGTAGAGCGCTCCACCGAAGTCAGCGCCTCGAGTGTAGTAGTAAGTCGTCACGGCGCTATTGTATATGTGCTCGCGGATTTTACTGAGAACTCTATACGTAGCTACGAGAGCGGCGAATACGTAGGCGTAGTAGATGAGGAGGGCCCACGTGAGTACCTCTTCTGGGAGAGTGAGTACTCCGCTATCCGCTAATTCTGCTAGTTGTTGGTGTAGATACGCGACTACCACTATGGGCAGAGAGATCGCAGTGAAGACCCCAGGTATGACTAGGAGAGCAGTGCTAATTTTACTGAATCTAAGGGACTTAACTAGGGTTTCCAGCTCGCTCTGAGTACTACTCAAACCAAGCACACCTGGTCTGATTAGTAGCTGTTTATACTATCTCGGCCCCCCTATTTATTTTGCTAAACCACTAATTTACACTTTACGGTGACTACGCGTGGTTAAAGCCCTCGCGTTGCACGGTGGGGCCGGCGCGTGGAGACTCGGTGCCCTGGCTGGGAAGGCCGTGGAGGCCGTGAAGGAGTGTACTGAGCGGGCGTGGAGAGTTCTCAGTGAGCGTAATAGCGCGCTAGACGCGGTGGTAGAGGCGGTAGTCTGCATGGAGGACTCTGGCTACCTGAACGCTGGCTACGGCTCAACACTCAATCTTCTAGGAGAGAGGGAGCTCGACGCCGGCTTAATGACTTCTACTGGGCTTCTCGGGGCGGTAGCGGCTGTGAAGTCTACTCGCAACCCTATTCTACTAGCTAGAATAGTAGCTGAGAAGACTCCTCACGTACTGCTAGTAGGAGAGAACGCTGATAGACTAGCACTACTCCACGGCCTGCCACCCCTACCCCCGCCTCCTCAGCACGTAGTTGAGAGGTACAAGGAGGTTCTCAGAAAGATCACGAGTGGAGAAGTCGCAGACTCCTACTACAAGGCTCTGCGCGGCTTTATAGAAGAGGGCGTGTACTCGAAGCTCTTGAGGAGAGTACTAGACGTGTACGACACTGTTGGCGCAGTAGCTCTAGACGAGAATAACGTGTTGGCGGCCGCCACGAGTACTGGTGGAGTAATACTCAAACTCCCCGGTAGAGTCG
>JBMSAO010000092.1:0-8449 GCA_049414425.1 Desulfurococcaceae archaeon
AGTGCAAACTACGCGAACTCGAGAGCACTATTATTACACTACGCGAGAAGCTCAAAGTAGTGGAGAGGGTCTTTAATACCCTTAGGGATAAAGAGAGTAGCCTTAACGCGCTCCGTGAACTACTAGATAGGAAATCCTCCGAGTTAACCACGCTAACTGAGAGGGCTGAGAACCTTTGTAGAGAGCACGGTGTGCACAGGGAGAGTATTGGTGAGTGCTTAGTTGAGCTAAGTAAGCTTAGTGAGGACTACTCTAAGTGTAAAGCCGAGTTAGAGTCTCTTAGGGGACTCTACGCTGAAATAGTTATCGCTGAGAGCCCCGAGGAATTACTAAGGAGACTTATGGGTATTAGTACTCTCGGCCTCCAGATACCAGTGGATTTGAGTATAAATTCAGCGAGGCAACTCGTCAGTGAATTAGGCAGAGTGCGAGACACATTACTGAGAAAATACGAGGAGGAAACTAAGAGGCTTACTGAATTAAAGGCTAAATTAGAAAGGCTAAGGGGTCAACTAGAATCCACTAGGAGTCAACTAGAGGAGTACGAGAGTGACGTTAAGAGACTAGGGGGGGATGTCGAACGCCTCAAGAAGAGAATTGAGGCTTACGAGGCACTAGAGGAGTTCTCTGAGAAGTATCTGGGTAAGAGTGGCGTTATTGCCAGGGAGTTAACTAGAGTTGCGAGAGTTGAGCTCGAGAATAGAGCTAACACTGTTCTCTCGAGGCTGGGTTTAAGAGAGATATCTATTGGTGAGGGGTTTGAGCTCTACGTGAAGCTCGCTAACGGATTACTCCCAATAGACAATGCTAGTGGAGGTGAGAGAGTAGCTGTGGCAATAGCGCTTAGGCTGGCACTAGCAGAGCTAGCTATGGGTAAGTCTCCAACTGTGCTAATACTAGATGAGCCAACAGTGCACTTAGATGACGAGAGGAGAACACAGGTATTTAGCATAATAGGCGAGCTCAGTAAGTCACTAAGGCAAGTAATAGTTGTAACACACGACGAGAAAGTAGTAGACATAGCAGACACGGTGATCAGGGTTGAGAACCTAGGAGACATCAGCGAAGTCACAGTAGAAAAGACAGTTACTTAAGTTAAGAATTAGAAGCGCTTAAGTGGTCAATTGCTCTAGACAAGTCGTAATCACAACTTTAGTTTTCTTACCTAAACTACATAGTTATTAGTAATTACACGAGACTCGACAACGACTTGAAAGTAGCGGTTATTAGTATTATTGGTAGTGCTTTCAGGGGGCTTAACAGTACTATACGCGTATATGAACGTGGAGTCTTAGACTTAATTGACTTACACCTCAGTGAATCCCGTGTAGTTGATGCCAACTCAACACTAGAAAAAGCAGTTTCTAACGCTATTAATAAAGCAGTCGCGACTATCAGTGATAATTCTGAGGATCGTGTGTGCTTCTCATTAATTCTTAGTAATGGGTATTGGTTAGATGTCTGGATTTCAAAGACCTACAGTGAGTGTTCTAGTGCTGTTCAACGCTTTGTTAAAACCTATGTTGATGAAATTAGAAAGTTTATTCCCGAGGATAAACCAATATACATTCAGTTAGCAGGGGGAGTAGTAATTCAGGAGTATGAAAACCTTCCTCTCCCTGTTGACCCTGTAGAAATAATGTGGAGTAGGATTGTCACACTAGCAATTATTAGAGCACTAATTGCACCTCCAGCAGTAGCAGTGATATTCCTGGTGCGCTATGTTAAGATGCGAAGGCCCTAAACTCAAATAATTTTTTACCTCGACTCTACTTATTTATTACTTCCAGCCAGCTCTTCTTGATCATTTTAGGGCTACGCGTAGATTGACTTGGCGATAACGTGCTAATTTCACTGTAAAAACATAAAAGTCACATAGGTAAAAGTGTAGAAATAGGGTGTGTTAGTGCGCTACGAGACTTTAGCTACAGTACTATTAATCGTAGCTTTTCTTCTCGTGTTTTCACCTATAATTATTCTTCTAACTATTAGCCTTACTCACTTTATTATTGGCATTATTCAATGCGTTATTAATTGGCGAGAGCAGTGCGACGTGTTCCACTGCACGCTTATATCTCCTCTACTTGAAGACTACAGAGACGTTATTAATGGCGATGTAGCTATTGTTCTGGTCTCTGAGAAGGCGTCTCAACACCTGAGTTTAGATTTAATTACGAGTATAGGGCTGAGAGACGCGACTACTATTAAGTCTCTCACTGAGCTACCTCGACTAGAGAAGCCAGCACTACTAGTTCTTCACGTAGACGACGTTCTCGAAGCTGAGTCCAGCGAGGTTTTACTGAGATCTCTCGAGGACTCGGAGAAATTTGCACTAATGATCCTCAACCCTGAGAGGGGCTTGGAGAAGTCGCGTAGACTACTAGGAGTTATACTAAAATTCTACGAGTCCCGCAATACCAGCCTCATAATCCCCATAGAGCCGTATCCCCACTACGCTAAAGACAAGTCAGAAACACCGGCTATTCATAGTAGGCTATTAAGTGCAGAAGCACTCGTATTCTCAGTAAATCCCACTGGCTTAATAGTAGTAGAGAGGTTTACTGATAATGCCTGGACACTCCTAACAGTGCTTAAATGGACCGAGCTAATCACCGTGACTCCCGCGTCTAGTGAGCGGCTAGTCAAGTTAATTGGTGCTAGTAGTACAGTAAAGCTAGTAAACGCTATTAGCGCTGGGTATGTAGGGTGGATAACTGGTAACAGAGTTGTTACCGTTAATTATAGATTATTTGATGAAGTAGAGCTAGTTGAAGTAGTGGGTGTTAAAGTCAACTACTACTACGCTAGTATTGAAACTCCTGGTGGAAAAGAGTGCCACGCGTGGATAGTATATGCTGAGCAGTCAGCTAGAGGCGTTGTAAACAAGTGTCGAGTACCAGCGTACTATTGCACACTCGAGTACTACCCGTTAAGGCCGCCGTGTTGCCCACCGTGTGTAGATGAGCTCTTAGACTGCTATCCTCTAGTATTCAACTCCACAATAGACTGGAGGAGTGAAGAGTGGCCTGGACAAGTATTACACAACTGGCTCCCCAAGAACACTAGAGTTGCTAGTAGTATGTCATTTACTACTCAGTTCTTACTAGTACAGTACTCTGCGCCGAGCGCTGTGAGATTTGAGTGGTGGGATCGCTCGGAGCCCTGGAGGGGGATTACAAGTACTGAATACTACATCAGAGTGCAGGAGCATGGTCGAGGCGTAGTGGGCAACGCGACAATAACTGTTGGAACACTCTCGGTGGCTATGCTAGACCCGGACAGACCTGGAGGGCACTACCCGGTAATAGTGAGACACGTGTTCACTACTAGAAACTACTGTAGCTATGAAAGTACAAATAGGGTAGAGTTCTGGGTCTACATCTCACGCAACCCATAATTATTTTACCTCACAACTTCAACACCTACACTCCTTTAACTCTCTAATTACTTAACATACTTCGCCGTAGAGCTAAATAGCACAGACTATCCTCTGGAGTATTTATAGCTTTTACGCGTGAATACAGATACGTGCTTGGTGAGTACTCGTGTTCACTACTAGGGCTCTCGTCTACTTTACTAGACTTATTACTAGTCGTGGTGATTTAGAAGAGGAGTTCTCACGTGCGAGAGAAGTGTTGAGTACACTAGAAGAGGGGCTTAAGAGCCTGGGTTTCAGCGTCTTCTCTAAGAGGATTAGCTTTCCCGGCTTGAGCAGAGACCTCGCGCTCAGACTAGTAGACTACGCTGGGAAGGGGGTCTACGTCAGTGTAGGGTACTCCAGGGACCTCACGGTAGACGACATAGTCGAGTTGACTAGTAGTGGTGTCTACGTGCCAGTGCTCTCCCCGGTTAACCCGTCTCGAGAACTAGCCGAGAAGTACGTGGAGGCCGTGACGAGGACCTCTCAGCGAGACCCGCTGGCGGCTACGCGAGTAGCTATAGGCTTTCACGGCGAGGACTTCTTAACTCCCTACTACCCGGACTCCTCTAGTCCCGGCTTTAGGCTTATTGGAGGGTCGCTACTATGCCCGAGAGCCCTCCTAAGCGCCTACAAGTCTACGGGCAGTCTAAGCGAGGCGTTTAAACAAGTCTTCAGCGGAGTTGAAGAAGTAGTGAGAGTAGTGAGGGAGACCAGCGGCTTACCGGTGAGAGTGGACTACAGCCTATCACCCTGGATGAGTGAGAGCGTTGCCGAGCTCTACGAGGAGGCTGGCTACAGCCTGCTAGAGCCGGGCGGACTCTACTACACTTGGCTACTAAACAAGTACATTTCGGAGTACTCTAGTCCAGACCTCAGAACGGGATTTAACGAGGTAATGCTACCCTACACTGAGGACAATAAGCTCAAAGAGTACGGTGAGCGCGGGCTACTCTCAGCGAGGAGGCTACTGTACTACGCCTCAACCTGCGTAGCGGGTCTAGACATGGCTGTACTGCCAGAAGACAGGGAGAAGTTGCTGAGACTAGTACTCGACGCTATGAGCCTCTCAGTAGTGAAGAATAAGCCCATGTCGCTGAGAGTAGTGCCGGTCTCAGGGAGGCCGGGGGATAGAGTTAAACTAGGTGTTTTCGGCGAGGTCACAGTACTAGACTACTAGGTAGTAGACTTAAAGATAGGCCTGATCTCGACGCCGAGCTCTCTGGCCAGCTCGTAGACATCCTCATCTATAAATCCACCTAGAATAACAAGCCGGGGCTTAACACCCTCAACTCTCTCGTAGAGTACTCCTATTCTACTCAACTCAGCCACATCACCCTTAGAGACTCTAGACTTAACTTCTACTAGAATGTGCTCTCTGTCCTTAACGAGCACGTCCACTTCTACTACTGAGGGGCGGCCGTACACTAAGCCCTCCTTATCACTATAAACCCACTTAGACACCTTAGCAACACCGAAGACCTCTTCGAGAACGTACCTCATTGTGCTTCTAAATGCATCTTCAGTAATAACTCCAAATCTGTGCGCTATGACTATAACGACTCTCCTAGTCTCAGCAAGCTCCTCTTCAACTCTCAGCACTCTCTCCTCTAGCCTAGTAACCCTTTCTTCAAGCTTAATGAACCTCTCCTCCAGATCAGCAAACCTCTTTTCTAATTCGGCAAATCTCTCCTCAAGCTTTATAATACGCTCTTCTAATTTAGCGACCCGCTCCTCTAACTGTGCAAATCTCTCCTCTAGCCTAATGACTCTCTCTTCTAGCTTAGCAAACCTCTCCTCTAGATCAGCGAATCTCTTCTCTAGATCAGCAAATCTCTCCTCGAGCTTAGCAAATCGACTCTCAAGTAAAGTGATGCGGTCGAGTATCTCCTTGTAGCCGAGTAATCCCATTAACGCGTAGCGAAACTCCCTGTCCTCCTCGAGCGCCTTTAAAATATGCTCCTTCTCCTCTCTACTCAGAACACTACTCATAGACACAGTCACACTAAGTAGTTCTTCTCTTAAGAGGTCTTTATTAGTACTATCAGCCAGCAGATCACACTAATCCGGGTCGGCGTAGAAGCGTAGACGCCGACTAAGCCCCCTGACTAGCTGGGAGCTCGACGCCCCACTACTTCCACTTTTAATTAATTTAAGCAAAAAGAAGAGGGTTTAGCTCATATATAATAGTGAGCAGGTGTCGGAGTAGTGAAGACCTATCTTCTATCCATTCTACACGTAGTAGCCGGCTTCACTATACTAGTACTGGGATTTTACCTGCTGGCGTCAATTATTGGGGCGTTCTTCTCAGCGGGTTTAGCTGTATAGTTGCTAGTAGTAATTTCAGCCGACACCCGTAATCAGCCTACTAGATGTCGCTGGATTAGCTATTGGCATAGTCGTGGCTTTTTCTGTGAGTCTTCTTAGACCTCGCTTATATAACCCTCTTCAGCGTTTAAGCCTAGTGGAGTGATGAGCTTTCGGTCGCACTGAGTAGTGATAGAATTTCCTCCCACCGACCGCTCTTCAGCGCTCCGCCCCGTCTACTCCTCCTCGCCGTGATTAGTGCTTAATAGTTAGAGCCGGGGCTCTATACTGTAGCTGTGTAACTGCGGTGTTGATGCGTGGAGGACTTGAAGAGAGAGCTCTACACTGCTATCGTCGAGGGCGTGTACATAAGCAAAGTAGAGGACTTATTGAGTAGAGAGCCCAATGTCAGAGCAGTTTACGACATAACTGGAGAGTACGATATAGCCCTTATTAGCGTGTTTAGATCTGTTAGCGAGCTCGACAATTTCATTAAGAGAATACTCAAAAACCCCTACATTAAGAGGTCTGCCACGAGCTTAATACTCAGAGTTGTCAAAGACACTCCACACATCGAGGCGGCTTTTCAGCAAGCTACTCAGTAAGCGAGCTGGGCACTGAGTAGCGCGTATTTCTTAGTTTTCCCTAGGAGTTAATACCCTGGGCTCTCCTAGGTCAGAGTGGGCTGAGTATGCGCTTTGCGTGGATTACTGAGAGCTTGGCTCAGTCCCCGAGGCCTAGAGTAGAGGACCTCGACTACGTCGCCGAGCTCTTCGACGCAGTTGTAGTGCTGCTGTCTCACAGTGAAGTGGGGAGAGAGTACATCTCTGAGCTCGAGAGGAGGGGTCTCCGCGTGTTGCACAAGCCCACGCTGGACTTCCACCCCGTTGAGCTCTTCGACCTAGTCGAGGCGGTTCTCTTCATAGAGAGCGTTGTGAGCAGTGGTGGGAGAGTACTAGTTCACTGTGCTGGGGGCGTGGGTAGGAGTAGTATTGTGACCACTGGATACCTCCACTACACTGGAGTAGACCTCTACGACTCAGTAGTACACGTGAGGAGCAGAGTCCCAGGCGCTCTCGAAGTCCCGTGGCAACACCTCGTACTCGAGGACTTTAAAGACCTTCTAGGAGTCCTCGGCAGGGACAAGCTGAGAGTGTACGTAGAGGCCCTCCGGGGAAGTGGTCTGGGCGAGAGGGGCGCGAGACACCTCTTCAAGGTGTTTCAGCTAGTAGCTGAGCTCACGAGGAGTCTCCTAGTGAGTGAGAGGAGAGAACACCTCTTTAGCGCTCTACTACACGCTCACTACGAGGAGTTGAGGTCTAAACTAGCCGGAGTACTGGGTCTGCGAGTAGCTAGTAGCGAGAGCCCTCTCGTAGCCCTGGCTCACGCGCTGGACTACGACGAGAGTAGTAGAGTAGTGGTCGTTGTAGTCGACGACACGGACCCCGCGTGCGCTGAGGTAACGCTGCTCTGCGACGAGCCCTGCCGCGACGTGGTCTCAGGGGCTGAGAAGTACAGAGACCTGGCTGAGAGGGCTGTGGGGAGGAGGCTTATCTTTGACTACGCTGATTACGCTAACTACGTGTAGTGAGTAGAGAGGTGGTGTTTACGTGAGGATAAGCAGGGTGAGTGTGAGGACTGTAAACGCTATTATACTAGCGGCCGTGTACGCTTCGCTAGTACTGCTACTACCGGGTATTAGCTACGGGCCTGTACAAGTGAGAGTAGCAGACATACTCTCCCCGCTACCCTACATTATGGGCTTTGAGAGCGTTATTGGCTTAACAGTGGGGACTCTCATAGCAAACACCTTCTCGCCCTACGGCTTCCTAGACGTCGTGGTGGGGTCGCTCTGCACTCTCACCTACACGCTAGTAGACTGGGCTCTCGGCAGGCGAGTAGGCTACAAGAAGTGGATGCTGCCAGTAATAGCCGTGGTGAACTCTCTAGTAGTGGGCTTCTACATAGGCTTCCTGCTAATAGGAGTGCTGGCCGGCGGCGGGGACCCAGTGTGGCTCTTCGCGCTGTTAACTTTCGAGAGCCTCGTACCAATGAGTATTGGTAGCCTAGTACTAGTGCCAGTAGTGAGAAAGTACTACAGAGTAGAGTAGAGCGCGCCTAGAACACCTAGTAGGCCCCGGGCTCCGCGTAGAGGTCTTTTTAACTCTACTACTCATTGTCTACGAGGAGCCTTCACTGGTGGCTACTAGTGTTCTCCGTGGAGCTCAGCGGCGTGTGGGTGTACTATGGGAGTAGGAGCGCCCTGAGAGGAGTCTCGGCGAAATTCACTCCAGGGGTACACGTTGTCCTCGGGAGAAACGGGGCTGGGAAGACAACGCTACTGAGGGCTATTGCGAGGCTCGTGGAGTTCAGGGGAGGGATCACTGTGCTCGGGAGGAGTGTGAGAGAGCTGAGGAGGAGAGAGATCGCGAGGCTCGTCGGCTACTGCTGGCAGAACCCGTACTACGGGTTTATAGAGGCGAGTGTCAGGGACGAGCTGAGAGCAGTACTAGAGTCTCTGAGAGTGCCCGGGGACTGGAGAGTCGTCGAGATACTAGTGCCCGAGGAGCTACTAGAGCGAGACCCCTCGACCCTGAGCGGCGGTGAGGCTAAGAGAGTCTCGCTGGCCTCGGTTCTAGTAGCGGATCAGCCCGTGTGGCTTCTAGACGAGCCATTCACGTTTCTAGATGAGAGCGGTGTCGAGGCTCTCGTGGAGCTAGTCGA
>JBMSAO010000093.1:0-8212 GCA_049414425.1 Desulfurococcaceae archaeon
CGTGGCCGCGCAGGTGTGCGCGGAACTAGCTACTACTAAGACCACGCCTTAGATCTGAATTCACACTACTCAGCTCTAAACCCCCTGTGCTCGCAACTACTGCTCAGCTCTAAATATCTCTGAGAGCACACTGCGTAGAGCTCTCTCTAGTCTAGTATCGTACGTATTGTCAACGTAGACCTCTGCACCAGGCGTCGCGACTAGTACTCCACCAGTAATCTTCTCGTCCTCGACTACAGTAGCGGTCACTCCCATCTCCTCTACAAGCTCTTCAACCACGCTCCTGTCTCTAGGCGACACGTAGATGACTACTCCAGTTGTCTCGAAGCCGCAGTTCCTCAGCTCTTCTAGAGACTCTCTCAGTAGTCTTCGAAGAGACTCTCTCCTCCTCTCCGCGCTCATGGACTCTAGTAGCTCTCTGGTCCTCCTCTTAAGCTCCTCGACTATTTCGTGCTTAGCTCTCGCAATAATGAGCCTCGCCTCTCTTCTAGCCTCAGCTAACTTAGCCTCTAATCCCAGTTCACTGAGGACTCTCCTGCGCTCCTCCTCGATAATAGCTCTCTTCTTCTCCTCAGCCTCTCTAACTGTACTCTCAGCCCTCCTCTGTGCCCCTCTTACAATCTCCTCGGCTTCAAGCAGGGCCTTCTCAATTACGGCCTTTCTGAGGTCTTCAAGGCTCAATCACAGCGCACCTTTCTCGCTCACCAGCCGGCAATAACGAACAACATTACAAAGCCGAAGACCATTCCGAGGACTCCCACGAACTCCTGGTACAGTGCCAGGATCATTCCGGTGCCGAATATTCCTCCACGAGTCTTAATGAGGTGAGCTACTGTTAGAGCGCAGACTTGACCCTGCTTCCACGCCGAGAAGAGCTCCGCTAACCCCACGAAAACACTAACTATGAGTACGGCGCTGGCGATGTGCGGCGGGATAGCGCCTCCGTACTTACTTATTAGTCCCGGCATGACTATTGCGTACGCTAAGAACATGTAGGAGAAGCCGTATACTAGTGTCTGCGTCATTGGCATGAAGGCCAATATGAAGACCTTGCCTCTCGACGCCGAGTCCTCGGAGACTACTGGTATACCCGATGAGATAGTAGCCATAATGCCTAGTGTTGTGCCCACAGCCGCCAAGGCCTCCGCTAAACCCGGGCCGAGTGCGGCTATTATCGAGTAGACTTCACTCATATTAAACACCCCCTATGTGTTAAGGAGAAGTGAGATTAAAAAAGGAGGCTCCTAGAGTCTACTTGAGCCCACTCTTACTCTTAGTAGCGGTATGAGTAGAGGGGATATTCTCCTGCCTGAGCCCTCGTAGAACTTCGTGGAAACCTCGTACATTACTAGTCTCAGTGAGTGTATAAATGGGCCCAGCGAGGACAGGCCCAGGTTAACCGTGTGTAGTAGTACTGAGATTACAGCGCCGACTAGTACTCCCAGCGCGATGCTCACTGAGCTAACGGCTGGAGTTAGACTCAGAATGAGGTTGTTTATAAGCTCTGCGAGTACGGCGCTCCCAATTGCCAGGCCCGCTATTCTTACAAATGAAAACGTGTCGCCCATAATGCCTATAATGTCGAAGAGCCAGAGAACAGCTCCAAGAGGCCTCTCAAGCACAGACTTGAGAACAGCGTACACGACTACGAGGGCTATTGTGGAGTACAGGAGAGTGCTCGGGTTTACCAGTCTGAGCAAGCCCCACACGTCTGTCTTAACTCCTATAGCGGCCTCTATAGCGGCCGGCCCGGTAATAGCTATCGCTATGACTAGAGCTTCGAGGAGAGCGCTCCCCGCTCTCCCCGTAAAAGCGCTCTTCACGAGGCCTATTACGTGGGCTACTATGACGCTGCAGTAGCCTACGAGCAGTGTTAGCTTAATGTACTCCATGACAGCTGAGCCGAGGGCTACGGGGTCTGCTAGTCCGGGTGGTGGGCTGGGTAGTAGTCTGGGGACTACGCGCCCTATGTAGGAGCCGAGGAGGGATCCGAGGAAGCTGTTAGCTAGTAGCCCCGCTACACAGCCAGCTATGCCAGCGTAAGTTGCCATGTTTACTAGCTTCCTCAGAGTCTCTCTGTTCTCGACAAAAAATGGGAGTACTAGTCGAGCCCCAATTACGAGGCCAATAGCGTACCCTACGTCGGGGAACATTAGGGCGAAGAAGACTAAGTAGAAGTAGGTAATGAGGGGAGTAGGGTCCCACTCTCGGGGCGCGGGGTACCCCATAACGTCGGTGATCACTTCAAATGGCTTAAAGGGCTTGAGGTTGCTCAGCTCTACTGGAGCGCTCTCGACCTCCTCGAACACCGCGTAGCCTCTAACAGCTCTCAGCACTTTCTCGAGCTCGCCTCGGCGGGATTTAAGACTCCACCCCACGACGACAGCCGTGTACTTTGAGCTCAGGGCTTTTCCGAGAACACCCAGCTCGTACTGCGCGACCTCGGCTAGTGCTTTGAGGAGTGCTAAGTCGTGTAGTCTACTCTCGAGAAGGCTCTGAACTCTACTCTTAATTTCAACAAGTCTCTTCTCCGCCAGCTCTACTAGTCTATCTACGTGGGAGGGCTCGAGAACTAGGGCTTCGCCGAGCAACGTAGAAACCGGGATTTCCAGCTTCTTCACTGCGGCTTCGAGGCCCCTGTAAGTCCTCCTGTCCAGCACTACAACCGCCACTGCTCTGCCCTCGCTCAGAGTAGCGTGTAGTAGTGTCTTCAGGGCCTTAGCAGTAATACTCTCAACTTCTCTCACGCCCCCGTAGAGAGTCTTAGAGACGACGAGCGCCCCCTCGTAGTCCAGTAGCGACTTGTCCGCAGCCCCGCTCTCGGAGAGCCTCTGCACAACTAGTCTCAGGGCTTTGAGCTTTTCGAGCTCTTCTCTAGCGCGCTCAGCCTCCTCCAGCAGTCTCTTAACTACTCCGCGCACCTCCTCGAACTCCGCTACGAGCTTCTCCAGCGCGGCGTCAGTGTCCCACGGCAACTCAGTGATCTCTACTTCCACGCTCTTCTCAACTAGCGAGTTGAGCTCCTTGAAGAGCGCCAGCGCTCTCTCGGCTAGCTCAGACCTCCTCTTCACAGCTTCAAGCACTCTCCCCGCTTCTTCTGGTGGTAGCGGCTCAAATAGACCTCTCCTCACGAGCTCCTCTACTAGGCTCTCCGCGTAGTCTCTGGGAGCTATAATGTAGGTCCTCAGAGCCACGTCTGGCTTACTGAAAAACAGCTTTGTAATAGTAGTGAGCTTCAAGCACTACTCGACCTCGATACCAGTGACCACGTGTACTAGGAGCTCAGCGTACTCCTCAACTCTCGCGGAGACCCTCTCTTTTAGTTTGCGAGCAGTGCTCTCAGCTTCTTCTACTACGCGCCTAGCCTCGAGCTCGATTTTCTCTTCGAGTTTTTTCCTCTCAGCCGTGAGCTCGACTAAGTAGGACTTGTCCTCTAAGATCTCACTAGCCCTCTTCTTAGCCTCGCGGATGATCTCCTCAGCCCTCTTCCTAGCCTCCTCAATAATCCTCTCGGCCTCCGCCTCGACGTCTCTCATAACACTGCTCATTAAGCACTCCCAGAAGCAGTATTATCAGCGCTCTGGTGGTTAAAAACACGCACTCTCAGCTTAAAACTCAGAGTTGCTATTTCACTCCAGCACCTCTACACTCTCTCAGAAGCTCGACTAGTAGACACAGCCTCCTAGCCGTCCCAGTGCCCACTCTCAGAGTACTCGCTACTCTCTCAGGGCTACACTGCTCTGCGAGACTCCTCTGCTGGTAGAGCTTATTGTAGAGGTCGGCTGGTAGCGACCAGTACTCGATTCTACCTCCAACGCTCCTGAACACAATGTAGACTCTCTCCACTACTGCTACGTAGGCGCCTCCCGCTCTACAAGTGCTCGTCACTAGCGACTCTAGTATTTTAGCGTAGCCTCTCGCAATAAACAGCCTACCACTCCTCTCCTCTACTACACCGTACTTCCTCAGCCACCACACCCCCCTCTTAACGACACTAGCCCTAAGCCTCGATGCCTCTCTCAGCTCGTCTAGCGTCAGTCCAGGATAGCTGTAGATGTAGCAGGCTATAACGTAGAGCCAGGGCTTCTCGGCTATAACCCACTTAAACACAGCACTCTCAGAGGGAGTGCTAGCCCCCACGACGCGCTCAGCTCGTGCCCTCAGCGGTTGATTTACACTAGCCCTCATCAAATACTCAGAGGTGTAAATTGAGTGTGCAGAGACGCTCCCCGCGTAGCCGGGTGGTTACAGACGCAGGGTTAATTGTAGTACTATATGTAGATGCGCCTCCTGTACTGATTGTAGAACCCAGCTGATCCGAGTATTCCCGTTACTGCGAGTGTCATTAACACGTCTACTCTCAGTGCTGAGAGCCCACTGTAAATCATGTAGGCCCCTGAACCCGTTAAGATTACTGGTAGTGCTAGTCGAATAGTCTTAGTGACTATGAATATTAGTGGTGTCAGACCAGAAATGAGCGCCAGGCTCTGATAGGGATCCCGCGTGAGGAGCGTCACCACGACGTAGGCTAGTATCACTGAAATCGTAAACCTAAACAGCACGTACCCCAAGTAGAGGCCTATAATGACACCGAGAACTAGTAGTAGAGTAGCTATAGTGGAATCCCCCATTACTTCGTAGCCGTATCTCCACGCGAAGTAGCCTAGTAGCCCGGCTAGCGCAATAGAAGCTACAAGTTTTACAAAGTACAGCCCCCACGTGGCTAGTAGAGCCCCCAGTAGAACGAAGAGAATGTACGAGAACGCGCCGGGAGGGAGTATTGACTCCAGTGTAGGCAGTGTTAAGTTTTCGGGGAGGCTAATAGGTGTTGTGACGTTACTCATGTATCTCGCCGCGTCTCGGGGCACTCCTCTCTGAATTACTAAACTCGTTAATAAGTATTTATAGGTGCTCAACGAGATTACTAGAGATAGTGTAAATCAGCGATGCTTGGGAGAGGCATGGGGGTGTAGACTTGGTAGTAGAGGTAAGAGGGGTCTCGAAGTCGTTTGGTAGAGTTAAAGCTCTCGACAACGTCTCCTTCGAGGTTAAGAACAGTGAAGTAGTGGGCTATGTCGGCTTAAACGGCGCTGGCAAAACCACTACTATTAGAATAGCTGTCGGCGTCTTACCGTCAGATCAGGGGGACGTGCTCATCGACGGCTACTCAGTAACGAGAGATAAGAAGAAGGCCTCGGCTCTCGTGGGCTGGGTTCCAGAGCTACCGATATTCGAGGCGGAGTTCAAGGCGCTCGACTACTTTGTCTACTTAGCCGGCTACTACGGTAAGCCCCCAGGCGAGGCGAGGAGGCTTGTTAGAGAACTGCTAGAGAAGTTCGGGCTTGGAGGCGCGCTGAGCAAGAAGCTCTCAGAGTTCTCTCACGGAATGAAGAAGAGATTCGCGCTCGCAGTCTCGCTGATAAATAACCCGCCAAACTTCATTTTCGACGAGGTCTTGAGCGGCTTAGACCCCAAGGGGATAGTCTTCTTCAGGGATCTAGTATCTGAGTTCAGAAAGGAGGGGAAAGCAGTGCTGTTCTCTTCGCACATACTGAGCGAGGTTGAGGGCATAGCTGATAGAGTGGTATTTATTCACAGGGGGAGAATTATAGGCGCGTACACGATGGAGGAGATCAAGTACAGAGCTCAGCCGACACTGGAATTGAGGGTCTCGAGAGTAGACGACAGCGTTTTAAGACTACTCGAGAAGCACGGCGAGCCTAGACTAGCAGGCGAGAACAAAGTGATATTGAGAAACCCCAGAGCAGACCCCAACACAGTGATCTCCGAGCTTATTAGTAGTGGAGTAGGAGTCTTTGAGTTTAAGAGAGAGGAGAGGAGCCTAGAAGAGTTCTTCTTTAGACTAATAGAGAGCGCGGAGAGAGGTGAGAAGCAGTGAAGCCAGTCCTCTACGACTTTAAGCGAGGAGTTCTGAGAGTCTCCACTATACTAGTACTAGTGCTGTTCACACTAGCAGGCGTGGGGCTCGCATACCTGGTCTTGGCGTTTATGGCGATAACGCCTATGATTGGGAGCACAGCGGTCTACTCGCACGTAGATCACAGCGCGGGGGAGTTTAAACTAGAAGTGCTATTATTAAACCCCGACCTGAAGCCTACTGACGGTGAAGTAGTGTATAAACTAGAGTGCTACAACTCTACTAGAGTAAACGAGCTGTACAACCTATTCTTCAGCGGTGAAATAACCGAGGAGGAGCTCGAGAGAGAGCTAGAGAAGCTACGTGTAGTTGTAAGCGAAGAGAGGGTGTGGAGTAGTAGTGGCAGAGTACTAGTCACGAGGACTCTCAATATCCCCACTGACTACGCGTGCGACCTCTACTTGAATGGAACTACTGTTTTTGGGAGCTTCGTGGCGAAGTACTCGTATATTCCCCACCAATTCGACGGTAACGTAGTCCAGTTCCTAGTTCGAACACCGAATGGGAGTGAAGACCCCATTACACGGGCTGAAAGCGAGACTCTCAATTTGCCGCTAGTAGATGTTAAAAAGGGGCCGGGCTACTACTGGTACAGCGTTATCCCCAGGCAGATCACACCCGCAGAGATGGCAGAGAGTCCGGGAAGAGTCTCGGTTGCTATTCACGCTTTTGACACGGGGAGAACTGTAGTACTAATCTCACTCTACTGCCGCGTAGACGTAGAATTCGACGTGTATATTGAGAAGCTAAACGCGACGAGTACACCCACAACTATTAGTACTAGTGACATAGCAGAGTACTTCGACTACGTTGGTAGAGTACGTAGAGGCATTAACGTAATAGAACTCGACTTAAACCTACTCGAGAGAGGTCAAACCCCCTTAAAGCCGGCGCTGATAGTTCTACTAGTATCTCGTAGTGAAAACCAGACGCTGTACTCTGCTCTGGCGCCATATATTATATCACACCGGTCTGGGGAAGCGCAGAGGATGATAGCTCAGCTAATAGCCAGCCCTGCCGGCACGGGCCTGTTCCACGGTCTCTTCCCCGTAGTAGTTCTCTACTTGGTCTACGTCTACATTGCTAAGCCCAGAGCGCAGGGTGCACTGGAGTTCGTCTTGGCGAGGCCGATTACGAGGCGCGAAATCTACACTACGAGGTACTCCGCCGGCGTACTAGTTATTACTGTAGTTACAGCTCTCTTCTACACTACTCTACTACTCGCGCTGTACTACCTCACTGGTGTAGTGCTAGAGCTCTACCCGAGCCTACTACTCTACGCTGGACTACTACTGTCCTCACTAGCCTTCTACTCGCTGTGCTACATGCTCTCAACACTGACAAGCGGGGTAAGGTATATTGTAGTCTCAGTAATACTCTACGTTCTATTCGCCTTCCTCTGGGGATTAGTGGTCATCCTGCTCGTTGCGTATATTCGGGGCTTTACTCTAGAATTCTTTGAAGAGTACTGGAGAAACCTCTACACTTCGTACTACTTCAATCCACTCGGTGTATACGAGTTCGCAGAGTACTACTACTCACAGCACTACTTACTGCAACAAGCGGATGTCGGCTTTGCCCCAGATATACCAGAGATCGTTAACCCGTGGCTAGTAGGAGTAAGCACTGTAGCCTGGATTACTGTGCCAGTAGTTCTGGGCTGGCTGAAATTTAAGAAAGTGAGTTTAACTAGCTAGCTTTTTCCCCTACTACCCTAAAAACTCTTTTTCACAGGGTCTTGTTCTCCTCTAGGAATTCTCTTAGTAGTTTAAAGCCCTCTTCTAGCTCGTGCTCACTCATAGTTACAAATGTTATTCTCAAGTAACCCCCGCCCGCGCTACCGAATATTGATCCGGGCAGCATGACTACTCCTTTACTCTCTGCGAGTTTGAGTGTGAAGTCGAGGTCGCTCATTTTAAGCCTCTCGAGGTAGGGGGTCATGTCCGGGAACAAGTACATGCTCGCTCTGGGCTTGTGTAGTCTCGCCTCGGGTAGTAGTCTCCTAAAGGCCTCGTAGGCGGCGTCGCGCCTACTCCTGTACACGGGGAGTACTTCTCTGAGGTACTTCTCCTTGAAGCCCTCTCTGAGGTAGTAGTAGGCCAGCCACTGCATTGGAACGGGAGCCACTATCCCCATTACAGCTTTCAGCTTGACGAGGTCGCTCACTATGTCCGCGGGCCCGTATATGTACCCCAGCCTGCCGCCTGGTATGGCTATGTCTTTGCTGAAGGAGCCCACTACTACTAGGTAGTCTAGTGAGGGCGCGCACTTCTC
>JBMSAO010000094.1:0-14199 GCA_049414425.1 Desulfurococcaceae archaeon
TTGTAGAGGGCGACTCGAACGACCTGCTCTGGGACTTGACGCTCTACAGGCGTGCTATACAGAGAGCTGTAGACGCGCTATGGGAGCTAGACAAGGTTCCAAGCAGGTCTCAGGCGCATCAAATGCTCTACAATGTTTTGAAGAGCTATGGTTTCAGAGCGCACGTGGCTAGGAACATCTACGACCAAGCACTAGCATTAGTGAAAGCCACTAAGATGAATGGTGGAAGCAAACCAGTTCTTAGAAAGCTCTCAGCTAGACTGGACTACTACGATGCGAGAGTGGAGCTAGACAGGGGAGAAGTCAGAATTATTCTGAGGAATAAGTGGTACGCTCTAAAACTCAAGCATAGAAGAGAGTACATAGAGAGGTTCAAGAACCTCAGGTGGAAAGAAGTTCACGTAAAGTGCGAGAACGGCAAGCTCTATGTGGGCGTGGTCTTCGAGTTTATGTATAAGCCCTACACGCCTAGGGGCATAGCAGCTCTAGACGTCAATCTAAGAGTGGTCGCAATGTACGACGGCTCTGATATCAGGAGATATAAGACGAGGTTCGTAGACGCTCTCAGTAAGAGGAAGCGCGCTGAGGAGCTACAGAAGAAGTACCCTAAGAGGTGGAGGTACAACGAGAAGATTCTCAGCAGAATCAAAGCCCTTCATAGAAAGGCTAAGAATATTACTGTTGATTGGTGCTGGAAGCTAGCTAAACATGTAGTTTTAAAAGCTTTAAAGCATGGGTATGCAATTGCTTTAGAGAATCTCGATGGTCTTAGAGAGAATGCGAATAGCAAGAGTGGTGAGGTTGCCTGGAAGTTCATAATGTTTGCGTATAGAAGGCTTCAGCACTCAGTAATATCGAAGGCTCTTGAGTACGGAGTACCCATAGTAATCGTAGACCCTAAGAACACTTCAAGCAGGTGCCCAAGGTGCGGTGAGAAGCTACTCTACATTCACAGACTAGCTGTATGCAAGAAATGTGAATTTAAAGGTGATAGAGACTCTGTAGGTGTAGTGAATATCTGGTTTAGGGCTTTACAGGCGTATGCGGGGGCGCCTGGGTCGCCCCCGAGAGCCCCCGCAGTGAAGGATGAAACCCGACAGAGCGGGGGAACAAGGCGTGAGGGTGTGAAGAAAGTGATTAGAGCTACTCACAGATAATTAAAACTGACTATCAGACCCGAACCCTCTTAGTTCACGTAGAAGTCAGGCTGAGGGACTTAACAGGCTTAGTGCACTTTCTAATTTCACATATAATCTCAGCCATAATGCTCACGGCTATCTCTTCCGGCGTCTCAGACCCTATGTCTAGTCCAGCTGGCATGTGTAGTCTGCTCTTAACGCTCTCTAAATTGACGCCCTCCGCTACTAGCCTCTCGAGTATCCACTGAGCGCGCCTCTTACTGCAGAGAGCCCATATGTGGCCCCTGAAGCCCCTCGTGATGAGGTGTTTAAGAGCACTGTAGTCGGTTTCTACCTCGCCGTAGACTATAGCGGCGAAGTCGCTGTCAGTGAACTCTATTTTGCCGAGCTCCTCGACCATGTCGCCTACTAGAATACTCTCCGCGTAGGGGTATCTCTCTCTACTAGCTAGCCCCGGGTCTCTATCTACGATCACTACTCTGAAGCCCAGTATATTGGCGAGGTCTCCCAGAGGCTTACCCACGTGACCCGCGCCTATGAGTATTAGCCTCGGCTTTGGGTTAATCACGTTAATAAACACTTCTACTACTCCACCACACAGCATTTTAGTCTTAATCGCGTCTTCAGGCACGTTCTCGGGTCTCAGTGCTACTTTAACCCGCCTAGGCCTGCTCTCCTCTATAGCGCTCAAGGCCTCTCTAACTAGTATAGCCTCTAGCTCTCCACCCCCTATAGTGCCGTACTTAGACCCCGTACTAGACACAGCCATCAGCGCCCCCGCGTCTCGAGGACCACTGCCCTCCTTACCAATAACTGTGAGTAGTGCTACTCTATTCCCCCTCGAGACCTCGTCGAGAGCCCACTTTAAGACTTCAACTTCACTCACGCGTTTTCACCACAGAGATTCTAATTCCCAACGCTCCTACTAATTCCTTTAAGAACAAGTAGCCGCCTCTGACAGGGGCTTTTTACGCGCTTAGTGATAACTAGAGTGGCTTCTAGATATTTGGTTTGGAGTGCCGTGTAGGCCTCGGCTGGCTTCTCTTCGCGGAAGCGAGTATAAATAAGCGTCTTGGCTTTGAGTACTCTGAAACCGTGGGAGGGTCTCTAGTTGAGCTTCAATGTGGTTATTACACACGAGCAGGGGCTTGAGAACTACAAATTCGTGCTTAGTAGAATTAGGCGTGCTGGTGTTAACTACGTTCTAGTTGACAGAGCACCCTCTATAATACTACTCAGAGTCGAGGACCCCTACGAGTTTATTAAGGCGCTTAGAGAGCACATTGGGGAAATACAAGTACTCTACAGGGTTATACCAGTAGACGCTGTGGTTAACCCCTACGTCGAGGAAGTAGCGGCTAAAGCGGCTGAGCTCTCTGACGCTAAAATACCACTAGACAGGACTTTTAGAGTTACTCTTCACGGGAGGCTCTTCTGGGCCGAGACCAGGCTATCGGCTCGCACAATGGACGCTATTAGAGTTATCGCGGAGAAAATCAGCAGAGCCGTCTCGCTGAAGAACCCGGACTACTTAGTCTACATTAGGAGTATTAAGCTGTACCACAGGAGGAGGTACGCCACGGTCACGGTGAGCACTCCAGACGCGATACTCTCGAAGTCTGGTAAGCCTTAGTGGTGTAAAAAGCTAGGGAGGCGAGCCCACGGGGAACACGTAGAGGACTATGTACTCGTCTCCGAGTCCAATAATCCTCTTAACCTCCTCGTCGTGAAAAGCCCCCACAGCTACTGTGCCGAGACCTCTCTCCGCGCACGCCAGGTATATGTTCTGCCCTACATGACCGGCCTCCATGTATATGTACCTAAAGCCCCTCTCACCATACCAGCTAGTTGTCTTCTCGTAGAGTGCTACTAGCACTATGTTCACGGGGGCCTGGTACACCCACTTCTGGTCTAGACACGCTGAGGCGAGTTCTCGCGAGTAGTCTCCCTCTCTAAGTAGCAGGAGCGCGTGTTTATACTCATTGTACTTGTAGATACCGGGTTTTAAGCCCTCAACGCTGCTCACGAATAAGTAAACCTCAACGGGGTAGGTAGCGCCGGCAGAGGGGACTACGCGCCTTCGAGAGTCTACTAGGCCGTAGGTAGCCCAGAGAATCTGTGAGAGCTCTTCTAGTTTAAGTGGCCTCGCTGTGTACCTTCTAACACTCCTCCTCTTAGCGAGGAGCTGTCCTAGTGGTGACGACTTGTCTGGATCTAGGAGTTTCACTTCCACGAATCTGGACACCTCTGAGAGCTCTCTACGCCAACTCTGAATATTAAGTTTAAACTTAATTCCTAGAACAGGGGGCCGGAGTTTGAAAATACAGCTCTCAGATGTGCTTCCAAGAGACTTAATTGACTTGTTCAGGAGCTACGCTGACGTGATTAAGAGTGCTAGTAGCGAGTTTGCCAAGGCTATTACACTACTAAACGACATGCGCGTAGGCGAGGCGAGAGCTCTCCTCTCTAAAGTCATTAAACTTCTCGATAAGAGCGGAGAGTACAAGGCGGTAATAGAAGAGGGCGTTGCTAAGACTAGTATAGACCCGGGTCTCAAGGAGGAGATCTTAACACTGATTAGCATGTACGACGAGATCGGCGACGCAATTAAAGAGGCCTCGCGAGAACTCACAATACTGCCTTTTCTAGAACTCCCAGATAGGGTTAGAAGAGGGCTTGTGGAGCTGGCGCGCGTAGCGTCTAGGAGCGTCTCTCTCCTCTCAGAGAGCCTAGTGTGCTTTGTAGTGGGAGAGTATGAGAAAGTCGAAGAGAGCTTTAAAGAAGTCCTCGAGCTCGAGGAGAGAGCAGACGAGATTGAAACTGAGAATAGGGGGCTAGTACTAGAATTCGGAGACTCTATTAGGCCTTACACTCTGCAACTACTAGTCTACAGCCTGAATAATGCACTAGAACTCGTAACAGACCTCGTAGCGAGAGTGCTGAGCAGGACTAGGCTTATCATAAAGGCGTGGCTCAGCTAGTTGCGAGCGCGAGTATGTCGTGGCAAAATTTATTAAGCCCACCCACCGTGAAGTGAACCGGTGACAACGCTATGGCTGAGAAGAAGGCTGAAGAGCTCGTAAAGAAGTACCTCGGTATAAGCTTTCCGAGATTAATAATAGCGTTCCTAATGATAATCTTCGGCATCGTAATACTAGTACGCCCAGAAATAGTTGGAGTTCTAGTTGGAGTTTACCTACTAATAAGTGGAATACTCTCACTAGTCGACGAGCTGAGAAAGCGAGGCGCTATTAAATAGCCCTATAGCATCTAGTACCACTAGAGAATTCTAGTACTACTACTTCACTTTTCCCCTACACACTACACTATTTTTAGTTCTCTCTACATTGATGCTACGTGGTGAGTCTATTGTACAGGCTGCTCTACCCCCTCAGAACATATCTAGTAGTCTCTGGGAGGCTGGGTGAAGAGGTCAATGTAGTTGCCGCTGACTGGGTTACAGTTGTCTCGGCAAGCCCCTTTATAGTGGCAGTCGCTATTGCCCCTACGCGCTACACATACAGGCTCGTTAAGAAGTACGGAGAGTTCGTTATAGCCGTCCCCGGCCTCGACATGCTCCGCGATGTCTGGATAGCTGGGAGTGAGCAGGGCCCCGAGAAGCTAAAGAAGACCAGGTTTAAGCTCAAGCCGGCCAGTAGAGTGGGGACTCCAGTAATTGAAAATGCACTAGCAAATCTCGAGTGTAGGGTTTTAAATGAGCACGTCTACGGCGATCACAGCCTCTTCGTTGCCGAGGTAGTGGCCTATCACTACAGAGAGGGGGCTTTCAGGAGCGGTGAGCCGGACTTATCAGCTGGCTTTCTCGCGCACATAGCGTGGAATAAGTTCACTACTTTTAAGAGCGAGATCTACACTCCGTAGAACTCTGCAGAGTAGTAGTGGAGTACTAGGTGGTGTTTTTTGAAAGTAGACTACACGAGGTTTCTCAGTGGTAGAGTAAGCTACATCGAGCCCAGTCCTATTCGAGAAATGGTCTCTAAAATAGCGAGAAAATCCCGCGAGGCGGGAGTTATAAGCTTCGCGGCCGGCGAGCCCGACCCCGACGTTATACCGCGGAGAGTCTACGGCGAGCTCGCTAGAGAGGTCTTTGAGGACAAGAGGTCTGTTAACTACTCTCCAACTGAAGGCGTCTTAGAGTTGAGAGAGGAAATAGCCGCCTTCATGAAGAAGTACGAGGGAGTGTCCTCTACAGTAGAGAACATTATTGTCACACTCGGTGGTAGCCAGGCGCTAGACCTCGCGGCCAGGTTAATGATAAATCCCGGTGAAGTAGTGCTAACCGAGAACCCCTCCTACGTGAACACTGTTCTCGACTGGAAGCAGTGGGGCGCAATAGTAGTAGGAGTTAAAATGGACGAGAACGGAGTAGACACTCACGAGCTCGAGAACACGGTTAAGAAGCTCAAGAGGGACGGCATAGTCGTCAAGCTAGTTTACACTATTCCAACGGGTCAAAACCCCTCTGGAATAACAATGAGTACTGAGAGGAGAAAGCACTTGCTCGAAGTAGCCAGTGAGCACGACTTACTAGTCGTGGAGGACGGGGCTTACAATTACCTGGTCTACGAGCCAGTAGAGGTCAGGTCTCTCAAGTCCATGGACTCGGAGGGCAGAGTGATCTTTGTGGGCTCTTTCAGCAAAGTGCTGGGAACTGGGCTTAGAGTCGGCTGGCTTCACCTGCCCGAGGAGCTAGCCGAGAAGTTCAGAGCCGCTAAGGGGCCTACTGATATGTGCCCTCCTGTGCCCTCACAGCTACTCGTACTTCAAGTACTTAGGAGGGGCCTCTTCGAGGAGATTAGAAATAGAGCTGTAGAGGCTTACAGGAGAAAGCGCGACTTAATGCTCAGAGCTATAGAGGAGTACATGTCTAGATTAAAACACACAAAGCCTATAGCAGGCATGTTTATACTACTCTGGCTTCCAAGTCACATTGACGGGTGGAAATTCAGCGAGGAGGCGCTAGAGAAGTACTCTGTAGCCGTAATACCGGCAGCGCCGTTCTTTACAGACAACTCCGGAAAGAGTGTAATTAGATTAAACTTCTCTATGGTACCAGAGAACGATATTGAAGAGGGCATTAAGAGACTTACGCAGCTTATAAAAGAGAAGTCTCCTTCATAATATAAGCACATATCGTGATTAACATCTTCCTTATCTCACTTCTTTAACGCTAACTCTCTGTGAATACTTATAAGTTTTTCTAAAATCTTGCTTCTAAACTCTCTGACTTTCTCGCCTCGAGGAGCATTAGCGACTATTATCACTATATAGTAGTTCTTATCGCTCTGCTCCTCTATATATACATTAAAATCTCTCGTGATTGTAGCTAGTGATTTATGAATTTTCTCGAGCACTATACTGGGCTCATATTCTATTGAGAACTCATATCGTACTTGAACTCTAGGTGATTTAAAACTCTCTTCTTCCTCGAAGACAACGGTATTACTAAATATCATTTTATTTGCTATTTTAATTAATTCCCCTGTTTCAAGGAGTATTTTAGTATACATCAATCTAATTTCAACAACGGTACCCCTCATTGCAGGTACGTATGTATTCAGACTAAACGACTTATACGCGGGGAAGCTAATAGTTGTTATAGGTATTGATGTGCTAGCTATTTTAACTCTCTTACCTGGTTTAAGAAGACCTGTTCCGAGAATTGTGAGTCCCGCGAAGAAATTAGATAAAATTGGCTGCATTCCAAGACCAATTATCAAACCTGAGAAAGTAGCGCTTGCAAGTATTGATTCACCTGTTACACCTAAAATACCAGCTACAACTAATCCCACTACTATGTAGCCAAATACTAGGAACACGTTTCTTAAGAGGAGGGGTTCGCCACCAATTCTCTTAGCATGTCGCATTATTGCTGACGCAAAGAACTCTAATACTATTACACCAATAACTATTGCTATTACTGCTTGAACGTAATTCTGTTCAAAGACCCACTTATACTCATGTGGCAATAGAGAATATAGAGCATAAAATAAAACTACAATAATAAGTAATATAAGCAGATAAATTGGTGTACTTCCTAACTTCCTAACCATCTCAATTAACACCTACAACCTTATGTGGTCAGATATAAGTGACTTCTTAAATAACTGGTAGCGTCCAGTGTAAAAGCTGTAAAAGCTTTTATCAACCTCACAAATACACACAGGGAGGGTTTTTAACTAAACCCCGCTTACATGGGGGTGTTTCTGTTATTAAGGTTGGTTAGGGTTGTTTGGGCCAGAATTACGTGTTTTCTCATCGAGGAGTTTAAGGTCCGTGGCTGTAAAGTAGGTGTTTTAAATACACTGTTAGTCCTCAACTCCGCGCACGGCTCAATTCAGAGTTTATTAGGCTGTATTGTAGTGGATTAGTTTAATGAAATAACAGTGTTATTGGAGAGGTTAGCTTAGTGGGTTTGAAGTACGTCCCTCTAAGCATTGTTAGAGGCGAGTTCTTGGAGCTGGATAAGTACGTCGAGGTCTTAAAGCACGTACTGAAAAAGTGGAGCACTCGCCCTCTACGAGTAGACAGCGAGCTCAGAGTTGTAGAAGAGAGCACTGAACTCTACAATGCTCTCTGGGCTCTAGGTCCGCGCATAGTCCCCGTAGTCGAGGATAGTGGTGACGTCAGTGCAGAGGTCTCTCTCAGCGACCTGGACTTCTACTATAATGTCACCGGCTCGACTACGAGAGTGTACGGTGGCGTAGTGGATCTCGTCGAGAGAGATGTGCCGACACCACTAGTTAGGTTGAAGTACTTGAGCGATTTAGGCGTCCGCGTCTGGGCTAAATTAGAGTGGTATCACCCGTTTAGTCTCAGTATTAAAGACAGAATAGCCTGGTACATGCTTGTAAACGCTATTGAGAGAGGCTACTTAAAGTCAAAGAAGTTGTACGAGGCGACGTCAACTAATACTGGTCTAGGACTCGTGGGGCTCACGAACTACTACGGCTTTAAAGTGAGAGTCTACTTGCCCTCGACTGTGCAGAAGTGTGTTGACTACTTGTTCCTAGCTATGGGAGCGGATGTTGTGAGAAAAGAGAGCCCGCTAACCGTCGCGATGATTAACAGTGTTCTACTAGACGCCGCGCGCGACAATGCGGTTGTGCTTAACCAGTTTGAAAACGACTTGAACTTCATTGTGCACTTAAAGTACACGGCTAAAGAAGTGGACTACCAGCTGAGGAGTGCTGGCATTACACCTAGAGCTATTATTGGGGGGCTGGGCACTTCAGGCCACATGTCAGCTATATCGCTGTACTTCAAGAACAGGTATAGTGACGTGGGTGTCTACGCTGTTCAGCCAGCAGAGGGCTCTACTATACCGGGATTGAGGAGAGTTGAGACGGGTATGAAGTGGACTCGATACGCAGAGTTCAATAGAGTAGTGGACGTCAAGTTAGAAGAGGCCTTTAACGCCGTAATCGATGTTGCGCGCAGTGACGGGCTACTTGTAGGTCTCAGCGGCGGCGCAGTCCTCTACGCTCTGAGAAGACTAGCGGAAGACGGCGTAGTGAGAGGCGACGTCGTGGCTATAATACCAGATCACGGGGTCAAGTACATAGAGATCCTAGAGTCTCTGGTAACAAAACTCTGCCCTAAAAGACCAGTACCAGAATAGAAGAGCAGACCATCTACTTGGAAGTCTTATGTGAGAGTTGTAATTAGCCGCTGAAACCTCTCAGCACTCAATGAATTCCGCGCTTGCTCAGTACTTCCTCATAGTACTTAATTGAAGCTCTTAGAGCTTCGCTAATCAGCATTGTTAATTTCACTAAATTCTCTGCTAAGTCCACGCTGAAGAAGCTGAGTACGCTTATAGTAGTTCTAGCTGAGACTAGTACTCCTCTACCCACTAGGAGCGTATTAGCGGTGTAGGGTGAGAGGAGAGCTACATCGCCTTCAGAGATGTCCACGCTCAGCTTTAACTTCTTAGTCTCGCCGTCGAGTAGTGCATAGTGCGTCTTCTTCGATTCAGACACGCTACGCTCATAGCTAAGAACGGCGTATCCGTACTTACTAATTCTCCTCCGCGCAGTGTAGCTTAAAGCCGCTTCAGCGCCGTTTCTGTGCGCTGTGTAGTGTAAACTATAAAGGTGCATCATACTGAGTGCTAAATCAACAATACCCCTAGTCAGAGCCTGTCTCGTGCTTAAAAGTAGACTTACAAGTCTAGAAGCTCTCTAGACGTCTAGATACCTATGTAACGCTTATAAGTCTAGGAGCTCTCTAGATACACAGTAGGTGACCTACTTGTCTAGAAGGGAGGCTATATCTAAAACTGTAGCTTTAATTCTCGTAGTAGTAGTAGTCGTGGCAGTGGCAGCCGCTCTAATACTCACTCGCGGATGGCTCACTCCACCTCCCACGCCTACACCAACGCCTACCCCAACACCCACCCCAACGCCCACTCCAACACCACCCCCCACGGGGCCGGTTCAGGTAACTATTGGAAACGTGACCCTCACAGTCCCCGCGGCCTTCGCCGAGTTCGTGGAGAAAGCCAAGAGAGGTGAAGTTAGCGTTACAATATACTTCGGGCTAGCACACGCCATGAAAGAGAGGCCGGCGTTCTACAGAGTCATTGACATGTTTGAGAGAGAGTACCCCGGAATAGACGTCAGAGTGCTCGAGTACGCTGACTGGGGGTCGATGCAGACTAGAATAGTGGCTATAGCGGCTCTCCCCAAGGAGGAGCGCGCGGCGTACGTGGGTCAAGCCCCCGACGTCTTCTCGTGGGCACACGACTGGATCGGCTACATGGCTGAGGCGAAGCACATTATAGCACTAGAAGACTACATTGAAGCAGACGCTGTGAGTGAGATATCAGAGTACATTATACCAGTCGCGATGTCAGCTGTGACTTACAGGCTGAAGACGTATGGGCTACCCTACGCTGGAGAGGCCCTAGCAATATACGTCAACACTAGACTAGTACCCCAGCCACCCACTACATTTAGCGAGCTGAAGTCCATTATGGAGCAGTTCTACAGGCCCGCGGAGGGCACATATGGAATTAGTGGTCAGTTAATTGGAATGTACCACATAAACGCCTGGGTCACGGCTTTTGGCGGGTACTTCTACGACCCGACACTAGTACCTAAACTAGCTATAAACTCAACTGCTACTGAAGAGGGCGTTAAGTTCTTCATTAGTAATGTCCTGAGGTACATGTACGTGGGTGACTTGAGCCACGAGTACCAGAGAGAGCTGTTTATCAAGGAGAAGACGCCCTTCTACATCTCCGGCCCCTGGGACATAGCATATGTGAGAGATGCTCTTGGACTAGGCAACTTCACAGTAACACCCTTCCCGAAAATAGACGACAAGGCCCCCAAGCCCTGGAGTGGATTTAGAAACCTCTACATTTCAGTAATGGCCGAGGTTGGGGGTATTGAGAGGACGTACGCGTCAATACTCTTCGTTCTCTACGCTGCTCTAAGTGACGAGGCGCTCTTAGTATTCGTGGACGAGAACGGCTACGTGCCGGTCAAGACCAGTGTAGCAGAGTACGTTAAAGCTCGCGTAGACGTGAACCCGCTCTACAAGGTGATAACTGGGTTCTACAATCAAGTCCTCGTGACGAAGCCTATGCCTAATGACGCGGATATGCAAAAAGTCTGGGGTGCAGACAGGTACTTCCAGGCAATATGGAGCGAGTACGCTAGTGCTCTGCAAGAGGGCCTCTCAGAAGACGAGGCTGTTAGGAGAGCTGTAGCAGTAGTAGACGAGCAGTTAGACGCTGCTCAGGCCGAAATACTCCCGAGAATAGGGGGTTAACGAGGAGGAGTACGGGGTTTATAGAGAATGCCCATTAAACCCCCTACTCGTAAAATTCTTTTTCCCACGAGAGTAGCTCTCCTCCTAGTGTTACCTAGCTTAGTGCTCTACTTGTTCTTCAATATATGGCCAATGGTCTTCTCTATTGGAATAGCGTTTACGAATGCTGATAGATACAATATTCTACCCAACCCCGAGAAGATACAAGACCTCAAAAACGCTATTGCGTGTGCCCAGTACCTAGAGACTTCTACTGAGCACAGGGAGAGGGCTGTAAAGCTACTGAGGAGAGTAGAGAGCACTCTCGAGAGTCTAGAGGGCAACTTCACAGCGATCAAGAGTGCTCTCGAGAATGATGGCGCGCGGAGTGAGCTAGAGCCCTACGTTAATAACATTAACAGGTTATACCCCAGAATTAGAGACATTAGAGTACACGTGCTAGAGGCCTTTAACTGCACTAAACTGGGATTCTCAACGAAATTAGAGCTCATACCAGGAAGGGTCTTAGACGACCTCACTAGTCTCTACATGATATCAGCTCGCGTGCTACTACTCTACAGTGCTGGAGAAGCTAGAGACCTCTACAGGGATGCCGTGAGCGCGCTGTCTCTAATAACTAAGCTTAGAGAGTTCTTTAGTAAACTAGAGGTTGACTACGAGGGCTACCTCAATGCTTTTACTGAGAGCGCTGAGAGGGAGCTAGATAGACTCGAGTTAAAGTACATTAGCACGGGGAACTTCGAGAGGCTTAGAGAAGACCCCAGATTCTACAACGCGCTCTACAAGACACTGTTCTTTGTGGCTACTAGTGTCCCGCTGAAAGTGTCTATAGGAGTGCTCCTCGCGCTCTTCTACTCGTCTCCACTAATATACGGTAGAAAAGCGCTGAGAGCACTGCTCCTAGTGCCGTGGGCTCTGCCATTCCTACTCTCAGCTATAACGTGGAAATTCCTCTCACTACCGAGCGGTCAGCTGGGCGGAGCGCTGAATATCAATATAAACACCAATGAGTGGCACGCCTTCTTAATATACAACTTGTTCGAGGCGTGGCTGGCATACCCCTTCATAATGACTGTGACTATGGGTGCTCTCAGCGGGCTCTCAAAAGACGTTATTGAGGCAGCGCTAGTTGACGGTGCTGGGTTGCGAGACAGGCTCTTTAAAGTGGTCTTTCCACTAATAGCAAAGCCGGTGACACTAGCAACTATTCTCACAACAGGCGCGTCTCTACAGGCTTTTCTAGTACCACTAGTTATAAACGGCGCTGGCCCCGTTGGCCGAATATACATTTCCGGTGTCGGAGAGGCCGTGGGGCCTAAGAACGAGATGCTGATTTTATTCGGCTACAACAAGATCATGATTGACTGGGAGTACGGGTACGCGGCGTCACTCTACCTAGTTGTAATTCTCATAATACTACTCTACGTGTCAATATGGTTTATTGTGAGTCGCAAAATGAGGTGATGTTCGTGACTGCGAGAACCTCTTATACTCTACTCAAAGTAGCCGTGACGGTAATCGCGGTGTTCATAGTGACTTCTATAGTCTACCCGCTAGTATACATTGTAGCGCAGGCTCTACTACCAAGAGAGGAAATGCTGAGTAGTCTCGGCGACTTATTCAAGTACGGCGTTACGCTAGAGAAGTTTGAGTATATCCTCGGTAACTGGGAGTTCTACGAGGCTCTGAGAAACACGCTAATAGTCGCTACTATGACTATTATACTTGCAATAGCAGTGATAATACCAGCCGCGTACGGGTTCTCGAGGTTCGAGTTTCTAGGCAAGAACACAGTACTCTACATATACTTAATTGTGAGCCAGGCGGGAGGAGGGCTCGGCATTATAGCCATACTAGCACTCTACATATTCCTGCTGAGACTAGCCGCTTATGGCATCAGCCTCTTCCACCTCTACACTCTAGCATTCATATACGTCTCTGGAATGGTTCCATTCCAGACGTGGCTTATGAAGAGCTACTTTGACCAGCTCCCCAAAGAGCTAGACGAGGCGGCGTTTATAGATGGTGCCAGCTGGTTTGACATAATATTCAAGATCACTCTGCCGGCCTCGAAGTCGGCTTTCATAATAATAGCCATGTTCGCGTTTATGGGGGCGTGGGGCGAGTTCATAATAGCCGACATAATAGGCTTAAACACACTGGGGAGGTTTATTTTCAGAGTAGCTATGGGGCCCGTTGGCATAGATAACCCCTCGACATACGCGGCCGCCTCGCTACTCTACGCCGTACCAATAATAGTGCTCTTCATAGTGGCGCAGAAGTACATTGGAGAGGCCTACAAGCGCGGAATAGTCAAGGGCTGAGTACTCGCGCCTCCTACTACGCTTTTCTGCTTTTTACCCTGCTCCTCCTCTGAGTCTCCTCAGCGGTGTGTACTCGTGCCTGTACCATACGTCGTCAGGTTCGTCTCGGCTAGGTCGGGGGCTGGGAAGACGGCTACCGCGTCGCTCCTCGTGAGGGAGCTCAGGGCTCGCGGGTACAGAGTGGGCGTGGTGAAACACGCTGCCAGCTCGGTGAGTCTCGAGGAGAAGGACTCGAAGAGGTACTTGGAGAGCGGTGCTGAGAATGTAGTTGTCTCCTCGAGCGGCCTAGCACTCATTTACGTGAGGGGGCACAGGGACCTGCTCGAAGACGCTGTCGTCTACGCTAAGACACCCATTGTGGTTGTTGAGGGGTTTCGCGAGAGCAGTCTAGGCGACGTGGTAGTAGTAGCGTCTAGTGAGAGTGAAGTAGAGGAGCTACTCGCGGGGGGCGTTAAGCCGCTAGTAGTAGTGTACACTGGCGAGAGCCCAGTAGATCAGGGCGCCCTCGGCGCGAGGGTCGTGAAGCCGAGTAGTATCCGAGAACTCGTAGAGCTCGTAGAGACCCGTGCACTAGAGCACTACTTACAGCAGACACCGAGACTAGACTGCGGTAAGTGCGGCTACGCTACTTGTAGAGAGCTCGTAGAGGCGTACACTAGAGGCGCGGCCTCGTGGTGCCCAGTAGCTAGTGGGGGCACTAGTCTAGCAGTAGACGGCGTAGAGATACCGCTGAACCCCTTCGTCAAGAACACTATTAAGTCAGTGGTGAAAGGGCTAATCTCGGTCCTCAAGGGAGTCCCCGCTGAGTGGAGTAGAGTAGTAGTTACAGTGAGCCGCGAAGACTAGTAGAGCACTAAGAGCCCTCCCGGAGCGGCTTCTCGCGGAGTGTTAGACAGAAAAACACGTAATTTCCGTCTAACACCTCTAGGCAAGCA
>JBMSAO010000095.1:0-5776 GCA_049414425.1 Desulfurococcaceae archaeon
CAGCAGCCGGCTAGCTCCACGGAAACCTCGCAGTCAACAAGTCCATACACTCAGAAATCAACGAGTCCACAATCGTCGACATGGGAGATTACAAATACCACGCAGATAACGTGTATTCAAAGCCCAACGCCAGAATTAAGGAGAGAGGGGTATGAGGAGGTCGTAGCATCAATACTCGTGGCTTTATTGGTTGTTTTGATATTCTATATTCTACTCAGGTCGAAGAGAGTAAAGCGCCATTAAAAAGAGACTAGGTTACACGGGCTTTGTGAACCCCCATCTTTCAAAGGCCCTAGCTAGCTCTCTGTGAGTTTTTGCGTACTCGTCTAGTGGAATACTCTTGGAAATAGCCTCGAGAGCTTGTCTAACAGCGGCTGCGCTGGCTCGGGGGCCATCGGGATGCCCTACTACACCACCACCGACTTGTATGACGATGTCGCTTCCCAGAGCCTCTATTACTAGTGGCAGGTTGCCTGGGTGCAGGCCTCCAGAGGACACGGGCATGGCCGGCTTTATGTGGTACATGGGCTGCTCTAAGTGGAACTCGTCATCGGGGTCTGGTCTAAAGTGCTCAGCTCTGAACATCCTAGCACATCTCACGAAGTCTAGTTTCTCGCCCTCTAATTTACCGGCTCCCGCTGTTCCTACGCCTAGCTGGTCGACGCCAATAATTCTATAGAGCTTTGCCAGCACGTACATTGAAATACCGTGATACTTGTTTCTAGTAAACGCGGCGTGCATGGCTCTGTGAGCGTGTATTGCTAGACCGTGCTCCTCAGCCAGGTCTCTAATATACGAGAGGGCGCTCCAGCCCACGATAACCACGTATACCATTACATAGGGGTTACCGTAGTCAGCGACTAATTTAAGCCTCTTCTCCATTTCTCTAATATCAGCTGTTATACTAGCAGACCAGGCCTTCCTCTCGCCCGTTTCTCTCTACTTTATCTATCACTTTTATAATAGCCTTAGCTCTCGCCTCAAATCTGCAGAACTTAGGGCTCGCCAAGTTCTCGTCGTCTTTAACGTAGTCCATTCCCCAACAAGTATCTCGTAAGCGAGCTTTTCTACTTCTTCTGGCGTGTAGCCCTCTTTAGGTTTGGGCACAGTGCCGACTATGGGCCCGTCATAGACTCTAAATATTTCTCTTACTCCCTTCACGCCCCTACTCGGTCCCTTAAAGTACTTTAGAAACTCTCTAGGCAAGTACAAGTCTTCAAGTCTCAGTCCACTAGCCCGCCTCATTCCAAAGATATTACCAGCCACACTAGCGAGAAAGGCCGGCATATTCTTCTCTTCGAAGAGGTCTGCGGGGTAGGCTATTTTAACTATGTAGGAACCGTCGCCGAGATCTCTAATCTCATACACTTTGGCACTGAGTTTTTTCACTCGCTCGACATCGTACCACGGGTAGAGAGTGGTCCACGTCCCAGTACTACTCTCAGCACCTATACCGCTCGCTACTTCTTCCACTCTAAACCCTTGCGCCGGCGCAACTCAGAACACGGCTACGACATCGCTACCGGGGTCATATGTGTAACATGGCGCTAAGTACTCGTAGTAAGACTCGAATTCATACCTCTTACTCAAGGTCCAAACACATTGTTTTCACCCATTTAACTAATTCTAGACTTATATGTTTTTCCTCGCTCCTGTGAGGGATAATAGAGCGTAGTGGGGAGTGGTAGCTCTACACGTGATCTCTGAGTAGCGCGTACTCAGTACTCTAAGATGTGAATGGAGAGATGGCTCTAAATAACCTCCGAGAGGGTGCTCCGAGTAGCGTTTCCGCGAAAACAGGATTTAATGCTGAATAGTTGAATATTACCACTACCGTTACGGTCCTGAGTGTATTTAACTAGTGTTAGTATTTAGTTAACTGCGAGTTAGAGCTGTTTCCGCTAGCAGGGCAGGTACTATGTGCGGGGAGAGAGTTGTCTATAAGTATAGGGATGTCTATGAGCAATTAGAACACACGGGAGACGTGTATATTAGGGCTTACGGTGAAAACATAGTCTCGCTACTTGAGAACTGTGGGTTAGCCCTCTTCGACACAATGGTAAATATTGATCGCGTCGAGTGTAGTGAGAAGAGAGTAGTTAGCGCAGAGGGCTTCGACCTCGAGAGCCTGCTCTACAAGTGGCTTGAAGAGCTCTTGATATTGTACTACTCTGAGAACCTAGTGTGTAGTAAAATTGTAATTAGTAAACTCGAGGTCTCGCGTGAAAACTCGGAGCTCGCTTATAGAGTAAGTGGGGAGGTTTGTTGTGAAAGGTTTAATAGCAGTAAACACGAGCCTCGAGTAGAAGTCAAGTCTCCTACATACAGCTTAATGCGTATACTGAAAACCGAGGATAAGTGGATTGCCTACTTCGTCCTAGACATATAGAGCTCACATCACGCTACTCACTACTTCGCGATGAGAGCATCCTCCTGCACTGATCGCAGAATACAGTGTTTTTCTCGTCTACTTCAAAGACACTATTACTAAACCTCATTACACACTTGCTACTTGAGCAGTGATCCAAGCCGAGTAAGTGCCCCAACTCATGTACGACTTCTTTGAGGAGCCTCTCGAAATAGAGATTATAGTTAGCGGGTTCTCCGTAAAACTCAGGCTTTAATCTCTTAGTGAATACAGCGGCGACTCCGCTCTGAGGATCAGCCTCGCCGAACACGAAGTTCAATCCATACTCAAAGCCGTCGAGGTACCCAATACCTATAATGTAGCTCTTACCAAATAGCCCTATTAACTGGAAAACGTTCTTGAGATTCTCAATTACGCAGGCAGCGTGGTACTGCACGCGATCCCAGTTAAAACACTTCATTACCGGCTTAATTACATCCGGCCACACAATAACTTCTGACTCTACTCCAGCCAGTGACAAGACCTCTCTTACACGACTACTTAGATCGTCAATAAACTCTAAAACACCGTAACTAGTCAAAGGCACTAGTATAATCTGTAGCGGGTTACCCATATTACACGCACCTTTACGCTAAGAGTAAAGACACATCGTAGTAATAAAGAGTGTCTTAATAGTGAAACTGAAGTAGCTGAGTAGTGCGAAGAGTGCCGCCGCGGGGATTTGAACCCCGGACATCCCGGTCTTCAGCCGGGCGCTCTCCCAGGCTGAGCTACGGCGGCCTACCTAGAGATATAGTCTCTCAGGGTTTATTAGGATTTCGCGTACTTAGTTCAAATAAGTTAAGTATTCTCTGATTAAACGCATTTAAGTACAGATGTTGCTATAGTGTATCAAGCCGTGTAGGGGGTTCTCTTGCTAGCGGCTATTTTAGCTGGTGGATTTGGTAAGAGACTTCGCCCTTTCACCGACGATATACCTAAGCCAATGATACAAGTAGGTGGCAGGCCTATACTCGAGTGGCAAATACTCTGGCTTAAGAAACACGGCTTTAATGAAATAGTCTTGCTTCTAGGCTACAAGAAGGAGAAGATTATTGAGCACCTTGGTAGTGGAAGTAAATTTGGAGTTAGAGTGACGTACGTAGTTGAAGACGAGCCTTTGGGAACAGGCGGCGCTTTGAAAAACGCTGCACACATATTATCTAAAGAGAACATATTCCTAGTAGTTAACGGCGATATAGTAACAAACATAGATCCACTAGTACTCGTAAATGAGCTTACGCTAAATAAGAAGTGCCTAGGAACTATAGCTGTCATTCCCCTGCCAAGCCCATATGGAATAGTTGAAATTGAAAATAACAGAATAGTAAAGGGCTTCACAGAGAAGCCTCAGCTCAAGGACTACTGGATAAATGCTGGTGTATACGCGCTCAGATCTGATGCACTAAAATACTTCCCGGACAAAGGCGACCTCGAGAAAACGGCTTTTCCGGAAATGGCTAAAGACGGGGTTCTCTGCGCAGTAAAATTCACGAATGTATTCTGGAAGGCTATTGACACTTTTAAAGACTTAGAAGAAGCCAGTAAAGTAATACACGAAGTCTTCAGAGACTACGAGTAGAAATCAGCATTTCCAGCGCACATCACCGGTCAAGAGACCCTCTTCTCATCACTCCCAATTAAACCTTATAAAGTTAAGGAAGATAAAATTTTCACGGTAATAAGCGGCGGTCGTCTAGCCTGGACTAGGACGCCGGCCCTCCAAGCCGGAGATCCCGGGTTCAAATCCCGGCCGCCGCACACTGCTCTAAGTACGTTCAACCGGACTTCTACTGATCATAGGAGAGGCTCTGCTTTACTAAGACACAATGTTCTCACGAATTCTCTTAACAGCGACTTCTAGGAGAATCCCTAGCGAAGTAGTGTGTGAGTAGCTTTTAGTTTAAGTAAGTTTAGTGAGGCGTTTAACTATACTGGTGGGAACTGTTGCTTTGACTCGTAGGTCACGCTCGGTGCTCTCCTTAGTGGATTCTTCTTAATCGGATCCGCCGGAATACATCACTATTCAGTCTGCAGTAACCTCCTCACCAAGTAACACTCTTGATGCAATACTCCTTAATATAATCCTTAATATGAGAGCTTTAAAGAAAGCTCGTGTATTCATCAAAGGTCGAGTGGTTTCAGTAGTTGGAGCAAAGGCGACGCTCAGGGGATGACTATAGATCAACTCGACGGGGAACAGGCTCTCTAGACTAGATCCCGGGTTTAAGTCTTAGTATTATTATTATTTTTACTGCTAGTACAATAGTGTACTCGCCGTGGTGAGAATTTGAATATAGTTCTATTAGCTCTCAATAAGGCTTCTACACGTAGTGGGTGGCTTGCGCGGGCCTTGAACGCTAGGCTTTACTTAGTAAAGTCTAAGCCTCCTTACTCCGACTTGACCTCAAAGATCACTAGTATTATCAATAAAGACTTCAGTGCTATAATAGTAGAGCTTCCAGCTGCGGCGCTACTAGTGGCCTCTCTCCTCTCTAAAAAGCTGACTAGAAGTAGTGTAAAAATAGTTGCCGATGTGCACACAGGGCTCTTAGTGAGTGATAAGCTAGTCTCAAAGCACACGGTTTTAAATGTCCTCTCTAAACTACTCCTACGGTACGTGGATATAATTACTATTCATAACGAGACTAACTACGGACTCTTACCGCGCAGAACTCGTTCAAAGGCGGTTGTCCTGCACGACTCCTTCTACGTAGTAAGAGACTACCTTAGAGGAGTAGACTGCGACAAGGTAATTCTCCGCTACCACTTAGAGAGCGAGGGTTACGCTATATACCCAGCGAGCTGGAGTGCTGATGAGCCTATAGAGTTCCTCGTAGAGGCGTGGGCTCTCAGTAATATACCAATACCACTAGTAATTACCGGTAAGCCCCGGCTGGGAGTCCTAAATAGAGTAAAGAAGTACTTAGATCAGCGCAGAGTGCTCTTGACAGGTTATATTGAAGACTACAGTGAATACTTGTGCACGCTCTCCAGAGCGCTCTTTGTAGTATCAGCAACAACTAGAAACTACGCAATGCAGTGTACAGCTTATGAGGCTCTCGCTCTCGGGAAGCCCCTTCTAGCTAGTAATAAACTAGCTATACGGAACGTACTGAGAGATGTACCAGTGTATTTTAACTACAGTGAGAGTAGCCTGTACAGAGCTATCGCGCTTCTCCTCGAGAACTACAATTACGTGTTGAGTAGAACTCTCAAGTTAACTAGAGAATTAGAGGAGAGGATTAAACGCGAAGTAGAGCTATTTAGAGAACTAATTCTATCGCGACACTAAAGCAAGTGCGCTGATTAATTTAGCTCGCTTAACTGATACTAATAGCGCACTAAGTACTACTAGTACTCTGTGTG
>JBMSAO010000096.1:0-2606 GCA_049414425.1 Desulfurococcaceae archaeon
AGATATGGAGCTATAGCAACACCGATATTATCGTGTTCTCCAATGGTGAAGTGTCTAGATATAAACTCGTTAAAGGCACTGGGAAGGATCCTCTGCAAGCCTCCTTTTACTCCAAAGTGTTCGTAGTATTTGCTGTCAAGATATTGGAGCTTCGAATGTAGAGATTTTAGTATTTCATCATTTATGTAGTACCTACCATTATTTCTCCACCACTCTTCAACTAGTTGGAGAGATATAGGATAGAAGTCGGATCTGCTTTCAAAGATCGTGTACAAGCCGTGACAAGACCTGACCTATACTTCGAACTCGTCTTTGCTTAACATAGAGACACACCGACAATATGCACTTGTTTTTATATAAATAATAAAATTAAGATATAAATCTATATAGATTTGCAAAGTGTATCAAAGAAGCAGAGTTGTCACCTCCACTACTACCACTACTACTGATGCGTTAGCTCATCCTCGAATATTATGGTACTGTTTACTCGTCAAGCAGAGATGGAGTGTAGGAATGATGTTTCCCTTCTCCATTGTGCCGGTATGTCCGCTCAGCCCTGCTCTCATATATAGAAAAGATCATCTGTATAATGCTCACAAATCGCCAAGTCCGTACTCAAGCAGAGGCGTGGAGGGCGCACTACGCTAAGCGAAATAGCGCTACGCGGCTTTTAGGGCCCGGGGACCTAGTAAACCCCGAGCTCTCCGAGAATACAGAGCGGGGTTTTACCGCTGTAGTCGGCTATTAATTCCTTCTAGAATTAGAGGGGAGTGTAATTAGGGTTATATGTATAGCATGTAGTACTCTGTTTTCTCTATTCTACCTGTTACGGGGTCTACTTTTAGCCCTAGAGTCTCTAGTGTGTCTACGCCTATTACTGGCGTGGCGCCTTTAAATGCCAGTATTCTTACTGGCCCCCTCCTCCCCTCTATCTCGCACTCAGCTACAAATACCCTCGCCTTTACTAGTCTTCCATCACCAAGCCTCATATCAGCCTCGAAAGGAGTTTCAATAAAGTACTTCTCAGCCACTTCGAGAGGCATAACCGTGAACGAGGCTCCTGTATCTACGAGAACGCTCTCAAACTCTACGACATCCTTACCCCTAAACCTAGCCCTAACAAATACGTGACCCAAGCCTCTATACCTCATATTTACTGGAGTCTAATTTGAATAATAGAACTATTAAGTATTGGTGGGGCTGTAGACTGCGACTCCGTGCGTCGAGATACATTAAAAAGGTGAAACTCGCTAAGTCGCTTTTGGATGAAACTTAGATCTCTACTAGTGGTGGGTTTGCACCGTGTAGTCTTCTATACCTCTCTTTTAATTCACGCTCAAGTTTTTCTGCCTCGCTTCGCAGCGGCGCTGTCTCGTAGCCGTAGTCTATCTCAGCGCCCATAGTGAGGAGTGCTAAGAGGGCTAGGAAGACTGTGTGCCTCTTCCCCGCCAGGTCTCTACACCTAGCTCTCAGGTTACCAGTTGACCCAATGTATAGAACCGGGCACTTACTACTCTTCAATCTCTCAAGCCTCTCGATCCTAGACGACGCGAAGGCCTCTACCTCGCGCCACCTAGCCCTACCACACAGGTCTCTGAGAAACTCGACCGCCTCACCTGCGTTTAGCTCACTCATGTTAACTAGTCTCAACACGTATACCCCAGAAGCCTCTGGTAGAGAATCACAACTTAGATCCACCAGGGAAGTCCACTTAAACCCCTGAAAAAGCCCATCACAAATACACGAGAGTCCCCGGGGAGAGTCCTTAAATACAGATATATCACAACACCTCACACTATGACTAGTACAAGTGAGAAATCCTAAAACCTCGATTTAAACTCTACTAGAAACCCCTGGAGGCGACTTGCAGTAGACTTCTATGAGCGTAAAGAACTTGAAAGCCTTAAACTCATTATTTAGAGCTACTGTCTTCTTCTAGGTGTTTTTAATTGCTTACTCGCGAGGTATACTGACTTGTAGCTTAGGGCTTCTCTCTGTAGTGTGCTCTTTAAGGCGTTAACATCTTCAAGTACCTTGCTGTAAATACTCGGCTCTCTTATCCACGCAGAGCACTCAATATTCTCTGTAAGCTAGGTCTCCGTGAAGTTCAACGATCCCAATCCCACAGCGCTCTCTGTTAATGTGATTTCTGCGTGCAGTTTACTGCTAGTCACGATCAGCTCACTTATCCTCGGGTAGTAGTGCTCCTCGAAGACGGGGGCATATCTGAGGAGTAGAAAAAGCCCTGTGATGAATAAAGCCACGCCTGCTACGCCTAGAAGCGGTAGCGCTATCCCCAATAAGCCCCCTACAATAAGCACGCAGAGACCAGCTCTTGCAAGTCTCAGTCTACCGGGCTTTCTTTAATCTCTTCTCGACGCCTATCAGCGTAGTCGGTGGTATGGTATTCTCCATGGAGAGCGTTCAGTGATTAAAGAGTGTTATTCACAACTAGCCGCTCAGAAGCCTATAAACAACCCCCCATTGAGAAGCCCAAAGAAGCCTCAAAGTTCAAAAAGCTACTTAAACGCGGACCTATACCTGCGAGGAGAAATGTCACGTCTCTATGAGGTTGTTACATCAATGCTCACGGGGTTACCTCGCTA
>JBMSAO010000097.1:0-3789 GCA_049414425.1 Desulfurococcaceae archaeon
CCCCCCTGTAGATGTGAAGGAGTAATAGAAGGCGCGGGGGTGCCCGAGCTTGGTCAAAGGGGCCGGGTTGAGGACCCGGTGGCGTAGGCCTGCGTGGGTTCAAATCCCACCCCCCGCACTAGTGCATGGCAATATAGTCGCCCTTTTTATAACAATTTGCCCTTTCCCTACTCAACTATCAACGAGGTTGGGTGTTAAAGTTGAAGAGAGTGTTTAGTAGAAAGTGGGGGAGAAGGCGCGTAACACTACGTGAAAGGCTTAAAGAGGCGGCTGTTACTTCACTAGTAGTCAGTGTACTTGTAACTGCCGTACTCAGTGTAGTAAACCCAGAAATACAGCTTGGGCACTTCTCGGCTAGTATTGATTTCACAGCTACAAGTGTGTATATTGTGGGAGAGGTTTTCGGCGTGATTACTCCCTGGAGATCACAGAGCGGGAATCCCATAAACACTTCTGTAGGTATAGCGCTGGGTAGAGTGCTGTTAGGCTCGCGATCAGCTCGAGCTCTCGACAACTACTACCTAGTAGACTTCAACGCCACGGGTAGTATCGATTACGACGTGTTTAAAGCTCTACTACTATCTTCGCAGAGCGAGTAGCTTGGAGGAGTGTTAAACCCCATGAGTATTAAGCTTAAATTAAACGTCACGTATATTAGCGAGAACAAGAGCATTACAAATGTGGAGTACACGCCCAGTGTTATCAGGTCTCGAGAAGACGGCTGCTACGAGCTTCAATATACGACCTCTATAAGAGACTACTACTTAAATGCGAATGCAGTAATCTGCTACTACTACGAAAAAGCAGCATTAAGAGTAGTCAATAATGAGAGCGGAGAACTAGTTGTTAGTCTCGACGAGTACGGAGTAGGCACGGTCAGAACTACTAGTATAGTTGTAGCGCCTAAAACTAATTACACTACCCAGTTAACTGGGCCCTTGAGACTAAGAGTACGCAGTTTCAACCTGAATTACGGTCTCTACTGGATTGATGTACGTGGAGGTGTGAAAACTCTAAGTCTTATTCGAAATATTCACCTAGTTTTAATTCCAGCTGTAAGTGTAGTGGGTCAATAATATACAAGCCGTCAGAGAGAATAAGTAAAGTAATATCTACTGTACCCGGGTACAATAGAGTATCTGAGTACAGTCATGTGAACATACTCTCTATACCAGAGAATTACTACAAGCCACTGAGACAGGACATTCAAATGATCTGGCAGGACCCGTATGGAAGTCTAAACCCGCGCAGGACAATATTCGAGATTCTAGAAGAGCCTCTAGACATACACAAACTAGCACTTAGTAGAGACGAGAGAATGGAAATAGTAGCTAAAATACTAGAAGACGTCAAGTTAACACCTCCTGAGGAGTTTATGTAGAGATATCCACACATGTTGTCTGGTGGTCAGAGGCAGAGGGTTGTCATAGCGAGAGCTCTAATAACTAGACCCTCACTAGTCGTAGCAGACGAGCCGGTGTCTATGATAGACGTGTCTCTGAGAGCAGAGCTACTCCAGTTAATGATGGACTTGAAGAAAGCGTATGGGCTGACATACATTTTCATAACACACGACCTGGCGCTCGCTAGGTACATTTCTAATAGACTCGCAATAATGTACCTGGGCAAGATAGTTGAAATAGGAGATGCTAGAAAAGTAGTTGAAGACCCCTCCCACCCCTACGCTAGGGCACTAGTCGAGGCAATACCAGAACCCGAGCCTAAGAGGAGACACGTAATTAAGGAACTACCCATTAAAGGCGAGGTCCCCTCACCAATTAACGTCCCACCGGGCTGCAGATTCCACCCGCGCTGTGTAGTTCTAGACCAGCAACCAGCTCTGAGAAGCCTCTGCACGAGTAAAGAGCCCCCACTCGTAGAGGTCTCTCCAGGGAGATACGTCGCGTGCTGGCTCTACGCTAAGAAATAGCCCTGTTCTAAATGACCTTTTCAACTACTCCTAGTACTAGTCCGTCTTTATCTCCCACTACTCTGACAATACACCTCCTACCGACTAGTAACTTAGAGTGCTGTCTACTAGCAAAAACACCCACTAAGTACTCTCTATTGTAGACTCCGAGATACTCCCCTCTGAGCCATCCCCGCGAGACCACTGCCACCTCCACGAGATCCCCCCTAGACACAGGGGGCTTCACTCGTGGAGCGTAGTGCATACCCCACTCCTCCATACTCCACCTCAGCTTCACACCGAGCCTCTTCTCTAGGCTCTCTTCAAATCGCCAGAACTCACTCCAAGAAACTTCTCTTATGCCGCGTCCCCTCCCGTACTTGTGTCTAATAAACTTCTGTACTGTTACGGGAGGCCACTTCTTCCCAGCGCTAATTCTCAAAGCCCACTCTAGTACTCGCTCTACGTCCTCGTCATTAACACCCGGAAGCCACAGTGGCGTCACGTGCAAGTCTATACTAGTCTCTCTGACCAGGTATTCAGTGACCTCTACTACTCTCTTAACGCTGTAAGCCCGCGTGCCGTAGAGGTACACAGCCTTCTCCTGGTTTAGAGTCTCTATGCTCAAATTGACCCTGTTGAGATCAGCCTCGTGTAGTCTGTCAACGAGCCTCTTAGAGAGGAGCATGCCGTGCGTTTCGAGAGCAACACTCCTCATGCCACCAGTGCTCTTCAGCGCCCGAACAAGCTCAACGAGGTGGGGGTATTTTAGCGGGTCTCCCACAGTGTCTATTAGAGCCTCTACACAGCAACCCTTAACGGCAACGGCACCCTCAACTCCCCGCACAATTAGCTCGGGGTCGACTAGAAACTCAGCCCACCTACTCCTAGAGTAGGGGCCGGCGTCTACGCTACAGAACACACAGTTCTGTGGGCACAGAGTCGTGGGCCTCACCTGGAGGACGTTAGTGCCCCTGTCAATTACACCAAGAGCTATGTAGCCAAACGCGGGTAGTCGTGAAGGGGCTCTGTAAACTAGTCTGCCGTCCCTGAACCTCCCAACTACACTTAATTCCATTACGTCCGCTCTCGGCGAGGCCTCCGTAAAGTCTTATTAACTAGGTGCGGGCTCTTATACTCCCTCGAGGTGCCCCACTTGCTCCCAGAGGAGAGAGTCGGCATAGTTGGCTGGGGTGTTTACATACCCAGGTGGAGGCTGAGTTTAAAAGAAATAGTTGAAGTGTGGGGATTTAACCCCGAGCAGCCCGAGGAGCTTGGTGTGAGCGAGAAGAGCGTGGCGGGCGTGGATGAAGACGCTGTGACTATGGGTATTGAAGCCGCGAGAAACGCGCTTCTGAGAGCTGGTGTAAACCCGAAGGAGATCGGGGCTGTGTGGTTTGGAACAGAGAGTAAGCCCTACGCCGTCAAGCCGTCTGCCACTATTGTGGCGGAGGCCATAGGAGCTACACCACGCGCAATGGCCACTGACTGGGAGTTCGCGTGTAGAGCGGCTAGTGAGGCCATAAGAGCCAGTATAGGTGTAGTCGCCTCGGGGCTCGTCAAGTACACTCTAGTAGTGGGTAGTGACACTGCTCAGGCTAATCCCGGAGACGTCTTGGAGTTCACAGCGTCCTCGGCGGCCACGGCTCTAGTTATAGGTAGCAGAGAGGAGTCAGCGGCGTACTTCGAGGCCAGCGCCACGTACATCACAGACACGCCAGACTTCTGGCGTAGAGACCACTCCAAGTACCCGCTCCACGGCGAGGCCTTCACGGGGGAGCCGGCGTACTTTAAACACATAGTTGGAGCGGTCAAGGCGCTCTTCGAGAAGACCGGGCTCAGGCCGGAGGACTTCGACTGCGCTGTCTTCCACCAGCCGA
>JBMSAO010000098.1:0-27512 GCA_049414425.1 Desulfurococcaceae archaeon
GGGTCGCCCCCGAGAGCCCCCGCAGTGAAGGATGAAACCCGACAGAGCGGGGGAACAAGGCGTGAGGGTGTGAAGAAAGTGATTAGAGCTACTCACAGATAATTAAAACTGACTATCAGACCCGAACCCCGCTACGGCTTAGTCTTGTCGGGAGTAATTCTAGTGCCGCTCTCACCTCTCAGTGCCTCGATGGCTTTTGTCAAGTGCGCTATAATAGCTACTTTCCCACCGTTCTGAACAAACCTAATACCAGCGAGAACCTTTGGGCCCATGCTCCCGGGCTTAAAGTGCCCTTCGCTGTAGTGCTTCAAGGCCTCGCTAACAGTTACCTCTCCGAGAGGCCTCGCCCTCTCAGTCCCGTAGTTTAGGTGCGCGTACTCCACATCTGTCAGTATTAGTAGCGCGTCGGCGCGGAGTGTCGTGGCGATTCTCTCAGCGTCGAGGTCTTTGTCAATAACAGCTTCAACTCCACGCAGCTCGCCGCTCTCCTCAACTACGGGTATGCCCCCGCCTCCACCACATATTACAATAAAGCCCTCCTCCGCGAGCTTCTTAATAGCGTCGATCTCTACTTGCGCAATAGGGTCTGGCGAGGGCACAACTCTCCTGTAGCCTCCACGGGGATCTGGCTTAAAGATCCAGTTAAACTCCCTCGCTAGCTTCTCCGCCTCCTCCTTCTCGTACCAGGGCCCAATGTACTTAGTCGGGTCTCTAAAAGCGGGGTCGTCACTGCGCACTAGGGTCTGTGTTATAATAGTCACTACGCCCTTAACTCTACTGGGTATGAGGCCTCTCTCTCGTAGCTTATTGTACACAGCCTGCTGTAGTATGTAGCCAAGCCAGCCCTGAGTCATAGCTCCAGCTATGTCTAGGCTCATGGGTGGAGTGTTCTTCTCCTTCAAGCCGAGGGCCATCCACTCGGCAATAATACCCACCTGAGGCCCATTACCGTGCGTGATCACGACTCTATAGCCCTCCTCTACTAGCTTAACAATAGTCTCAGTTGCTATGTACGCGTTTCTCCAGTAGTCCTCTACAGCCCCCCTGTCACCTCTACTCTGAAAGGCATTACCACCAAAAGCCACCACTACTAGGCTACCTGGCTTCAGCATGAGAACACCTCTCTGCCACGTAGTCTATGCCGTGACGGGGATAGGTATGGGGGAGGAGTCTTAAATTAGCTTCTCGGGTGGTGAGCGTGATTTAGACTACTACGTGGCCGGCTGTAGTGTGGACTCTCAGCGGCGCGTGGCTAGTCTACCGTGCTCTTCTAGTATTCTGTGCGAGTACGTGACTATGAAGTGCATCCACGCGAGGTATCCGATTGGAATTATCACGAGTCCAGCTAGCTGTGTAATTCTGTTTAGAGTATAGTACTTGACTGCAAAGTCTACAGTTGTGTATAGGCCTACTAGAATGAGTCCTAGAGCCATGTAGATTAAGCCTACTTGTCTCCGCGTAATAGAGTTCTTCCTGTAGCCCAGAGCGTCTAGTGTAGCGCCGAGAACTATCAATAAGAGACTACAGATCAGGATGATCGCGAAGCTCAAGTAGTAGAACTCTCCGAGTAGAATACTAGTCCTTGTAATTAAGTTCAAGTAGTAGTTGAAGTTTAGTATGATACTATAGCACAGGAAAACAGCGAAACTGATTATAGCGCCCTCATTAGCACTACTAGTACTCCGTCTAGGCCTCCTCTTCTCACCTACTGCAGTGGAGCTTACTACGCGAGTGCTGAGTACTGCAACACTACTAGCGTAGAGAACTGCTCCATTAATCGCCTCCGAGAAGCCTCTAGTAGCTTCAACCAGCATTTCAATGGCTCTACTCAGAGCACTGCGCAGAGTACTTAGCACTCTCCCCACTGCTCCCTCCCTCAGGTCTACGCGTAGTGCAAGAGTGTACTCGGTCTCCGCGTAGCCAGTGGACAGCGAGACGCGCAGATCTATACGCCCCGTTTCAACTACTCGCTTCAGAACCCCCTCTACACCACTAGCTACTCTGCGAGCATAGTCAACAAGTAGAGAGACTCTGTTTTTGACCTCGCTAGTAATTCTACTGGTGCTAATTACTCCACTAAGAGAGCTCAGCCTCGCGCTCAGGCTTTCTAGGTAGGAGCGCACTTCTTGAACTACGAGGTCAACACTATAGCCCTCTCGACTAGCGTGAAGGAATTTGATCTCACTACTTCTCGAGCCGGTGTTTCGAGAACTCGTGAAAGCCTCCGTGAGCACTACAGTAACTATTAGTGAGACTACTAGCGCTACGAGCGCAGTACTAAGCCTCATCTAGGCGTCACCACGTTGATTAAGAAATATTACGCACTAACTGTATGAAATTTAATGCGATAACCCGTTTAATATTTTTTACTCGTGGTTAACTAGAGAGAGGTGTGCGCTCCACGGTCTCTACTAGTAGAGTAGTTAATACTGTTAATACTGCTGAGAGAGTCTACGTCGTGGTAAATATTGTTAAGCAGATTCACGCACAGTTTCTCCTAGGGGCTTAACTGTGAGGGTGTAGTGCTCTGCGCGGTGTTGGAGTGTGGCTGGGCTAGATCCATTCAAGCTGGCTGAGATCGTGGAGAGGCAGGTTACTAGGAGGGCTCGCGGTGTTCTCGAGAGGGGGTATTACAGGTTTCGTGGTGGTCGCTGGTATGGTGGCATAGCTACTGGCGACGTAGTGGGCTGTAATTTGAGGTGTAAGTTCTGCTGGAGCTGGAGGTACAGTTACTACGGGGATAAGGGGTGGTTTGAGTCCCCCAGATCAGCCTTCGAGAAGCTAGTGTCTATAGCCTCGAAGTGCGGCTACAAGTACCTGAGGCTGAGTGGTGGTGAGCCGACAATTGGAGTTGAACACCTCTACGAGCTATTAGGCCTCGTAGAGGAGACCAGGTACTCGTTTATACTCGAGACTAATGGGCTACTAATAGGCAAGTACCCCGAGATAGCGCGCAGACTAGCTTCTTACAGGAGAGTAATTGTGAGAGCTAGCTTCAAGGGCTGTACGCCAGAGGAGTTCGAGTACTTGAGTGGCGCTGACAAGTCTTTCTACGAGTACCAGTTTAAAGCCCTTGAAAACATGTTAGCGCAGGGTTTAAAGCCCTGCGAGGACTTCTACCCAGCTGTAATGTTGAGTTTTAGTAGTGAAGAGACCTACAGGGCTTTCAGAGAGAGGCTTTCTAGTATACACCCAGCTCTAGCTGAGTGCATTGACGAGGAGTACGTAATACTGTACCCCCACGTCAGGGAGCTGTTGAGGAGGAATAGGCTAAAGCCGCGAGTAGCGTATGATCCCAGCGGAGTACCCGAGTTCATGATCTAGTGGGCTGGGCGAGTGGAGTGAGAGTCGTTTACACGGTTGGGTTTCCCCGAGGCAGTCATTTGTAGTTAGTTGTAAGTAGTTGTGAATATTTTTTCTTGCCTCGGGGTTCCCGGGCTCTGCTCGGGTTTTCACTGCATCACAGCCCGGGCTATCAGGGCTCCACGCAACCCCCAAGCCCCTCATCTGCATCGAAGACAACAACTCAAACACCAAAACACATCATCCACGAGCAAACACACCTAGAGAAGCCAATAAATTCACACAGATACTCACATCTACTCAAAACTAATCGCAGGCAATCATAGATCGGCACAGGCTTTTAACAACATTATAGGCATGGACTGGGATAGTAGTGGTTCGACTACAGTTACACTCTATGTTTTAAAGTCGGCTTTCCCGCCGGGGTCGCTACTAGATCGCGGTGTCAGCGTCCTCGGGGGTAAGGGTAGTGATGCTAGAAGTGTGCCTGAGGAGGCTAGGCTACTAGGCGATACAGTTGACTCCGGTAGTGTTGTAGAGCTCAGCAGGCTCTCCGCGCGCGTAGACTCCGTGGCTATACAAGATGGCTACACACTCTACATTCACGGAGTACTAGTCTCTGAGAGCGGCGATGTACTAGTAGTACAGCAGGGTATGAACCTCTCTGGTAAGCTAGCTAGGAGATACCACATATTTGTAGAGAGAAGTAGCACTGTTACGTGTGAACAAGACCCGCACTCGGGAGTCGCCTCAATGAAGACTTCGCCGGGACTAAACCTAGTGGACATAGAATCTAGTAGTGCTAGAAGGGCCTTAGTAGAAATAGTAGAGAGTACTCCCCTCGAGTCACTCGTACAGCACCTACACAGAGTTAATAGACTCGTGAGAGGTCTACCTGAACTCACACTACTCACTACTAGGACTACTGCCTCAACTACTACTAGTAGTGAGCTGAGAGAGAAGTTCTTGAAGTGCCCTCGCTTCTATAGACCCGTAACGGATATTAAGAGAGTTGAGAGAGTAGCAGAGCTTATCAAGAGACAGGCACCCCTGACTTTCAGAGACTTAATACTAGTTGAGGGTCTAGGACCTGAGACTCTCAGGGCATTAGCACTAATAGCTGACTTAATATACGGCTACGAGCCCTCATTCAAAGACCCCACAACTCACCCAATAGACCCCTTCCTCTACGCTTACGCTCACGGAGGTAAAGACGGCGTGCCCTACAAGATTAGACCTAGAGATATTGACAAGACACTAGAGTTCTTCACGAGAGTAGTCGACGCCGTGAGGGCCTGCGACAGGGAGAAAGAGCTATTAATGAGAAATCTCGCGAAGCTCACTAGTAGACTTAAGAGACTAGCATACTACTCTAATAGCAATAGCTCTTAGCGCAGCACACAGGTGTAAAGTGCACTGTTTGCTACGCAGAGAGGGAGAAGTCGTATATATATACCTCGCGTGTACTATTTTAAAACACGGTGGTCTCTTATTGAAGCCTGAAGTGCTAGTTAAGCCTGTTGTTGAGGGCTCCAAGTTCAAGTACTGGATCAGTGAGCACTACAAGTACGTCGCGACGACTACTCACGACCCCGAAACACTACCCCTAGTTATAGAGAGAGCTGAGGGCGTGTGGATATACGATGTAGACGGCAATAAGCACTTGGACTTCTCGAGTGGCGTATCTGTGTGTAATTTAGGCTACCCCACGCACCCTGAAGTAAAGAGAGCTATTATTGAGCAATTAGAGAAACTCGCTCACGCAGCTGGAACTGACTTCTTCAATCCCTACCAAGTAGAGCTCGCGAAGAAATTAGCCAGCATAGCCCCTGGTGATATGCCGCGAAAAGTCTTCTACTCTAATAGCGGGACTGAGGCTAATGAAGCCGCGTTTAAACTAGTGAGACAGGCTACAGGGAGAAAGTTCATTATATCGTTTTACGGGGGCTTTCACGGGAGAACTATGGGCTCGCTAGCCGCTGCTGCTAGTAAAAACGTGCACAAGAAGGGGATATTCCCATGGATGCCCGGTGTCGTCCACTCACCGTACCCAAACCCGTACAGAAACCCCTGGCACATTGATGGCTATGAAAACCCCGCCGAGCTAGTGAATAGAGTAATAGAGTTTATTGAGGAGTACATACTCGACAAGCTAGTACCCCCCGATGAAGTCGCGGCTTTCATATTCGAGCCTATTCAGGGAGAAGGCGGTTACGTAGTTCCTCCACGAGGATTCTTCGAGGAGCTGAGGAAACTCGCCGACAGGTATGGAATACTCTTAATTGACGACGAGGTTCAAATGGGTCTCGGCAGGACTGGTAAAATGTCTGCAATTGAGCACTTCAACACCGTGCCAGAAGTTATAACGCTCGCTAAGGCTCTAGGTGGTGGTGTTATGCCTATAGGCGCGACTATTTTCAGAGCTGACTTGGACTTTAAGCAGCCAGGTATTCACAGTAATACTTTTGGAGGACACGCTTTAGCGTGCGTAGCCGCCCTCAAGACCATAGAGGTCACGGAGAGACTACTACCACGAGTAGTCGAGCTGGAGAAGGTCTTTAGAGACGAGCTACTACCACTAAGGGAGAGAGTCGAGAAAGTAGGCGATGTGAGGGGTATTGGATTAGCGTGGGGTGTAGAGTTCGTCGCAGATAAGAAGAGCAGGAAGCCGGATACTACGACTAGAAATAGAGTTGTAAAGACAGCACTAGAGAAAGGACTAGTCTCACTGCCGTGTGGTAAGAGCGCTATTAGACTAATACCACCACTAGTTATCAGCGAAGAGGAGGCTAAACTGGGATTAAGTATATTTAGAGAAGCCGTGCTCGAAGCCGCTACTTAGAAGTAATAATTAATATTACGCCGAGTAGTATTAGAACAGCCGCTACTACAGCGAATATCTTCAATAGCAGTTTTAGAGGCCGTTTCTGCTTAATGGGCCTCTCGAGCGCTCCATACTCCTCAATGGCGGTAATTACTGGCCTCTCGAGTGCCCTGTACTCCTCTCTCTCAATTCTAAAAGTGGGCTCTCTAGTGACTACTAGCTCCTTTTCACTCACACAAGTAGTTTTTCTCAGCACATCCTCAACTACACTCAAGTAGTTTCTTAGATTTCTAAACCTGGGGTTTTCTTGCACTAAGTGGAGTACCTCGTCAGTGTGACAAGCTAGTGTAGAAATCTCCCGCGAGAGAGCTGGGTGTTCTAGTACTTTTCTAAATAAGTCTACAACGCAGTTAGTGCCTCCTAGACACTGGTCTTCCAGTTCATATATTAGCGAAGACATTTTCACTAAGTACGTGTCAATACTTCTAGCGTGCTTCAACTCTGATGCTAGTATTTTAACCTTCTCCTCTAGCCAAAACTCCACGAAATCACCCGTATAGTAGTAGCTATTTCTGAGCTTACTATTAAGGACACCTCTACTTCGCGATAACCGAGTACTTCTTGTAGACTAGTAGTCCTATTAGTGCTAGGAGCGGTATATACTCGAGCTTACCCAGATACATCAGCACTATGAGTACTAGTTTAACGCCTAGTGGGGCGTGAGGCCCAGTTATCCCGGTAGACAGCCCCACTGCGCTGGCAGCTGATGTAGCCTCGAAGAGGGCATCCGAGAAGTCTCTACTAGGCACTAGTGACTTGATGAGAAGAGAGCCCACAGATACTAGTGTGAAGTGGAGTACTACTATGAGTAGATTATTGAAAACCTCTCTCTCCTCTAATACAGCACTACTAAGCTTCACTGCTGGCTGGACAGCACCACCACTGATAATGTTTATCACATATGATTTCAGAGTTTTGAGTAGAACTACTACTCTAATGACCTTAATGCCGCCGACTGTTGAAAAGCTCATAGAGCCTATAAACATGAACACTGTGATCAGCGCTTTTACGTCGACGGGAAGGCTTTCAATTGAGCCAATACTAAAGCCAGTTGTAGTAAAGCCTGAGAGTGAATTAAACGACCCGTAGAGTAGTGCATCTACTATAGACAACTCAACTCGCGGTAGTAGTAGTATAGAGGACGCGATAACCGCTATTAGAGAGAGGTATATATACGCTTTAAATTCCTCATTTAGCCACGCTCGCCTGTAATCACGCGCTACTAGTAGCAGGTTCAGTACGGTAAAGTTAACGCCACCAAGAAACATTAGCGCTGTAATTGGGTATACACTCAGTGGCGCGTACTCGTATACTCGCTGGTAATTAACATCGTAATTACTCATACCACCAGTCGCAATAGCCGTCATTGTGTGTACTACTGCGTCGAGTAAATTCATACCAGTGGCTAAGCACGCAATAATACCAGTAAGTGTCAACACCACGTATAGTTGAAACACTCTTATTGCTGTTCTCCTCAGCGAGGCGAGTATCCTCACTGACCTCTCGAGACTGTAGAGTATGTAACTGAACCTCCAAATAAAGGGCATTAGAACCACCGCGAACACGACTATACCGAGCTCTCCAATCCACTGCATAACTGCTCTCCAAACTAGAACACTGGGCTTCAGTGCCTCTAGGTGCGTTAAGACTGTGAGGCCTGTTCCAGTGAATCCTGATACAGACTCGAAGAACGCGTCTAGTAGGGGCACTCCCAGACAAGTAGCTAGAGGTATCGAGAAGAGAAATGGCACTAGAAGCCACGTGAGAGAGAATGCTAGTAGAGACTCGAAAACCCCGACTCCATCTCTACTCTCTACTACTAGGTATTTGTAGGCCGCAAAGCCGCTTAGAGAGTAGAGCACGCCGAAGAGCGCGAAGGTTATATTCAAGTAGCCGGTAGCAGGTATATCTACGAGAGCCAGTAGCGCCATAACCACTCCGAGGGGGATGAGAGCCGTTAAGCTAAGACTAACAACAACGACTACTCTAATCACGACTAAACCCCCTCGTAGAAGTGAGAGCTGGAAAACCTTATATATAAACCCCGGTTATTTATTAGGTGTAGTAACAGTGAGCTGTTATAGGGGTTTACTAGTTGACTCCAGCACAGTATAATCAAAGACCACAAAGCCCCCTCAAAATACTGAAGAGTGCCGAGGGCAATATAGTGCTGGTGAGAACTAAGGGCGGATTCGAGTATATGGGTGTTCTAGAACTAGTTGACCCGGTCATGAACGTTGTACTAACTAACTGTCTCGAGTTTAATGAGGGTAAGCCAACGCTGAGACTAGGTAAAGTAGTAATACGAGGTAGTAACATCGAGTTTATAAGTCTAGACTACGGCCGAGTAGCACCAGAAGAAGTCAAAATAAAGTTCTAGTAGCCGAATAACACTAAAACAACACTAAATAGCGCAGAGTGATCGAGAAAGCCCGCGACCGGTCTGTAATTGCTTGTAATCAGCTGTGAGTAGGCTTCTCTACGTGTACTCATTTCGCGGATGGTGAGTTGCGGTGTTTGAGTTATTGTCTTCAACGTGAATGAGAGGCTCGCGGTTTATGTGGAGCCCTGAGAGCCATGCCTGCGACGCGGTGAAAACCTAGCAGAGCCGGAAGCCCGGGGCAAAGAGATACTTAGAACTATTTACAGCTAGCTACAGATGATCACCCCGGGGAAACCCCTAGCGCACTCAGTAGTAGGAGTAGTTCTCAGAGCTGAGATCTACGCCACAGCTCGTCTCTGTACGCTTCGAGCTGTCTAATCTCGACTTCCATGTACTCAGCCGCTGTTAGTATTTTAACATCGCTTCTAATACTCCTCAGCACGTTAAAGTACTTCTTGTACTCCTTGTCTCTGAGTATGTGGTGATCTAGTATAAGCGTGAAGCCTTCTTTCGCGCTCTTGACGAGCTTAGCGAGATTTTCAATAACACTACTAGTACTAGTGTGCTTAATGTACGTAGGAGGCCCGCTAATAATTAGAATGTCGTGTAGTGTGCTCTGAAGGTAGTTTAAAGTGTGTCTACAGAGAGCGCCCTGCGCGTCACTAGCGTGCGTTAGAGTGTAGCCCTCCTCAATTATGGTAGCTGATAGCACGTATCCCAGTTTACTACTACAGTCTCCGTGTGGTAGTGGTGACGAGAACTTTAATTTCACTCCGTTTAATTCAATAGTCTTCCCGTCGACGAAGACTACGCGCTTTGCAGTGCTCTCCACGCCCATTTTTCTGAGTAATACGTGTGCTCGTATTTTCTGACTTGGATTAATATCAGTGTACATGTTCTTAGCGTAGATAAATTTGCCCCTATAGTACTCTTGCTCTCCAGCTCTGTACAAGTAGTGGTCTCTGTGGTAGTGTGTTATTATGACGTAGTCTACTGAGCGGAGAGCCTCGTATATATCTCCCAGAAAGCCCCTGAGAGCTCTGACTTCGAGCTCGTGTGGAGGTAAATTATATCTCCTGGGAGCTAGCGCCGCGCCAGGGTCAATAAAAAACACACCCGCAGACGTCTCTACGAGCGTCGCCATACTCCTCACTCCCATACTGTCAAAAGCCAGTAGTTTAATCTTCATACAAAACAACACCAAAATACTACAGGGAGCGCTTAGTACACTCTGAAGTCACGGAGTCTTAATAATTTTAACCAGGCTAACAACTAGTTGAGAAGAGTACTACTCCGCGCGCTTTGTGCACGCTCTACTTAGGTGTTTTGAGTGCCTTTAGAGACATGCAGCAATATCAGCCTCGAAGAACTAGTAAGCATGTTGAAATCAGCTATTGCGAGGAGGTCACTAGTAGTAGTGTTTGGTGAGTGTAGAGTCGACTACGAGGGCCGCGCCGCTTCTAGACTTGAACCAGGTGAGAGAGTCGTTATTATTAAGCGAGACGGCGCTCTACTAGTTCACAGACCGGACGGCTACTCCCCCGTTAACTGGCAGCCCTCAACAGCCACTATTGAAGTGGCCTTTAAGCCCGGGATTGGACTATTAATTCACGCTGTGAGAGACAGGCCCCGCGAGTACCTCACTATCGTGTTTACACGCGTAGACTTAGTAGTCGTCGGCGACCTAGTTGACCAAGGAGAGTTCACCATGTACCTCGAGGAGAGAGATATGCGCGACGTCCTAGTCGAGAATCCCTGGCTCATAGAGGATGGTCTGAGAATACTAGAAGTAGAGAAGCCTGTGGGAGACGGCTACGTAGATATATACGCACTAGACGCGTCTGGTAGACACGTCTTAGTAGAGCTCAAGAGAGTTACAGCTACTCGCGAAGCCGCTTTACAGCTGTACAAATACGTTGAAGCCTACAAAAAAGAGCGCGGTGAAACTCCTCGGGGAATTCTAGTAGCACCCTCTTTTGCACCAACAGCTCTAGAGACTCTGGCGAAGCTCAAGCTAGAATACAGGTATGTAGACTTGAAGAAGCTCTGGGAGCTCTTGAAGAAGAAGAGTTCTAGGAGGACTAGTCTGCAAGAGTTCCTCAAAAAGTGAGATCGTGGAGTACCTCGTAACACCCGAAGTATACGACAGTCTGTACCTAGAGGAGCAGTACACTAAATACAAGTGCCTTCTAGATGTAGTTAAAGAACTCAGAGGACTAGTCCTGGACGCCGGCTGTGGTACTGGATTACTCTACGAGTTTCTAAAGAGCCGTGAATTAGCGAGCCAGCTCAAATATGTCTGCGTAGACCCCTCGCGCGAAATGCTCACAAGAGCTAAGAGCAGAGTAGACTCTCCCCTCGTACTACTCCTAGAGGGCTATGCCGAGGAATTACCGTTTAGAAGTAGTGTTTTCGACTACGTGTTCTCAATATCAACCTGGGGGGCTATTAGTGAAAAACTCAAAGCACTGAGAGAATTAAAGAGGATTACTAAGCGAGGAGGCCTGCTAGTTATCAGTGGGCACCCCAGGACATTCACGATCAGACCTCCGGACTTAGATTCAGAATTCACAGAGCTACTAGAGTGTATTGACTATTTCTACATAGCAGTAAACACCTGAGAGAGGCTCGGTGCCGGGGCTTCAAGGCTTTACTAGGGCTTCGAGAACACTTATAGCTTCTCTAAGACTCTTAACCACGGGTATTCTCAAAGCCCTGCACAAGTCCGGGACGTCGCGCTTCTCAGCATACAGCACCGGCTTCAGCCCCGCTAGCAGAGACCCAAAGACATCCCTCCCGCAGGAGTCTCCAATGTGAATTGCCTCACTGGGCTTTACACCAACCGCGCGTAGCGCCACTCGAAATATCTCTGGATTAGGCTTCTCGACACCTAAGTCAGCCGAGGACGCTACGTAGTCGACGTAGTCTCCTAGATCAGTGCTTCTCAGCATTTTAAGCACACCTGTAGCGGAGAAAGAGGTGTTTGTCACGACTACGACTCTCAAGCCAATACTCTTAGCGTATTCTAGTAGCTCGCGGGCTCCGGGAATAACTCTCGGCGTGTAAGTGTAAGTGCTCTGCTCATAGGCCTCACCCGCCTCCTCCAGAATACTCTCACTCGTAACTCCGAAGACCAGTGTAATTATCTTGGCGAAGTCTCGTGGAGGAGTGAACCCCTTGTACTTAGAGACCCTCTTATAGACCTCGACTACCGCGTCGTAGTCTACACTAATATACTTGCTCAGCACGCTCCAGAGAGCTTGTAGTCTCATTTGCGTGTAAGTCTCTAACGGCCCTGGTTCGTCCTCTATTAGAGTGCCCCACAGATCCACTGAGAGCGCTCTTATCAAGTGCTACACACCTACAAGCTTTGTGAGCTCAAAGAGCACTATTACTGTTAATATCCACGTAGCGTAAAATGTAGCTAATCCTCGTAAATAGAGGTGAAATCTACTAGTAGGTCTATACTTAGCTAACACGTAGAGTACTGTGAAGTAGTAGACCATGACTGAAGCTGACCAGGCATAGGGTGTTAGCCTAACTGGGTGTACAAATCGCGAAGCTGTAAACACCGCTACGCCGTATACTAGCCCAGTTAGAAATCTGAGAAACACTATTCTATCCTCTAGTCCCAGTCTCCCCACGAAGCTCTCAATAGCCTTCAAGCCCACCAGCCACTAGGACTACTAAGAGCTTGTTAAAGCGGATTTTAGATTTTTTACTTACTAGAAGCCAAGAGAGGGGCGCTCTTGATTAAAAAGTCCATGGACACTATTGACGTGTATGTGTGGATTAGCCTCCACAGAGAGAGTATTAGGAACTGTGTAGTTGACAACGCGTACAGGTCTAAGTACTACTGGCTACTCAAACTTGTGTGTAAGGGTGAGAGCAGACTACTAAAAGTAGAGCCCGCTCAGAGACTTCACTTCTCACGCAGCGAGCCCTCTGTGAAGAGTATTGATAAGTTTACTAGTTACCTGAGAGCTCATGTGAGAGATGGAAAAATAACTAGTATTTCACAGCCGTGGTGGGAGCGCGTAGTTGTCTTGGAGACGGTTAAGCAGGGCAGAGCGCTGAGGCACTATGCTGAGATCGTGCCGCGTGGATTGTGGGTTGTGACTGACAGTGACGACAAGATACTATATGCTACGCGCTTCGAAGAGTTCAGAGATAGAGTGATTAAAGTCGGCGTAAAGTACACACCACCACCACCTAAAGGGCTCTCACCACTAACAAGTAGTACTAGTAGTCTAGTCGAGGCCCTCCTCGCTGGAAGAGACCTTGTACGCGGCATTGTCTCTGAGTGGGGGCTTCCGGGATATATCGCCGAGGAGCTACTGGCTAGAACCGGGCTTTACGGAGATAAATACAAGAAGCCGAGCGAGGTTCCTAGAAGTGACCTTGAGAGAGTCGCGGAGGAGTACTATAAGCTAGTAGAGGAGAGCCTCAGAGGCTACGGCTACCTAGTTAAACACAACAATATCTACGAGCTTTACACTGCCTACTACCCCAGGCTTTTCGAGGAGGTATTTGACCGTGAAGTAGTGCGAGTAGACTTAGACAGCGCTATTGACGCCTACTTCACAGAGCTCGAGGCGCATTTAGAGCTCGAGGAGAGGAGACGTAAACTAGAAGAGGCTTTAGAAGCTCATAAGAGGAGAGTCGAGGAGCAAGTAAAGAGCATTGAGGAGTTAAGAGGAAAGTACAGCGAGATTGCGGAGACTCTGAGGGCTATCTACGAGAACTACAACTACATCTACGAGGTCTTCGAGTGCGCAGTAAAGGTGAGGAGTGCTCGTGGATGGGAGGCTGTGAGGGAGTGCGGTCCTCTACGAGTGGAGAGGGATCAGGGGCTTGTATGCATTGAGCTCCCAGCTAGAGAAGTCTGTCTCAGTATTAGAAAGAGCCTTGAAGAGCAAGTAGTGGAGCTCGAGAAGAGGCGTGGAGAACTAGCGGGGAAAATTGAGAGAGCGGAGAGAGCACTCGCTGAGATGGTGAGAGAGAGCGTTAAGATAGAAGAAGAGCTCAGAGTTGAAGTGCGTAGTCGACCCTCTCCGAGGTTCTGGTTTGAGAAGTTTCGGTGGACTATTACACGGAACGGCTTCCTCGTAATTGCTGGCAAAGACGCTTCTCAAAACGAGGCCGTAGTTAGGAAGTACCTAGAAGACCGCGATATATTCCTCCACGCAGATATACACGGAGCTCCGGCAACTGTGTTGCTAGTAAGAGGAGGTAGGACCCCCGCTCTAGAAGATATACTCGACGCCGCTGTTATTGCCGCGTGCTACTCAAAGGCCTGGAAGACGGGGTTTAGCTACATCGATGTGTACTGGGTTTACGGTAGTCAGGTTTCGAAAACCCCTCCATCCGGGGAGTACCTCACTAAAGGCGCGTTCATGGTGTACGGGGAGAGGAGGTATTTGAGAGTGCCGCTCGTTCTCGGAGTCGGGCTGAGACTATTCTGCGATGAGGTGTACGGAGACTACGTTAAAGTATTCGCGGGCAGCCCTGAAGTAGTAAAGGAGTCTTCAATATCATACACACTCGTAGTGCCGGGAGACCTGAGCGTAAACGACGCTAAGAGAGAGGTTACCAGAATACTAGTAGAAGAGGCTAAAAAGAGAACTGGTGTGCTCTACGCGAACATTGAAGAGAGTGTAGAGAGCGTATTACCCGGTTCTCTGAGAGTAATCGAGTGGGGGCCTGGTAGAGGGCTCTGTAAGTGCGAGCTCTAAGAGGTAAAGGTTAAAAAAGCTTAATGATTAGAGTAACTAAGACACTCTTGCGAGCGGGGGTGCATAATTGGCTGGTAGAAATATTGAAGTTGAGCTTCTCAGAATGCAGAGCGTTAGAGATATGAGAGTTGAGCTCGTGGAGAGAAAAGGGCTTGGACACCCAGACTACATCGCTGACGCCGCTAGCGAAGCCGCCTCTAGAGCGCTCTGCAAGTACTACTTAAAAGAGTTTAACACACTCCTCCACCACAATCTCGACAAAACACTCCTCGTGGGTGGCCAGGCCTTCCCCCGCTTCGGAGGGGGTTTCGTCATTGAGCCAATATACATTATAGTCGCTGGGAGAGCTACTACAGAAGTACGCCTAGGAGGCGCCACATACCACGTCCCTTACGGGAAGCTAGTAGTAGAGGCTGTTAAAGAGTGGATTAGATCTAACTTCAGGTACTTAGACCCAGAAACACACGTAATTGTCGACTACAAAATCAGGAAGGGTAGTGCAGATCTAGTGACCGTGTTTGAAGCCGGTAAAGAGCAGGTACCACTAGCAAACGATACTAGTATAGGAGTGGGCTTTGCTCCACTAACACCACTTGAAAAACTAGTATACGAGACGGAGAGGCTTCTCAACAGCAAGGACTTCAAGAAGAAGTACCCAGCTATAGGAGAAGACGTAAAAGTTATGGGTCTTAGGAGAGACGGGCACATAGTCTTGACAATAGCCGCTGCTATAATAGATAGAGAGGTCCGCGATAAGTACGAGTATATGAGTGTTAAAGAGGCTGCAGTAGAAGAGGTAAGAGCTCTCGCCCACAAGATCGCTCCTGAGCACACTGTAGAGGTCTACGTGAACACGGCAGACATGCCTGAGAGAGACAAGTTCTACTTAACTGTAACTGGCACTTCAGCTGAGCACGGGGATGACGGGGCCACTGGCAGAGGAAACAGAGCTAATGGATTAATAACGCCAATGAGGCCTATTAGCCTAGAGGCCACTGCCGGTAAAAACCCAGTAAATCACGTAGGCAAGATCTACAATGTCCTCGCCAAGATCGTTGCCGAGAGAATTTATAAGAGCTACGAACACCTCTTAAACGACGTTTACGTTGAAATTCTGAGTCAAATTGGAAAGCCAATCAACAGACCCCTCATAGCCAGTGTAAAGCTCGTTCCAAGAGATCTAAACATGGCAGACATACCAGGACACGTGAAAAGCGACATCACTAGTATCGTGGAGGAGGAGCTCAGCAATATTAAGAGAATAACCGAGCTTATACTGAGTGACCAGGCGACTCTGTTCTAAGCCCTCTCGACTTCTGGTACTCCTCAATTATCTTTAATATCCTCTTCCTCCTCTCCTCCGCCTCGTACTCTTCAATTACTCTCCACTGCGACGTCACATTTAAGAGGGCGCTAGCCGGGACTACTACGTAGTTTTTGAGTTCTAGTAGCGGAGAAGCAGCCACTACAGGTACTCTAATAGCTCTCCAGTCAATTAGCGTATTTGGCGGAGTAATAAGTGCTAGTTTCCTCCGCCTAATACACTCTAACACACTCTCAGATAAGTACTTCGCGTCGTCTAAGTATACGTGGAGATTAGAGCAGCTATTGCCTCCTAGGCTACTAGCCTTTACAGCACACGCAAACTCCCCGTTAATTAGCCCTGTAATAGCCTCTTCGAGGCTTGAAATACGCTGTAAGAGCGAGTTACTAGTCCTATCTCTCTCCACTAGCGCTTTTTTAAGAGACTCTATTTCTAGTAGTAAGCTCTGAACTCTCCTCTCACACTCCTCACTAGTATCTCTTTTACGGGTGAGTTTGAGCTCTATTTGTAGCTCCTCTATTAGCCTATCTCTAGCTCTGAGCTCTTCTTCAAGCCTTTTAATAGTACTCTCCAACTCGGCTATTCTCGAGTAGAGCCTATCTAGCTCGCTTTTCTCAGTGCTACTCGCACTCCTCTCTGGCGATGTCGAGATCCTCTGTTCTAATTTAAAGCTACGCGACAGCTCCTGAGTAAAGTACTCCTCTAGCGCTTCTACTAGACTCTTGCCCTTCAGCACTTCTACAACTATTTTCTCTCTGGCGACGCCGCGTAGTCCCCGGGTCTTGGACTCTACTTCCTCGATTAGCGCTCTCAGCGCCCTGTACGCTTTCACAGCCCCAGCCAGCGCGTCTCTAGCGTGTGAGTCCGGCACCTCAATTCCATAGAGTGCCGAGTACTCAGAGACAATTCTCTGTTTCTCCCCGACTGGTAAGTCGTAGTCAGGAGTGTAGAGAACAGCTCCTAGCTTAGAGGCGAGCTTCTTGGCAAAATCCGGTGGTTTAGACGTGTCTACGGCTACTAGAACTGGTCTTCCGAGCCTTAGTACTTCTTTAATTACAAACTCCCTGTCAGGGACTTTACTACTAGTCGCTAGCAACGGCCTGCCAGTAAAGTCCAGGACGGCTACTCCAATAGTGGTCCCGGGGTCTACTCCTACAATGACGAGTCTGCCACTGGGCTCTTCGTTAGTCTGCGTGCTCAGAGGGGCCGGCTTAATAGTTATTTTCACATTGCGGCTTCTAAGAGGAGATACTACTTCACGCACTCTCTCCACTGGCGAGTACACTACAAATAGCCCCTTCTCGAGGCCGCCTTTACTCCTCTTAACTAAGAGGTCGTAGTCGAAACCGCTCTTATCGAGAGCTTCTTTAACCTCTTTAACAACTCTCAGAACACACGCTCTGATACTCCTCTTAAACCTCTCACTACTACTACCACCCTGAAGTGGAGTTCTCCCCTTAGAGACAACCACGTATGTTCTGTCGACGTGTAACTTAACTTCGCGTCCTATGCCGTGAAGAGCCGCAAGCGCGCAAACACGCGCGGCTTGCAGTGGTGTTAAGTGTGCCGCACTAATATTAAACCTCCTCGCAATTTCAGCGAGACTCCTCTCTGTACCAGCAACCTCGACGATCTTACACCACGATGGAATAAGCTTCGAGAGTACTGCTACGTGTCGAGGAGTCTCAACTATCTCGTTCAAATTGTCAACAGCTAGTATCTCGGCGTGGTATTCGAGAATGAGTCTAATTACACCGTGAAAAGGCACACCTTCGAGCTCTCTTAGCACAGAGCCGTCTCTCAGAACTACGACTGAATACCTAGGCGCTCTTGTAGAGCGAGGAGAGCTTCCCGGCTCAATGTCTATACCAATAACTGTAACGATGCCTCTCCCCATTGAGTTTAATTGCACTGAGGACTTAAAATAATACTCCTCGTAGATTCAAGCCGAAGGCTGTTACAGAACTGATGGTGGGTTTGAATATTTGTGAATAACTATGGATGCTTGGTATTATAGAGTAGTGTTTAAATACCTTTATACTCACTATAGTTTCTCGGATGATCCGCTCTGCGGTGACATAGAGACTCAGATGGGAGCCCCGTGGCGTTGGGCTCGACGGGCACCCATGAAGTGTGGGTGAAGCCGGTGAACCCACAAAGAGGTGCAACCCCGCTAACGGGATCACAAGTACTCACAAACACCGTCAAGTACCGTTAGCGGGGAAACGCGCCACTCCCGGATCGCGTCTCACACACCACTAAACTCCACAATACTCTTGAGAGCCTCTTCCGGCGTGATTTCAACTGCGTAGTTTTTTCTAAAAAACCTCACAATGTAGTAGACATCCCTCCTGAGTAATTCAGGGGCTTTGGGGTCCTCTCTGTAGACGTACTGGGGCCAGTCTATTATGTAGGGCTTCTCGTCGCCACGTCTAATGAGAATATTGTACTCGCTGAGGTCTCCGTGGACTATTGAAGCCTTGTGATAAGCCACTGCGAGTGTCTCGAGAATATCCATTAAGACTCTGCGCGGGTCCTCCAAGTCGGGTTTCTTATACAACTCTACTCCGTTAATGAACTCTATTACAACTACGTGTCTATTATAGCCGAAGGGGGCTGGAACGAGAGTCCTGTGCACTACTAGCTCTCTCAGAGCCTTATACTCTCTCTCAGCGGCAATTACTGACAGCCTATACCACGAGAGCGACGCATCAACCCCCCAGTCTCTAACTCTAACTACTTTTCTAAAACTAGTCCTGCCGAGCCTCAAGAATTTCACTGCCACGTGAACACCTCCCGGAGCTAGTCCCTCATAGATCTCGCTCTCCTTGCCCTCGCCAATCTTGTCGCCAAGAGCCTCAATGAAATTAGCCTTTACTAGTCCCCTCAAAGCTAGCATGTCGTACCCAGTGTAGGTTAACCTGTAGACTTTCTCATCACCAATAGTCTCTCTCTTAATTAATCCCAGTGTGTGGAGCTTGGTGAGAATAAGTACTAGTTTCTCTTCATAAAGCCCCGTTGCTTTCTCGAGCAGGCTGAGGGGTATGTACTCGCGCCTAGCGTGGAGTCTCTCCATTGCGCGCAGAACTCTAAAGTCTTCCTCGAAGAGGCTCTTGTATATAAATCCCAGTTTAACCATGACCTTCTGGACACCCTGCTCTGGAGCTGACTTGTAGGGTTACTTAACGCCACTCCATGATAATTAAGAGTTTAGAGGTGTATTTTTGTGCGAGTAGTACTAAACAACGAGCTCGAAGACCTCCTCTACGTCTTCCGAGATCGATTCGACGCCGGGCAAAAGCTCGCTGCGTGGTTAAAGTCGCTCGGTGTCAGTGCTGATGTCGTCTACGCTATACCCGCGGGAGGAGTTCCCGTGGGCCTCACCGTGGCGAGAGCTCTCAACACCCCGCTAGATGTACTTGTGTGCCGTAAGCTATTAATACCGTGGAACCGGGAAGCGGGCTTTGGCGCCGTAGCACCTGACGGGGCATACTTCTACGACGAGGCACTCGCACTGAGCTTAGCACTCACACCACAGGAGATTAAGCACTCTATTGAAGAGCAGCTGAGCGAGATTAAGCGCAGATTGAGTGTATTTAGGTGTGGTGAGGAGTACCAGCCTCTAAGTGGAAAGAACGTGCTAGTAGTCGACGATGGTGTAGCGGCTGGCTTTACTATGATTGCCGCCTCTAGATTTCTCAAGAAGATGGGTACTAGTAGAGTAATTGTCGCTGACCCCACGTGTCACGTAGACTCTGCTTATAGAGTTGCTAGAGAAGCTAGTGAGCTGTACTGCTTAAACCCGAGGTCTGGGCTGATATATGCCGTCGCTGATGCCTACATTGAGTGGCGGGATCTAGAGGATCGAGATGTGCTTGAAGTCCTGAGAGAAGCTAAGAGACTCGGCTTGCTGGCATTTAAAGCTGAGTGTATAGAGTGATGTTACTTCAAAAACGCGTTTTCGTACTTCTTTAAGTACTCTACGCTCACAGACACGTCTACGAAGAGCTTTCTAGCCCTCTCAACGTCTTCTACGTCTACTTTACTCGAACCTCTTTCCTCTGCTAATATTCTAGCTGGTTCTAGTAGTTGAACAGCGTACCTTAAACTCGTCTTCGCACCTATTTCTACTAGTTTTTCGAGAGCTTCCGGCGTGAGCTCTATTTCGGCCTCTTCAGCTCTTATTTTAATGATCTCTCTGATCTCGTCCGCTGTGTAAGGTCGTGTCGGTATTATTAGGAGCCTGTCTAGCAAGTCTAGTGGTATTCCGTGGGGAGACTCTATGTTAGTGCCGCGTATTTTCGCGAAGCCCCTGTTAGTCGCGAGTATTAGTATAGGAGCGAACTCGCTCTCCATAGCCCTTGTGAGGAAACTGAACGCCTCTATATCGAGCATGTGCGCGTCGTCTATAAATAGAACTCCGGGGACTAACTCGGCTTTCTTCTGATCAAGCCACTTCTTGACTAACTGGTCCACTTCTCTTCTGACCTCAGGTGAGATCTCGCGTTCGAATCCGAACCCGAAAATACTGATAAAGCTCCTCTGCGCCGCGTAGTATAAGTCGAGGTCGTGGAGTGTCAACACATTGACGATCTCCTTCTCCTTTTTAACAGGGCCTTTAGGTGTCTCCACGACTTTTTTAACCTCAATATCGTAAGTCCTACCTTCTTCAAGCTCTTTAGTCCTACCCACTCTGTAGACTCTACCCGTCTCCGCGTCAATCCATATAACGTCGCCCTTTCTAATGCCAAGTTCAATAATTTGCTGCGTGACTTCCTCTGGCACTGAGAGAGTTACTTCTTCGTCTTTTGTAGCCAGCGTTATCTTGGCTTCTACTGGCACAGCGTAGTACGGCATTAATGGGTGCCTAGCCCTCTTAATTCTAATCTCCTTCACTACGCCCTCGTAGACCTTTCTAACCTCTCTTACACGCACACCGAGAGCGCTCCTAACAGCCTCCATTAGGACTTCCGTCTTCTTCCTCTCGAGACTATAAATCTCACTGCCGCTCATAGAGACGAAAGGAGTGCCTTCACCTAGTTCTCGAGCTATGGCTACAGCGAGCGCTGTCTTACCAGTACCCGGTGGCCCCACGAGTAGAATGCCCCTGCCAGCGAATTTGCCCTCCCTAATCATTTTCACAACTACACCAGCCGCCTCGCGAGCTTCTAGCTGCCCGACTAGTCCATCAGCTTTGAAAATAGCCCTGCCCTTCTCGTCAAGACCCAAGCCTCTTATATGGCTGTGAGCACTAATTCTCCGCCTGATCACGGGCTCTACGCGAATACCCGCACCACTGCTCACACTACTCACCATGAGAGGAAGTAACGTGCTCCGTAATTAAACCAGCACGCAAACACCGTTTCTCGGTAGATGGTGGTTCATGTTCATGACTCCCCACCATCTACTTCTCAACGGCTTCTCGATCCGCAGCCCCCGACTGCGGAAGCCCATTTCCCCGGGTCGCCCCGGGGTTCACTGAGCCCCCCTCATCGAAGACTGCTTCACGAAAAGTCCCCCTCGCCCAGCTCACAGAGCTCATCCACATCAAGTAGCCAAACACCACAGAAAACCTTATAAAGCTTTCACATAAGCACTACAAGCGACTATGAAGACCGAAACCCCCTTAAAAACATATTTAGCACTACATAGTCTCTAGCCAACGTATTTAAAGAGAAGTTGAGTATAAACAATCAGACAGCGCTCACGCTGGAAGCCGGGGCCTTATGCCGTGAAACCACTATTAGACGCCCTCTCAGAGCATATTGACAAGCTAATTTACCTAGTAGAGAGCTCTGAAAGCCTAGCCTGGAGTAAACGTGAACTAGAAGACCTTAAAAACGCCCTCATAAGCGCCCAGAGGCCTCTAGTTCCAAATAAATCTCTACTAACGAGGTACGTTAAGCTCTACAGTACTATAGAAGAGCTAATAGAGACTATTAACGCTCTGAAAGACCCCGTGTACTTCCACCAAGTATTACCTAGTATTAGAGAAGACATCGGCGAGTTCATTAACGCTCTCAAGAAGTCGTATTTAGCGGAGAGAGTGCAGTTGAGTCTGCCAGTAGTGTTGTGCCTCATTGTAGCGCTCCTGAGGCTACTTGAGGGTGGATCACTCCCCATACTAGTGGGCTTTCTAATCTCGACCTTAGCGCTGGGAGTACTCTTCTACTACCCTCAAGTAGGGCTCACAGTAAATAGTGTTAGTGGACTCCTCATAGCAAGTAGTGGCAGTGGAATTAGCGATGTGTTCCTAGGCTCACTACTCTCAGCCGTCTCACTAACCTACACGCTAATAATAGCATTTGTCAAGTCTAAGAAATTTACTTCGAGAGTCTCAAATCTACTTAACGAGATCTCTAATTTAGTTAAACAGATTCACGAGTTCAGAGCTAGTAGTCCCAGCAACATCGACGTCTCTCAACTAGTAGGAGAGCTCGGCATTGATGATAGTGGATTTCTCAAGTACACTAACCGTGAAGCCCTCTTAAAGTACAAAGCACTAATTGCCGCAATTCACGGTTTTAAACCCATTAATAAATCCCTAACTAGTACTACCAGTAAGCTTATTAGTAGTCAACAGAGCAATTAATAATTAGGCTAGGGTGTAGTCTCGTGGGTGGGCTTAAGAAGCAAAAAGTGGCTACGCCTGCTACCGGCTCGGAGAAGAGTAAAGACGTGAAAATAGTTACTAGACACGTGATCACACTTAGTGATGTAGAGAAGAACCAGAGGCTCCTCACTCTACTCTACATAATATCTCTCGCTAAAAACGGTATAAGCGAGAAAGCCCTCGCAAGCCTCCTATACTTAATGAGAGAGAATGGTCTTAATTTAGGATATAACTTTATAGTACTAGGAAATGCTCCGAGCAGTAGAGATCTACTCGGAGACCTGACAATTCTAAAGTACACGGGGCTCGTAGAGGTCTCAGATAACAAGAAGCTCGTTGTCACTAGTCTAGGGAGAGAGCTACTGAGTAAAGTCGCCTCCGTAATAAGTCCTCATGAGGATGCTATTAAAAAGCTCTATGAGGCGCTCTACCCCAAGGTCGCGCCCTTTGATGTTGAAATAGACTTGAAGAGCAGGTCTAGGCGCTAAATAGTAACAGTTGGTCTTCTCTGCCTCTTCTCTTCATTACTAGCTAGTCTAGACGTGAACAGCGGGTTTATTAGACCCTTACTCTCAAGCTCCTTTAAGTGCTCTGCGAATTTCCTGGTGTGCTCCACGTCTAGGTCTATTAGCTCGTAGAGTATTTTTCTGAGTTTAGACCACAGCTCAACGAGCATTTCGCGAGGCATGTGTACTGTTATTAGTGGGTCTTTAAGCCAGTTGTCAAACGCCTCAATAGTCCTCTCCATTTGGTGAAATGCCAGTCTAGCGAGTGTTATGAGTGTTAATCTGTCAGCGTTTTCGTAGCTCTCCTCCGCTTTTCCAAATAGGTTCTTAACCTCCTCCTGCCTCTTAATCCACATCTCTAAGTTGTCGTAAAAACTACTCATACTAGGTAACACCCCTATCTCAGCTAGTAGAGGAATACACCCTTATAACCTAGTATCCCCCACTTCGCTCTTAGTGAATTAAATGAGGTGCTTAAATTACCCAGTGGACTTATACACCAAAGTAGAGTTCTCACTGTTGGCTGAGCTTAATGAGTGTACTAGTTATTGGCATCGACGAAGCCGGTCGTGGACCCCTCATAGGTGACATGGTAGTAGCCGGCGTCGCCGCTGAGCCACGCGTCTTTGAAAAACTCGCCTCACTTGGCGTGAGAGACAGTAAACTCCTCACACCAGCTGAGAGATTGAGGCTCTACAGGACTATTCTAAGTAGTGGAGTTCTAGCTGTGCTCGTTTACGCACCTCCACGTATCCTCGACGACGAGAACTTAAACATGGTCGAGGTGAGAGCCGTCACGAGAATACTAGGAGTGATCGCGGAGCTGGCTGGTAGTAGTGTTAGCGAAGTACACGTCTTTATAGACGAGATTAAGGGCTGGCGGGCAAGTATTGAGACCACTCTGAGAGAGCTCTTTAAGTGCTCTACGCGCCTAGTAGTAGAGCCTCACGCTGATGCCAAGTACACCCCAGTAGCCGCTGCCAGTATTGTGGCGAAAGTCTCGCGTGATCTGAACTTAACAATTCTACGGAGAGTATTCGGCGACTTCGGCTCGGGGTATATTACAGATCCCGACACTAAAAAATGGGTTCAAGAGTACTATCAGTTAAACACAACTCCACCACTATTTATTCGCAGGAGTTGGCGAGTATTGAGAGAACTAGCACCTAAATGGTACAGGGCTAAGAAGTCGAGTAAAAGCAGTAAAAGCCTCTTTGAGTTCACCAAGTCTACTGGGAGGTCGCACGAGCACTAATCACCCCGTTTATAGTTAGTTATAACTAGAAGCGAGCGTGGCTGAGCAGTAATGCCCACTAACCTGCCCGCCGAGGCTAAGGCTAAGTGGATTAAAGTCATGGAGGCCAGGACCATAGAGGAGAAGATCAGGGCTCTAGAAGAGTTCTTGTCAGCTGTTCCCAAGCATAAGGGCACTGAGAGGCTGAGAGAGTGGGCTACTAAGAGGCTCTCTCAGCTGAGAGAAGAGCTCGAAGAGAGGCGGAGAAAGAAGTCTTCGGGTAAGTCCTCTTTCTTTATTGAAAAAGAGGGCGCTGCACAAGTAGTTGTCATTGGGCCGCCTAATTCTGGTAAGAGCACGCTAGTCCACGTGCTGACTGGAGCTAAGACCGTTATCTCAGAATACCCCTACGCGACGCAGTACCCGGTCCCGGGGATGATGAAATACCGAGACATATACTTCCAGCTCGTAGACACGCCACCACTAGAACCCGAAGTTCTCTTGTCGAGAAAGAGTATTGCCCTCATTAGGAATGCCGACAGCGTGTTGCTAGTCCTCGACGCTACGAGGAGTATTACCGAGGACTCGAAGAGCATTCTAGAGTATTTGCGCGAAGAGGGTATATACCTAGTTAAGCCTAGAGGCAGAGTGATTATAGACGTAATTAGAACTGGTAAAACGGGAATTAGAGTTACATTAATGGGTAAGTTACTCAACGCAACTATAGATGACCTCAGAAAGCTCCTAGAGAGTTACCGAATATACAACGCGCACGTAAAACTCTACGGAGAGGTCGCACTAGACGACGTCGAGCAGGCTCTCTTTGAGGCTATTGTCTACAAGCCCACTGTAGTCTTCGTGAATAAATTAGACTTGAAAAAGCCTACTCAAGAAGAGCTGGAGTTCCTAAAGAGAACTCTCCCCGACTCACCAATAATTCTCGGCTCGGCAATTAGTGGTGAAGGACTTAGCGAGCTAGGCCCCGCTCTATACAAAGCACTAGAACTAATTAGAGTATACACTAAGCCCCCAAGCGGCGAAGTAGCTAAAAAGCCCCTAGTACTAAAGAGAGGGGCTACTGTACGCGATGTCGCTGAGAGTGTTCACAGCGACCTAGTCAAGAACTTCCTCTACGCTAGAGTGTGGGGCCCCTCGGCTAAGTACCCCGGAGAGAGGGTTGGGCTGGACCACGTGGTCGAGGACGGGGATATTATTGAGATTCACAGTAAGGGCTAGCACTCGTATACGCTCACTCTCAAGAGCCTGAGTAGCCTAGTGAGAGGCTCAAATACCCCTCTCTCATCACACAAGTAGAGCTCGTCAGGCTTAGTGATAACTAGTACTCTCAGAGAGAACTCCTCTAGCTTCTTACCACTATAAACCATTATCCTCTCGCCCAGAGCCCTCGTTACGCCCCTTTTAGCCAGCGTTTTCATGGTCTTCTCGTCCACGACGATCCAGAGGCTCTCAGGGCTTTTCGAGTTTAATACGCGGAGAGCCCACTCGAGGCCCCTACTACTAGCCGCTGAGAGGACTATTAGCGCGTTCTTGCTGGGGGTCGCCGACACGGCGTGCTCCCTGTTCACGGTATTTTTACCGCGTTTTTATAGAATCAATACAGGGAGCGGGGACTTAGATTGAGTGTCTATAGTCTGGCGAGGTACCTAGAGGAGCAGGGCTTTAGAGTGAATATTGTTAGTGATAAGGCTCTGACTATCCCACACGACAACTTACCAGTATACCTAGCTATAGAGTTCAGAGACGGTATTGTCTACATGAGTATTAAACACGGAGAAGACCTCCGCGAAGTACTAGAAGAGGTGCGTGATAGCGGTGAAGACGTGGAAGAGGTGCTAGAAGAGGCATTGAGTTATTTAACTAGCGCGTCACTAAAAGCAAGACTCTGGATTGAGCAGCGAGGCTTAACACCAGTTTTTGACCTCAGAGGGGGTAGTATTGAAATACACGAGATACTTGAAGAAGTACTAGAAGAGTCTGAAGAGTGAAAAGGGTGTGTGTTTTGAGGAGGCTATTTGGAACAGACGGTGTTAGGGGAGTTGTGGGCTCTGAGCTCAACCCTGAATTTATAGCTAAATTGGCCTGGGCTATTGGGTCCTACTTCGCAGAGGGCTCCAGGGTACTAGTGGGCTCAGACTACAGAGCCGGGGGCGAGGCTATTAAGAGCATTGTTACTGGCGCACTAGTTCTCTCTGGAGTAAAAGTCTACAACGCCGGCTACACTCCAACACCAGCACTCCAGTACGCTGTTAAGTCCGAGGGCTTCGACGGGGGAGTAATGATAACAGCTAGTCACAATCCACCTGAGTACAATGGTGTTAAGGTTATCGGACCACACGGAATAGAGATCGAGAGAGAGGAAGAGAGAGTTATAGAAGAGATCTTTTGGAGCGGGAGATTCAGGACTACGAGCTGGCGGAGCGCGGCGCACAGTGCTCAGCCGTATTCAGGCGTCAACGAGCTGTACATTAAGGCTATTTTAAGCCACGTAGACAGAGAACTGATAGCTAAACGAGGCTTTAAAGTCCTAGTAGACCCAGCTAACAACGTAGGTGCACTCACAACTCCACGTCTACTCAGAGAGCTCGGAGTAAAACCCGTAGTATTAAACGGGGACTTGAACCACGAGCCTGCAAGACCCCTCGAGCCTACTCCAGAGACTCTCGGCGAGGCGTCTCACGCTGTTAAAGCACTCGGCTGCGATCTCGGAGTCGGACACGACGGAGATGCCGATAGGTCTATTCTCATAGATGAGCGTGGACGAGTTTACTGGGGTGACCGCTCAGCTTTTCTCCTAGCTAGACATTTGAGGCTCTACAAGGGGCGCGGAGGGAGAGTCTACACTGGCGTCTCTTCCAGTACTGTAGTTGAGGACTTGCTGAGACCACTAGGAGTCGAGGTCGTGTGGTTGAGAGTCGGCAGTGTTGACATAGCTCACGCCATGAGGCGATCGGGCGACGCACTCTGCGGATTTGAGGAAAACGGCGGCTTTATGTACCCCCCACACCAGTATGTCCGCGACGGCGCCATGACGGTGGCACTATTCCTTGAGCTACTAGCAACTAGCGGTAAGAAAGCCTCTGAGCTCTTTTCAGAGCTCCCCGAGTATTACATTGTGAAGAAGAAGTACACAATGAGCAGAGACTCCGCTCTAAGAGCAGTTGAGAGGGTAAGAGAGGAGTTCAAGAGCGAGCGGTTAATTACCGTTGACGGGGTCAAAGTGATCTCTAGAGACTACTGGGTGCTCGTGCGCCCAAGTGGAACTGAACCCCTCTTGAGAGTAATGCTCGAGGCTAAGAGCGAGGAGGTCGCTAAGAGTGTCCTCGAGAGAATTGAGAGCATTATTAGAGAGGCGAGCTCTCCGTGATGAGGTACTGGGGCCTAGACATACTAATGTGCTTGTACTGTAAGAGATTTCCACTAGAACTATACGTTATAGAAGAGGAGAAGCAGAACGTAGAAGTAACAGGCATTGAGACCCCTCTCTGTAAGAGTTTCTGTGGCTACTTGAG
>JBMSAO010000099.1:0-4785 GCA_049414425.1 Desulfurococcaceae archaeon
CCCCTGGATTGCCAGTGGAGTGAAGATACCCCGGGAATTCCTTATCTCACTTGGAGAGGGTGGTTTACTGAGCTCTTTTCTAGCTAAATTCAGCACCATCAGGCTTTAACTCAGCAACACTAGCAATGTACACTCTGTGGGCGTTACTAACACTCCTAACCAAGTATGTTGTTTGTAAAGTCTGCTCTAACTCACCTCCAATAACATAACAGTATTTCTATCGATAGATTTGTTGAGTAGCTCTCCAACCCCACAGATCCCAAGACGATAAGTTCTCGCCATACTAAATAATGAAAGCTGGAGATTCATTGATGTAGACATTTACTCTACCCTCGGACACAGCATAACTTGTATTTGTATCTCTTTACTTCAACAACCATCTTAGTTGTGTTTAGGACTATGTCTCCTGGTAGGTAGGGTGATTTAACTAGTTCAACACTTCCATTCCTGTAGATGTATAGTGTGTTGAACAATTCGCACCTCTCAATCCAATCTCAACCTGATCCAACGGAGTGTCACTAAATAGCAAAGCTATCATAGCCAGCATAATAAGCTTAGATCTATCAACACTGCTTACCGCTACATCCTCAGCTAAAACCCTTGGAACACTAATTCCTGCTACTACCGGCACGAACAACAGGATTACTATGGTTAGTGCAGGAATATTCACAAACATTTCTAGGCTTTACGATTTAGTGAAACCAAGACTTTAAAACCTCTTAGAGAAGAATAAGGACTCCGGTTATGTACCACAGGCATATCCACAAATAGCTAAAATCAAAACTATGATTGTAGCAATAGCCACGTATTTCCTATTAATTGGGCTCATTGCAGTTAGCTAAACGGGGTTCATCATGTCTCAGGAACAGGATTACTCATCACTAGCCGAGAAAGCCTCTGATTTTCGCCAAGGCTATTACATGTGGCCCTACTGGATTAAGCTCTAAAATATTTTTGTAGGTCTCGTTTGGCTCAGGCTTTATCCCCATGTAGTCTAGAGCCTCATTAACCCTCTTCACAACTAGTTCATCAAGTCTTCTTGATACAACTGAGGGTATGTAAAATTGTGCTTCATGCTCCCACTCCTCTGCTAGGTACGGCATATAGTTAAGTATCTCATCTATCTCATTGTTTTTATAAGCCTCAATAACAAATTCCGCGTCTAAGAATATTGGTGGAAGCCCAAGGACATACCACGTGGCTGTATAAACAATAGCTCTAGGAACATTAAGTAGCTTATCTTCTAAAGTAAACGCTCTACCATATTCTCTCCATGCAATCCTATCTCTAGTTGACGGAATGCAGGACGCGTATTTAATTAAACTATCGAGATACCTTGTTACAGTTTTTCTATAGCTTTCAGAAGCCTTACGTACTAACCTAACGATGTTTGCCTCCACCTTCTTCACAGGCTTTCCTAACCACTGAAGAATTGATGAAGAGACTCTTCGATACTCACTGTAAGGAACATCATATCTTACCGCAGATTGTATAGTTGCTGTTTTATAGCCTTGGTAATGCCGAACCTCGTAATCAACTAGCTTCGGATTGTTTATTCCACCTCTAAACGCTGGTGAGCCCATGCCTATAATGGGTTGAATATCCATATCAAGCTCTTCACCTATTTTAGATAACTCGTGTAGTGCATACATTAGTGCTAGAGCTGAAGCTATGTGACCTGTTTTTACAGCAGCATCGCTTTTACCCAGAAATACTCTCATGTGTCGTAGCTCTACATTGAATTCCTTCAATGTGTTGTAGAGAATTGTTGTGAACCTATAGATTTCTAAAAACCTGCTACTATCCTCTACTAGAGGAATGAGCTGTATATCCATTTTTGGAAGCCCGAGCTCCTCGTAATACACCCTCATCTTCTTTACTATAAGTCTCTGTACAAGTCTAATAATTTCTGGCTCTTCAACCATGGGCAGAATAATCCACTTTACTGCCTGCGTGTTTAAATGTTTGTAAGAGTAGTAATTTGCTATGAGCGAAGCCTCTATAGAAAGTGCAACTCTATCTATATCCTCGAGTCTCGGGTTTGGTATTCTTGGAGTCACAAAGAACTTTTCCCCTATGGCAATACCAAGCCTGCTTGCCATTACCACAATATCTTTTGGCTGTGCATAAGGTGTGAGTTTTCCCTCATAGTCACTCATAACCTCATCGCATCCAAACATTGTAAACCCTTGAATAGCCTCATCAACTTCGTCCTGAGCCGTAACCCTTACTGTAGCATCTGGGTGTTGAGTGCACATAAGTCTTGGTGTAGACTCTGCCACGTTAATCTCTCCTTGAGAAGTACTTTGTTATTGTATCCGGGTCTTTAAGTGCATATCCCGCAACAACCAATACCGCTACATCACCCCTACCTATTATCCCAATTTCTAAAGCCTTTCTAAGTGGCCCTCGAAGCGGGCCTCTCGAGACTAGAGTACTTGTACAGAGTCCTCCTGCCAATGACTAGAAACCAGGTGCTCTCGGGGCTTGTCCTCACGCACGCGAGAGTCTTCGCGGACTTCGGCGCCTCACTAGTAGTAGGCGGCGGTATTAGGGGGAAGACGTGGATTTTTCCAATATACATCTACATGACTACGCAGTACGGCGATCTAGTGGCACTCTCGATTGCGCTACTCTTGTATCTCGCAGTAGCCGTAGCACTACTCTATACTCTGTACACTATTAGAGAAGTTGCGGGCGGCTTTACGTAGAAAATGAGAGTCTACGGGCAACGAGACACATCTTCTACTCTCTGCTCTTGCTCCCGAGCGCTTGTGTTTGTTCTCTAGTCTAGCTCTAGAAGAGGCGGGTGGTGGTTAGTTTGCTGTAGGTATTTAAGTTCAATAGTTTAATAAACGCTGTGTAGGAGCTGAGGGACCCGGAGCCCGCGCGAGAGCTCCGCGCCGCGGAGCTAAGTGAGCGCGGGACAGATCCCTCGGCGACACGAAAAAGCTCTCTACTTTAGACACCTGAACTTGTTGTCTATTTCTTTGAGCTTGGCTATGTTAGCCTCTTCACTGGGATCAGGCTTTTCGACTGAAAGCCACGCGTCTATTATCTCGCGCGCTACAATGTTCGTTACTAGTCTACCACTCATTACTAGGACGTTCGCGTCGTTCCACAGCCTAGCCCCCCGCGCTGTTTCAGCGTCGTTACAGAGTGCGGCGCGAATACCGGGGACTTTGTTAGCGACTATTGAGACCCCTGTTCCAGTGTAGCAGACGAGTACTCCAAAGCTGGCCTCGCCGCGAGAGACGGCTAGCGCGACTTCTAAGGCCACATCTGGCCAGGGCTCTGGTCTCCCGGTCTTGAGAGACCCGGCTCTAATAACATAGAAGCCCTTCTTCTCCAAGTAAGACGCGGCCTCTAGGGCGCAGGCGTATGCGTCGTCTGCTCCCACAATTACTCGCTCCAAGTAGCCCCACCTAGAGTTAGTAGGAGGGCTCTCTTAACTTTAAACTCGCACTACTGTGAGTACTAGCCCCCCTCGAAGAGCGGTAGCGACAGAGTTACCTCGTCGCGGTCTCTCAGCACAGCTGTCTCGGAGTAGAATGACACTTCTCTCCCATTAATGTGGACTTGGAGAAGGGGCACGGCTTCTAGTACTCTTCGAAGCTGAGTGTGTTGTAGCGAGAGACGGGCTATGAGGTCCTTAATAGTCGTGTTCTCGGGGATTTCTACTTCCTCCGAGTAAACTCCCAGTACCTCTGAGAGTAGTCCCGAGTACTTCACAGTGATCCTCATCTCCTAGACCTGTACTTAGCGGCTTTCAAGACAGCTCTGAATATGTTTATGTAGCCAGTACACCTGCAGAGAACACCCTTTAAGTACTCTCTCACATCACTGAGCGTGGGGTTGGGGACTTCTCTGAGTAAGTACTCAGCCATTATTACGAAGCTGGGTGTGCAGTAGCCGCACTGAATAGCCCCCTCTTCTATAAACGCCCTCTGCACGTCTGTGAGGCCGCTTCCCGACAACCCCTCTACAGTTGTGACCTCCTTTCCGTCAACATCAACTGTTAGTGTTAAACACGCTAGCACGGGCTCGCCGTTAACTAGTACTGTGCAGTTACCGCACTCTCCTATTCCACAACCGTACTTTACGCTAGTGAGCCCTAGTCTACTCCTGAGAGTGTTTATTAGTAGTTCTCGCGGGGAGACGTCTAGCTCGACAGGCTCCCCGTTAACTCTAAACGAGACTCTGACCACGCTACCCTCCACCCCTAATTCTCTTGTAGACTCGCTCTATAGCATTCCACACTAAGACCTTGACGACGTGCCTTCTGTACTCGGCAGTAGACCTCACGTCTGTTATAGGGGAGATCTCCTCGTGAATATCGTAGAGGGCTTTTTTGAGCTCTTCCGACCCCACGTGCAGCCCCCTAATTCTCTCCTCTAAGAGCCTCGCTCGGAGAGGTGTTGGGGCGACGGAGCCCAAGGCTACTCTGGTCTTCTCAATAACCCCGTCAGCACTAATCTCAGCGTAGACGGCCGCGCTGGCAATAGCCAAGTCCACTGCTACCCTGGAGACCTTCTCGAAGGCTGAGGAGCCTCTAGTAGCCTTCTCCGCGAAGACCTCCACGACCATTTCGTCGGGCTCTAGCGCGGTCACGCCGGGCCCCCTAAAGAACTCCTCTAGGGGAATAACTCTCTTACCCCGAGTGCTAAGGGCCACGACTTTCGCGTTGTGTACTAGTAGGGGCGGCGCTGTGTCAGCTGCCGGTGAGGCGTTACAGAGATTGCCGACTACAGTCGCCATATTTCTGATTTGAATACTCCCCATTAC
>JBMSAO010000100.1:0-11405 GCA_049414425.1 Desulfurococcaceae archaeon
TAGAGCGAGGTGGCTTAGGAGGGCAAGGAATATCCTAGTCGACTCGGCACATTACGTGGCGAAGAGGATTGTTGAAGTAGCTAGAGAACACGGGGCCTTGATCGTATTCGAGGACTTGGAGAAGCCGAGAGGAAACGGTAATGGTGGTAAGAAGCTGTCCTGGGAGACTCAGTTCTGGTGCTACCGGAGGATACAGTCCTACGCGGAGTACAAGGCGCTACTAGAAAATCTCCGAGTAGTCTACGTGGATCCACGCGGAACATCAAAGACGCCGCCTAACGGGAAGCTACTGAGGTTCATAAACTACAGGTTCGTTGAACTGGGAGGCGTGGTAACATCTAGAGACGTTGTAGCATCTTGGAACATAGCATTAAGAGGCTTAAAGCGGATGAGGGGCTCTTGGGTTACGTGGAGCCCTGATAGCCCCCTCGGTGAAGCAGTGAAAACCCGAGCCAAGCGGGGGAACCCCGAGGCGAGAACAAGGTATTCACAAATATTTACAACTATTCACAGATGATTGCCTCGGGAAAACCCGAGAATAGTGACTGGACTAATATACGCTCAGCCACCCGGTAGAGTACTAGACGCTGTTAGGCTCGGAGCTAGAGTGGTTTTACCGCACTACAGGATTACTAGTGAGAAGTCTATTAGCTACGCGCACAGGTATGGCTTAAAAGTCGTAGCGTGGACTGTTAATAGCAGAGTAGACGCTGTGAGACTAGTTGAGTCTGGTGTAGACGGCTTAGCTACAGACACACCAGACGAGCTGGTCGAGCTCAGATCAGAACTCAGGGCCTCAACGCGCAGTACTAGTTATTAGCTCCCCTCTCTATACGGTAATCCCCGTGCGTGCTGGTGAGTCTCCGTGAAGAGGATTGTAGTAGCCGGCTTCGCTACTAGACTGCACGGTGAGAGCTACTACGAGTCTGTGTACAAGTTATTCAGAGAGCACATTGGCAGAGCCGGGAGAGACGTGGTGTTTCTCGAGCCTATTACCAGCCCCGAGGAGGCTAAGAGAGCTGGCAGTGAGTCTCGAGACGCGCTGCTAGTAGTTATCGCGTTGACAGGTGGTACTAGTCGACTAATCTACGAGTTTACTAAGAGTGGTGGTCACCAGAGAGTAGTGATGATTGGCCACGGTGAGCACAATAGCCTGGCCTCTGCTATATCCGCTAGAGCTAGGCTAGACGCTGATGGCGTGTGGAGCTGGGTATTTCACTGTGGAGAGCCTAGTAGTACTGAGTGTGCTGTGACTAGTGAGAGAGCTGCGAGAGTAGTAGGAGCTGTCTCGAGGCTACTGGGTTCTAGAGTACTACTAGTCTCGGAGACTGGTGAGAAGGATAGTAGTGTAGAGGATTTTGAAGACAGGTTTGAGGCCTCCGTGGACGTGATCTCTACTGACACTCTCGTCTCTAAACTCGAAGAGGCTAGAAGCGAGTACGTAGAGGAGTTCTACAGAGTACTAGAGAGGTTTGAGTTTATTATTCCGCGAGACAGGCTTCTCAATGTCGCGAGACTCTACGCTGTGCTCAAGTCCATGGTCGAGGAAAAGAACTACACTGGGATTGCTATTGACTGCTTCCCCTACTTAATCAAGTACAGGGTGACGCCATGTTTAGCTCTCGCAGTTCTAAATACTACTAGTGCTGTGATTGCCTGTGAAGCGGACTTAGCGTCACTAGCACTAATGGTTGTCTCTAGAGAGCTCACGGGCTATAGTGGCTGGATTGCTAATACCTCTATGACTAGGAGTAATAGAGTTTACTTCGCGCACTGCACAATAGCAGTTAACATGGTGAGGTCCGGGAGAGTAGTCACGCACTTTGAATCAGGCTACCCCTACTCACTAGCAGGCGAGCTACTAGGTAACGTCTACACTTTCACCTCTATGAGTAGAGACTACTCTGTAGTAGTAGCCGGCACTGGGAGACTAGTTACCAGCGGGCTACTCAGCACAGCCATGTGTAGAACGCAGGGAATACTCGAAGTAGACTTCAACGCCGAGACCCTGCCACTCTACGCCCCCGCAAATCACCACGTACTAGTACCCGGAGACATCATAGAGGAGCTGAGAGCAGTAGCCGGGTTGCTAGGTTTAGACTTCATAGAGTACAGAGAATTAACAGTGTAGGTCTTTTCACCTCTACTACTTACTCGACGCGTAGAACTTGTAGGCATCGCTTCGCGCTATTTTACCAGTCACGTCGAGTACTAGTACACTAGTATCACTTACACTGGCTAGTAAGTCCTCGTACTCTCTGTAGTAAGCCAGTACTACTACTGCGTCAACGCTCCTCAGCTGCTCGAGCGCCTCTATAGTCCTGACTTCTCTCAGCATGTTCTGAGCGTTTCTGAGGGCTTTTTCGTTAACGTCGTGTATGTATACTACTGCGCCTCTAGATAAGAGCTTCTTAGAGAGCACTATAGCGGAGGAGTCTCTCACCTCGGAGGAGCCGGGTTTATACGCCACGCCGAGAACAGCTACTCTCCTGTCACTCAGACCTCTCAGCCTCTTCTCTAAGTCCTCGACTATTTTGTCTACAACTAGCTCATTGTACTCGTGAATGCGTTTTACAGAGTCTAAGCCCGTCTTCTCGAGGACGAACCTGGCGAAAGCCGAGACGTCTTTTACGAGGCAGGGCCCGCTGTACGGTGTTCCGGGTATAATGTGACTCCTACCTATTCTAGGGTCTAGCCCCACGATCTCCATTACTCTCCACGCGTCGCAGTTCTCGATCTGCCTGCAGAGGAGGCCAATTAAGTTGCCGTAAACAGTCTTTAAAGCGAGGAATGTGTTTGAGGCGTACTTCACTAGCTCGGCCTCCTCAGGGTTTACGAGGAAAAACGGGGGCTCGTAGCCAGCTCTCTTATAGAGCTCTCTGAGTAAATTGTAGACGTAGTGCGAGGACTTCTCGTCTACGCCTCCTATTACTACGCGGCTGGGCCTCAACACGTCTTCGAGTGCTCTGTCAGCGCGGAGGAACTCTGGGCTGTGAGCAAACCCCACGCGCTCGGGGACTGGTAGTCCGAGGACTTCTCGCGCGTACTTAGCGAGGTGCCTCGTAGTCCCGGGCAGAACTGTTGATTTCACTACTACTACGCGGTAGCCCCCTGGACTGCTCCTCCAAGTCCTCGACAAGCCCTCTAGAGCTGAGAGTGCTTGTGATAAGTCCTGTGACCAGTCTTCTCTAGTAGGAGTGTTAACGGTGATAAAGACCGCGTCAGCACTTCTCAGCGCGCTGTAGTCGCTGGTGAGTTCTAGTGACTCCTTCAAGGCCTCTAAAATAGCCTCTCTCGGAAACCCCTCAATATCGCCTCTCTTAATCTCCTCTAATCTCTTCTCACTAATATCAACACCAATAACTCTAAACCCGTGAAGAGAAAACGCGAGTGCGTAGGCTAGCCCGACATATCCCAGGCCAATAACACCCACAGTAGTGGTGCTAGTACTACTCACAAATCAGCCACCTAGGCGGTACCCTTTACTCAGGTTTTTCAGGCTATATAGAGGTGTCGTAGAGTATTTATCTAGAATCGCGAAGAGAGCTCACTACTAGCTCGCAGAGCTTCTCCGCCCCAATTCTCCTGTCAACGCGCGCTCTGTAGGAGAGAGCGTTCTCTCTGAGTTTGCTGAGAAGACTTCTATTACTCGCCAGCTCGCCGATCACCCTTTCGAGGCAGAGAGCGTCTCCGGGCTCGCATACAAAGCCCAGGCTATTCTCCTCGACTAGTCTAGCTAGTTCACTGCTCTTATTCGCCGTGACTACTACAGGTAGGCCTAGAGCCACGTACTCGTAGAGCTTTACGGGTATAGAGTAGTCGTATACGTGGTCTCCAACTCTGGGGACAACGCCGACATCGCACGCAGACATGGCCGCTATGTAGTCTCCTAGTGGTAGTACTCCGAGGTGTGTTATCTCGTCTCTGAATACTCTAAAAACCTCTTTAACGCGCTCGTCTCGAATAGGGCCTGTTGCGAGTACTCTCACGTCTACACCACGCCTCCTCAACCTCCTAATAGCCTCCAGGACGGGCACTATGTCGTAGTAGCCTCGAGAAGAGAGAACACCAGAATACGCTACTAGAAGCGCTTCGGGTGGTAGTTTAAACTTCTCTCTAGCAGTCTTCTTGTCAACTGGCTTAAAGACCTCTAAGTCGGCTCCATTAGGAGCTATGTAGACCCTCCTCCCAGTTCTACTTGCTAGTAGAGTGGCTAGAGACCTCGTTACGGCTAGAACTCCACTCGCTCTCCTGTAGACACTGTAGTTTACTCTCCTATAGATCTCTGCTAGTAGTCTGAGAACTCCTCTTCTAGCCTTGTACACTAGTAGTTCTTCGTGGGGGTCTCTGATATCTATAATTAACTTAGACCTCGATAAAGCGCAGCCCAAGTACGCGGGGAGTACTGGGTGAGAGCTCGGAGTACTCACAATTACTACTCTCGGCTTGAGAACTAGTATAGTGAGGACTAGTGAGAACAGTATAGCGACAGTGGAGAGAGCGTTGAAGAGTAAGTTGAGAACACTACTCTGCGTTAAAACGCGAAATGGCAGTTTGTAGCACTCACTCGAGACTTCTACGAGCCCGCGCCCCGAGAGCTGTAGAAAGCCAGCACAAGCGACTCTAAGTCCCTTTAACTTCAAGTACTTGGCGAAGTAGCTGAGTCTCCTGTAGGAGGGATCGGCTTCTCTCAGACCAGTACACACTATGAGTACGTCGAGTCTGCTCAAAAACAGCACCCCAGCACTTTAAACTCCTAAACCGAGAAGTAAATATAACACTTTTTACCAGGGAATTTCCCCGTCGAGCCTGGTAGTAACAATAATGAGTAAATCCACGTCACCATTAGGGCTACATGAGCCCTTGACTGCACTACCAAGCAATACCACTTTGATCAGTACTCCCTAAAGCCTCACTGTACAGCGTAAGTGTGTTTTAAAGCTTGGTTTTTCGCGATCTGACCTCGTCTTGCCTTAAGGAGCGAGGCTTTCAATCACTATATTTCTACTATCTCGTCTGGTTTTATGAATCTCTTATACCATTTCTCGTAGAGTTCTGGTGTTACTACGTGTAGTTGTATTGGTGCGTCTATGAGCTCTCTGTATACTGCCACCATTATGTTGTATTTTAAGTTTATGTTCTCTGTAATAATGAGTATGTCTATGTCGCTAGAGGCCGTGTATAATCCGCGCACTACTGAGCCAAATACGTATATTTTCGCACTGGGGTCAAGCAATTTCACAATCTCCTTCACTCTCTCAGCGACTGCGCGGTAATTATTCAAGTACTCTAAGTTGGATTTATACTGAGTCGACAATGGGTTTAAACACCTCTAGGACAAATCTGCTTATATCCTTAACTTCTTCAATAGTGTACTCGTATGGTAAATACCTCGACGATATGTAAGCTTCCTCTAGTCTCGCGATATAGTGTAGATTCCTCACATCATTCACTAATACAAGTACTCTCGAGTCTACTCTGCCGAGTTCTCTAATCAGCAGCCTAATAGAGTGTGTTCTAGGATATGAGCCAGTATAGACTAGTAGTTTATACTTCAATATGAGTTGACAGTACTGCTCTAAGCTGAATACCGCGATATCCGCCTCCCCCTCCTCAATTAATCGCAGCGCATTCCTGAGAAACGACTCAGCTCTTCTCCTCAGTAACTCGGCTTCTTCAAAACTCACACTAAATCCCTGAAATCTATGATTTTAGTGTACTTAATTACTTAGTAGCAATCTCTGGCAAAGGCTTTGATATATCTATAACACCTTTGAACCTCTCAGCAAAGCCAATATGCACTACATGTTCATGCCCAGTAGCGGGTACTACACAGAGCGTGAATGCATCAACAGTTATTCTCTTCTAGAATTCTACATACATACTAATTAAGCGCATTGTTAGCTACGGAAACACATCGGTAGAGATTGTAATAAGTGGTAAGCTTCTTTGGCAGTGGACTAAGAGTGATGAAAAGGAGAATAGATCTGCATACCTATACCAAGTAGAGATCGCTTCAGCAAACACAACGCTACACTGCTACATGCTTACATATAGTGTTAGAGCTTTGGACTACAACCTGACTATAGCAACACAGCTAATCCCAGCAAGTGAGAACTTCTACAACTATTCATTTACATACGTAGAATACGTACCTAAGGAGAAGAGGGTTGTATCCCTAGAAATCGTGAAGTTCAACACATCAGTAACACTATCACAGCTATACCAAGCACTAAGCAGAGTAGCTAAAGAGCTTAGACAAATATACCAAACAAGTAGCAACACAACAATCAGAAGCCTCAAAGATGGGTATCTAACAATAGAGAAAGAATTAAACAACCTAGCGAGACTTGTTGAGAAGGGGCTGCCACAGTACAACAAACCAGTAATATACAGCATAGCAATAATAAACAATGACTGGTTTAGGTGCAGCCTATGCATCCTACTCGCTGGCGCGGTATGTATGTTGCTTAGCCATATGGCTGTAAGTGCAGTGTGTCCAACAGCATGCGCAATGGTGTGTGCAATATTCGCAACACAATGGTGGCTTGTAATAATATGTGGCGTAGTTTGCGGACCTACATGTAGTGCACTAGTACAAGCAATAATATATATTGGCGTATATACAGCATGTCAACTTGGAGGAATTATACTATGCTCATATATTAGGTGCATGCCCATGAAAAGCATGTATATTTTTGCTTAGCTTAGGGTAGTTTATAGGTGCAGAGAAATGGTTGCACGACTTCCGTATCCATGCATAGTTGACGCTACCATATTTGCGTTAACTGGTTTTGCCATCGCCTTCTTACTAGGTTATTGGAGGCCGCCTAGGATTGTGTTTCGCAGACCAGAAATTAGAATCTTTAGGTTCTATACTGTTAAGGAGGATGGCTCTATAGAGCCTACTGAACCGCTTCCTCTACCACCTGAGAAACAGAGAGTTGTTGAGGAGAAGATTAAGGTTTTGCAGGAGGAGTTGAAACGTGAAGCTATTCAGAAGGTTGTTGAAGAGTGGAGGGATACACGCCTTAAGCACGCACTAATATCGGCATCAGGCTTCGCCATTGGAGTATTTATTGTGATGTATCTACTCTGTAGAATTATGATATGCCCAGCATGCGTACCATAGCAAAGCAAGATCATTTTTACGCTTAAAGCTAAGATCCTACCATAAACCAGTCTTTTTTCTTCATCGCTAAGGCATCTCTCTGAATTGTGTTTACCAGCTTTAAGCGTAAATTTCTGTAGGTTGTTAGTCTCTATCTGTGGTTGTGTATGAGTGTTTCTTTTGTTGGTTGTCCAAGGGATTGCTATGATACGTGTAGGCTTAGGGTTGTTGTTGAGGATGGTGGGCTTAAGAGTGTTGCTGGTGCTGATGATGTTACTCAGGGTGTTACGTGTCCTAGGGCTGCTAAGGACGTTGAGAGGGTCTGCTCCTCACTAAGAGTTCTCCACCCAGCTGTTAACACTGGCTCGGGTTTTAGGAGAATTGATTGGGATTCTGCTCTAGAACGCTCAGAGCTATGTACTCCAAGTGGAGAAGACAAATAAAGTCATATGTTGATTCAAGAGTTAGACAGGCTGTTGAGTGGCTTTATAGTGTGGGAGTCTCTATTATAAAGGTTGGCTATCCTAAGAATATTGCGCAGGAGAATGGGGACTTCAACAATGTCCACGTGTGGACATACGGCTACTTGCTGAGGAGGATTTACGAGGTTGCAGAGGAATACGGGATAACAGTGATCTACGTGAACGAGGCACACACGTCATCTAAGTGCCCGGTTCACGGCGAGAGATGTGGCAGGAGAGTTAGACGTGGACTATTCAAGTGCACAAGAGTGAATAAAGTATTAAACGCAGACTTAGTGGGAGCATACAACATACTCATAACCCCGAGTCCCGCCCGGGATAGGGGTAACGGGCCGGAGACCCGGCCCGGGACTGAACCCCAAACGGGAGATGTAGTCCCAAACCTCCCCGCACTAGCAGGAACCCTCGCCTTTTAAGGCGGGGAGGAGGTCAGAGAGACAATGAAGCCCTCGTAAACAACACTGTAACAATACTTCATTAACTTTAACCTTTGTTGAGAACTCTGCGTGAAACACGCTTAGCATCTACTAATCAGTGCATAAAGAGCTCCTAGTAGTTGCACAAGAAGCTAGTATCAGTTCCTTGAGTACTTCTACTCCTCTAACGTGCTCTTGATTTGTACCATAACCTGTTTGAATTGAAAGCTGTAAATTATCTCTCCATAGACCATTAGTTGTCTATATAGCATCTATATAGATTATTTAATTCATCTATATATATCAGATCTGAGATGAATATTCATGGGTATTGCTATGGAGAGGAGCGTGGTTTTAATAACTGCTATAATAGTAGCGGTAATAGTTGTAGTAGCTATCTTAGTCTCTCCACCTCAAACGCGACCTTCGCCTGCTACATTAGAAGGTGTTGTACTACTGGGTGGTGGTGCTACTTTTCCATATCCACAGATCTCTGAGTGGGCTAGGAGATTTCAAGAGAAGTATGGTGTTCAAATAGTTTACCAGTCTGTTGGTAGCGGTGCTGGTCTATCTATGTTTCTCCAGAAGACTGTTGATTTCGCTTGTAGCGATCCACCGCTTCCAAGGGATATGTGGAGTCGGTATCAGGGATCTGTGATCCAGGTTCCATGGTTATTTGGACCAGTAGTAGTTGTCTACAATATCCCAGAGTTACCCAGCGATTATAGCTTAAAACTAGATGGTGTCGCAATAGCGAGGATATACAAAGGTGAGATAGTCTACTGGAACGACCCTTATATAAGAGAGTTAAACCTAGAAGTAGCAGATATGTTACCAAACAAAGAGATCATAGTTGTATATAGAAGCGACTCTAGTGGTACATCTGAAATATTCACAACATACCTCTACAAAGCGTCTAATGGGGAATGGCCTAGGGAACTAGTAGGGAAGAGCCCTAATTGGCCAGTAGCTACTACTGGGAGAGGAGTTGGAGGTAAGGGGAATGAAGGAGTAACCAACGTAGTTATTCAAACACCATACTCAATAGGCTATGTTGAGTGGAGTTATGCAATTAGAAACGAGCTTAAAATAGCCAGGATTAAAAACGCCGCTGGAAACTTCGTGCTTCCTACAACTGAGACTCTACAAGAGGTGTTAAAGAATGCTAATATTCCAACATCACCACTAGATGATTTCAGCGGAATACTCGATAGCGTCGTATATGCACCTGGAGAAAAGAGCTACCCTATACTAGGCCCATCTCACATATTGATCTGGCTTCAACAAGAAGACCCCATGAAAGCTGAGGCATTAAAACTCTTTTTAAATTGGGTTGCCGAGGAGGGATATAACTACATTGTAGAAGGATATGTGGCTCCACCAGAGAGCGTAAGACTGCTCCTCAAGAAGGCTACTGAATTAATAACAACTAGGTGATCCAGAGTATGATGAAGTCGAAGAGAGACAAGTTGTTTTTTCTATCACTCACACCCTTCGCTATCTCACTACTAAGTGTACTCTTGCTCCTAATCTACGTGTCTTTTCTTAAATCTATAGAATCCCTGAGCGCTTATGGGTTAGCATTATTTACAAAGACGATCTGGGATCCCGAGAACGGTGTCTACGGCATACTAGGCCCTATTCTCGGCACCATTATAACATCACTTATCTCTATTACTACTTCACTAGTTTTCTCTATCCCACTCACAATTACGATAGCTGAGTATCTCAAGGGTTATTTAAAGAAAATTGTTTCAAGCATTGTGGAGTTTATGGGTGGACTACCAACAATTGTATATGCTGTGTGGGCTTCAAGATATCTTGTTCCACTCTTGAAGAGCTATGTAATGGATCCGCTCCACGCTTCACTTCCATTTATTCCACTATTTTCTTGTCGACCCATAACTGGCTACTCTACTTTTGCAGCTGGCATAGCACTTGGAATATCCACGGTTCCATATGTAACGTCAATAATGCTTGAGGCGTATGAGAACATCCCAGTAATCTATAGAGAAGCCTGCTACGGAATTGGGTCAACTAAGTATGAAGCTATAAAGATACTACTCTCTCTCTCAAGGCCTGCGATAGTGGCAGCCGCGATTCTTGGATTTGCGAGGTCGCTGGGAGAGACTACAATAGTGGCGGTTACAATTGGAAACTCTATGACTCTAACTCCATGTCTCTTTGCACCTAGTTACACCGTCTCAGCCCTAGTGGCGTCTCAATTCGCAAACGCCTTTCTCTATAGATACGCCGAGTCAGTACTATATGCATCAATGCTCATCACTACGTTATTTTCAATATTGCTTAGTCTATATGCTTCTAAGTTAATTATTGAGTGGAGGTCGAGGATTGTTGTATAATTGGAAGAGAATTATAGATAACTTATTCAACTATATCAATTTATTCAAACATAATTGGAGGAGAATTAAGGATAATTTATTCAAAATCATAGTTTTAAGCTTAGCTATACTGGCATTAACCCCTCTCTTCCACTTAATAGTAGTAGTTTTCACTAATGGCCTCTCCACTCTACTAGAGGCTGGCTGGAATTTCTTCGTGGATCTGCCGCCTACACCCCTCTCGCAGAGACTTGGCGGAATAGCTCCATCCCTAGCTGGCACATTCCTCTTGACATTGATTTCTCTCCCAGTAACCATAGCGCTTAGCTTATTCACCGCTATACTGGTCACTGAGTTCCCGAAGAGCAGGGTCTCACTGGTGGTAGATACGATTGCAAAGTCTCTCGCCAGCGTCCCCACAATTACTGTATCCATGGTGGTTTTCTCACTAGCTGTTATAATAGTAAACAGTGTTCCAGGAATCAGGGCATACTTGAGTCCAGCAGGCTCCGCGTTGCTCAGCTCATTTGCTCTCATCATAGTCGCACTCCCCTTTTCCTACACCTACTTCTCTACATTTCTACGCTCTGTGCCATTTACATACAAGGAGGCAGCTTACTCGCTGGGGATGTCTAGGTGGGCTGTTATTATGAGAGTGGTTATCCGAGTAGTTAAGAAGAGTGTGCTCGTGGCAGTATTAATGACTATGGCGAGGATTATGGGTGAAACAGCTGCATTGCTCTTCACAGCTGGTAGGTATAGGAGTGGCGTTTCAACAACTATACTTGGCCCTGTTGATGCAATACCACTCTTAATATTCGACTACATACTGTCTCCCTTCGAGGTGTGGCATAGAGTTGCCTGGGGTGCTACGCTCATACTTCTACTCTTCTACATGTTGATCTTCTTTATTGTTAAAATAGGTGTTAAAGAGGTGAAGTTGACGTGATGTACGCGGTCGAAATGAACAATTTGAACGTGTATATTGAGGGGTGCCACATACTTAAAGATGTATCGTTAAAGGTACCATATAACACAGTATTCGTTATAATGG
>JBMSAO010000101.1:0-5609 GCA_049414425.1 Desulfurococcaceae archaeon
CTATTAAACTACTTCTACCAGTTGCCAGCACTAATAAACGGGCTCTTAGTACTAGTAGCTGAGCTCCCATTCGGCGAGGAGAAGCTATGGCTTGGATCAATCGAGTTCGTTGTCGACGCCATGATACTACTAAAACACAGAGTTGAAGAGGGCTTTTTAACGAGAATACTAGAAGTGAGAAAAGCGCGCGGAGTACCAATACACATAGCTGAGACGTACTTCACTATAATTGAAGACCTAGGAATATCTGTCTTTGTGCCGCCAGTACTCGGAGAAATACCATACGAGCACGGAGAAATAGCCCCAGTATGTAGTGAGCTGGTAAAGATTATTGGACACTACCGTAGGGGGTTTATAGTAAACGTCTTCTACCCAGCTGAGCCCGGAGCTGGGTTCGAGGCATTACTAGGTATACTGGCACTAGCTGTGAAGAACAATATGAGAGCTCTAGTAATTAGCTACACTAACCCCTCGCAACTTCTACTCGAAGTCCTGAAGCACAGGCTTGTGAGAAGCGGTCTGAGTAGTGAGAGCGCTGAGAGGATACTAGAAAAGCACATGACTATTACAGCACTAAATCCCTTTGCACACAGCCTCGCACAGCTAACTGCACGTGAACAAGCGCTAATAGAGCAGATTAGACCGGACATCGTGGTATTTCACGGAGTACACTTATCCAGGCGTACAGATGGAAATTACGCGAGATTTCTAAAAGAACTCTTTAATGAAGCAATGTACTTGAAGTCGAAGGGCATAACTGTCTTTAGAGTAGGTAGCTGTCCCGACGAGTACTCCTGCAACGCGGAGACAGCTATTTCAGATGTCACATATAAATTTGAGAGAGAGCTGAGAGAAGACGGCAGTATTTCTACTAGATTACACGTCTACAGGAGATTTAGAGACCCAGTAGTATTCCCGGAGAGAGTTGTTAGAGAGTGCATTGAGCAGTGGTTAAGTACTGTAAGAGAGTACGCGAGAAGACTCTAAACTACTATTAGCATTTTCACAATTACCCTGAAGATGGCGTAGAGAGCCAGCATTACTACAAACGACCTGAAACTGTAAGTATACGAGCCCCCCCGCACGCAGCCAATAAATACTGATATTAAGAGCAGTGATAGAATAGAGAGATTGTCGAGTAGAGTGTATATTCTCGGGTCGTAAGTAAAGGATATTGCTAGGGGTACTGGAAAGCCCTGTGGACCAGTGACTCCGTGTATTAACTCCAGTATTTTAGTGAAAACTCTGTCTATGTACGCGAGAAAGCCACCTATAACTGCTACTAGCCCAGCCATAACGGCTTCAAGTGTTCTCGCAAAGCCCCTCACTCTAGAGACCTGAGTGTTTAGTCTCTCATGGCTCGACGTGAACAGCTTCAACATTTCCGGTGTAGCGCCAAGTCTAAAAACAGCTAGTAGCGTCTCAAGGTAGGAGGCGTGAAAAGTACTGGGAGCCCTCATGACGATGCCTCTTCTCAGCCTCTCAGACATGTAGCCCGTAGTAATGGTCCTCGTGAACCTGGAAGCTCTCCTACCATACCTCGCAGCACTCCTCTCTAGTAGGCTAACAGGGTTCTCTCCAGTGGCTGCCGCTGTGGATAGAGCCTCCGAGGAGACTCTTACAAACGTATCGTACAGCGCTACGCGCCTATACTCGAGCTCGGAGAGCACGAGTGCGGGAGTAGTAGACACGGCTATAAGCCCCAGTGTCACGTAGCTCCAGTTCTCGGGGAGCTCTCTACCAGCTACTAGTGAGAAGACGTTGTAGAGCACTATACTCACGATTACCAGGAGAGCTACTAGAGAGACTACTCTGAGCCTCCTCGAGGGCTTTATAATGAGGCTCGAGGGGAGGAGACTGAGTATTACAGCGTAGAGAGTAAAGAATGTAAAGACTTGCACTGCGAGGGAGACTCCTAGTACTAGTAGGAGGCTACCAGCCATAACTGGAGCTATGGCTGAGACTATTACGGGCACGAAGAGGTAGGCGAAGAGAGAGGCTCCTACTATTATTGTGAAGTTGCCCACGAGTCCAGATATTCGAGACTCAAACCACGAGTAAATAGCGTCAAAAACCCTCTCCGCCACGCTACTGTAGTCCGCGTGAGTTGTAGTTGCAATTACGACTCTCCGCAAGTGATTCGCGACTCTCTCTGAGGGGTGATTCGCGAATACTCTGTCAAGCGCGCTGAGCAGCGAAGTGTAAGTTATAGTGGCTATTTTCCTCGCAAATCTAATCTCTCTCGCTAGAGCCGGCAGCGCCACGCTGTTTTCTACTAGTGAGAGTATATCGTAAATAGGCATTTTGAGCGCTGAGAGAACGCGGAGTAGTATTACTACGTAGGGTAGCTCGACTTCAACGCGAGTTTTTCTCTGAGAACTCCACGAGTACACGAGTATACTTGGTAACACGAGTAGAACTACTAGTAGGGAGAGTAGTGTAATTATAGTAGTAACTAGGAGCGCGTTAAAGCCGACTAATACTGTGTATAGAATCGCTACAACTAGCAGAGCTACTAGTAGTACTTGACAGTACATGACCGCTAAGCGCAGCGCTCTAATTTCACTACTCTTCAAGCCCCTGCTCGTGAGGAGTAGAGACTTGATCGCTAGTTGACGCGTGTACTCCTCGTATCTGCGGAGTAGTGTATTCAAGTGTAGTGTGAGAATAGAAGTTAAGACGGCGAGTGGTAGTAAGTAGAGTAGGTGTCTAGAGTAAGCCAAGAACACTAGAGCTATAGGGATCGCCACGCCGAGATTTAGTAGTAAGACGCTGTTGTCACGCAGTCTCCTAGTGAGAGAAGCCGCGAGAGCCCTGATTTTAACTAGGTGCACACACAACCACTCTCACTCAACTACACTATTCACTACCTAGCGCTAAAAACTACTAGTCGAGTCGTCACGTAGAGGAGAGCTTCTCGGCGAGCTTCTTGTAGAGTATTTCAGCGAGCTCTTTGTATGAGGGGGTCTCGAGAGTGGGGTCTACACTGAGCGCCTCTCTGTACACCTCTTCGAGAGTACTAATCATAGCTCTATACTCTCTCTCCAGTAAATCTCTAGTGACTCTGTGAGCGAGCTCTATTCTCTCAATAAACTTAAAGCTCCTAATTGGGTTTTCTACTACACGCTCAATTCTATCTGCACTGGGATTATAGGTGAATACTGGCTTAACTATGTTCTCGTCTTGAACGTAGACCTCGTGCCTGAAAGCTCTCTTACCATTCCTCTCAACTACATTTGTCTTAACGAAGACATTTAGCATTTTAGCTACTTGGGGGTCTAGTGATATTGGAGGTGAGAGGAGCCTCAGGAGGGCTGCCTCGGGGCTCTCCGCGTGGAAAGTAGTAATAGCGCAGTGTCCTAGTAGTATTGAGTGAGCCCACTCGCGGGCCTCTTCACCCCTGATCTCGCCTACAATAATGTAGTCCTCCGAGAGCCTCACACTAGTCTTGAGGAGGTCGAATACTGCTATCTTGTACTCACCGTACTCTCTAGTAGTTGTCCTAGTCCAGTACGTCGCGGAAATTCTAATTTCCGGCGTGTCCTCGACTGTAAACACTCTACTACCGGGTGGTATTAGTGCGAGCAACGCTGTAGCTAGTGTCGTCTTACCAGTCATTAAGCCACCAACTATTAGTATAGGGACTTTGTACTTCACCATAAGCCAGAGAAAGGCTGTTTCTTCAATACTAAGTGACCCTAGGTGTATTAGCTTGAGAACACTCCACGGGGTCTCGGTGAGCTTTCTAATATCAATAGTAGCACTCCTCCTCATAGTTATATCAGAGGAGAACACAATAGAGATTCTCGCCTCGTACCTGGGCTCAATAAAACTAGCTAGTGGCATAGCCTCTGAGAGGGGCCTACCGGCCGCAGTAGCGAATCTGAGAGCTAATTCTACAGCTTCCTCTTGACTCAGTGTAATATTAGTCTCTAGCCTCCCGTAGACTCTGTGGTGTATTTGTACTGGCTTATTACTCATAATGTGCACGTTAATGATATTTGGGTCTAGGAAAAACGCCTCGATAACATCGTACCCAGTGTACTGCCTCTCAATAATGTGCTTAATTCTCTCGTCACTAACTCTCTCTAAGAGGTCTACAAGAGACTCCTCTCCGACGAGGACATCGTACAGCTTCTCCTCGATCTTAGAGAGCTCTCTCATAGCTACTGGATCCTGTACAATAGTGTCAAACACTATGTACAAGTCTCTCGTGATACACACTGTGTAGAGGGGTTTCTTAGATGACGGGACACTATAAGTCTCAATACACTCCAGTCTCGTAGCTGGAGGCTTAATTACCTTTAACTTAACGCTCTCGAGATCAATGCTCATGAGTAGAGGCCCTATATCCAAGTTTATTGTTTAATGAACTAGTTAAAATTCTCTAGGGCTTTTAGGGTTACCGGGGGCTCTACTCGCGCGCTAGTCTCTCCTCAATGAGGAACTCTACGCTACTAAGGTCTAGTGTCCTCTCTACAAAGTCGCTACTACACTCAGCGAGTAGTAGTAAGTAGAGGCCTTCTACAGTACTACTCTTTAAAACCCTGATTACAGTGCACTTCTCACCGAGAGCTCTGAGATAGCTCTCGATATTACTAGTTCTCAGAGCAACTGCTACGATATCTGAGTAGCCGTAGAGTAGTGTGGCGAGCTCGGTGAGAGCCTCGTACTCGCCTGGAAATAGTGAGACCAGGTCCTCTCTACTACTAATACTAGTAACGCTCTCTGCGCACTTCTTAACCCAGTTGCACAGCGAGGACACCATTAACTTGTTCTCGGAGATGTCTAGTAGTAGGGGAAACATTCTACACGCGAGCGGCTTCTCACTGTGTATTCTACAAGACCTCGTAGAGCTGTCGTAGAATGGACAGTAGCCTCTAATAATCCACCTGTAGAGACCACTCTCGAGTCTACTGAATTCTAATTTAACACCTGCGTGCTCAGCTAAGATCTTGTAGTAGTAGACCTCGTGTGGTAGTAGTATGGGCATTTCTCTCAAGTCGCTAAAGTAGCAACACTCGCTACAGCGTAGACAAGTAAATCTAGAACAAGTAGTCAACTCAACACCTCTCTAAGTAGGGGAGAGGAGCACGCTTACTTAAAAATGCCCTCACGTGAATAGCATATATGCAACCTTAATTAGACTCTGAATAAAGCGCAAATAACTCACCACGCCCGTAGGATCTTTAGCTACTTAGTGTCGTAGTTGTAATTGAGAGTGCTGAGACCGCCAGTGCCTGATACGTGTGATGACTAAACAGTCGACTGAGTAGTGCCCCGCGCGTGTGATCAGGCGCGGAGCACTCAGAGACGAGTTGCGAGTAAGCGCCTTGCTAGTATTATTAGGGCTGTTAGTCTCGGGCCTGTGATTAGTTCTTGTGGTGTACTCGTTGAGTTTTTAACTGTTCAAGAAGAGAGCACTTAGTTTTCTAAGAGACTGCGATTTAGTTTTTATTTCGCGCAGACCGGTTCACGCGCAGAAGACTTGTTGACGTCTTAAAAAGTATTTGATTTACTAGTAGACTCGCTGAAAACTAGTGTTTTCTGCTAAATAGTGCTAAGCTTAGAAGCCAGATCACGAGTACTACTAGTACGAGAACTCCGCT
>JBMSAO010000102.1:0-5531 GCA_049414425.1 Desulfurococcaceae archaeon
TTAACTTCGCAGCTGGAGGCATAGCGACGCCGGCTGATGCCGCTCTAATGATGTGGCTTGGTGCTGATGGGGTCTTCGTGGGCTCTGGGATCTTCAAGAGTGCGGACCCCTCCACCAGGGCTAGAGCGATCGTCCTAGCAACGATCTTCTATGACGACCCAGAGACCGTTGTTGAAGCCCAGAAAATGGTCTCGGAGAAGAGCGCGATGATGGGGATTGACATTAGGACTCTCAAGCCAGAGCAATTAATGCAAGTACGAGGAGAGTAGCATGATTAAAGTCGGAGTGCTCGCGCTTCAAGGCGACTTCCTAGAGCACTATGAACTACTAAGAGATATGGGGGTTGAGGCTAAGTACGTGAAGAAACCTTCAGACCTCAAAGACGTAGACGCGTTAATCATCCCTGGAGGGGAGTCTACGACTATTGGTAGCTTGATAGTGTATAGGGGACTCCACGAGCCGATCAAGAGGTTTGTGGAGGAGGGTAAGCCCGTCATGGGGACTTGTGCTGGCGCGATCCTGCTGGCTAAGAAGGTCGCAGATAGGGTAGTTGGCGAAACTGGCCAGTTCACGCTAGGCCTCATGAACATTAGTGTGTTGAGGAACGCTTTTGGTAGGCAGGTCAACTCCTTCGAAGCCGATGTACATGTAGAGGGGGTCGGAGTAGTTAGAGGTATCTTCATAAGAGCACCAGCGATCACTGAAGCTTGGCCGCCAGCTAGAATAGCTGGGTATGTAGACCACCCACGAGCCGGGAGAGTGGGGGCCTTTGCAGAGCAAGAGAACATGATCGCCTGTACCTTTCACCCAGAGCTCTCTTCCGAGAGAAAGCTCTACGAGTATCTATTAAGATTTGTTAAGAAGTAGCTCTTTCAAGGGCCTACCCTTGTCCACATACGCTGTTCTCTGTAGCTCGTGCGGCTCCGAGCTCGGACCGCGCGGCTTAACGAGGAGATGTCCTCGCTGTGGAGGGATTCCAAAGCTTCAGCTAGAGAGGCCCGTATTCCGAGTTAACCGGTCGAAGCCTGGCATCTGGAGATATAGCTCGATGCTTCCGGCCTTCTCTTGCACTGTTAGTAAAGGTGAGGGGCTTACACCAATAGTCAACGTTAATGGAGTCCTAATCAAGAACGAGCGTTTAAACCCTACAGGTAGCTACGCTGATAGAGCTTCAGCCGTAATATCGAGCTACCTTAGGCACGTTGGCATGTCGTCTATTAAGGTGCTCTACGAGCCGGGCTTTGCTAGGTCTATATCTCACTACGTAGGAGACGACGTTAACTTGGCGTTCTATGTTGATGACCTCTTAGTTGTAGATGTCGACGAGCTAATAGATATCGCTAGGCGTGGAGAGGTCTCAGCGTGCAAGAGCGGCGAGAGCTTCATTGTCGACTATGTGAGTGCTCTCACAGTTGAGGGTCTAAAGACAATAGTGTTTGAGGTGGCGGAGAGGGGTCTACGCGTTGAGAGCATTGTAGTCCCCGCTAAGACGGGCGTGCTGGCATTCTCGCTGGGGAAGGGGTTGCGAGATCTAGAGGAGGCGGGTCTAGAGGTGAACCTCGAGGTGATTGCCGCGTATCCTAAGAGCTTCAATCCCCCACAAATGCCAGATAGGAGGGTCAAGCTAGTCGGGGTCTCACACGATGAGCTTTTAGGATCGTACAGGCTACTCGTCAAGAAGGGGGTGTTCACAGCCCCTCTCTCCGCTACTGCGTTCCATGTTGCAGCCAGCGTTAAGAGCGCGCTCGCAATCTTGACCCTAGGCTACAAGCCCAGGCCTAAGAGGAGAAGGCGGTGGCTTAGCGAGCGGCTTGTAAAGGTGTTGGAGCAACTAGGCTCAGCTACAGCATACGAGATCTGGAAACACATGCCCGACGCATCTCTACGTGGCGTCTATAAGGCGATAAGGACCCTCGTCTCAGAGGGAGTCGTGTGTGAAGAGCCATCCACTAAGGGGAGGAGGAAGGTGATGCTGTATAAGCTCTGCTCATGACAGCCTGCCAGGGTTTTGTGGCTTTTGGCGCCAGGATCATGCGTGGCACTGTCACTGTTACTGTCGCATACATTCTACTATGGTATGGCTTGATGCTCCTAATGTAGATGACGTAGTCCGGGTTTCTCAGCGAGACCGGCACTTCCAGCTTAGTCTTGTCGAGTCCAGCTACCTGGCAAGTGCGTGGTGTTAATAGCTCGGCCCACTCTGGCGGAGGTTTAACGCTCTCCTCCTCTAAGAAGCCTTGCGATCACATTGATGTACCGGGTTTAGTAAAGCTAGTTCTACAAGTCATGTCTAGAGAGAAAGAGAGTTTTTAGTTGATTAGTCGAGTAATTGTTGTTCACGAAATCAATCTCCAGTAGAGTGGTGTTTAGTTTCTTCGCACTATATTAATTTTATAATCTCACAATGCAATGTGGTGACTATTGATTATAGCCGTAGACTTAAGACACGGTGAAGGGAGTTAATGAGAAGGGGTAGTATATTTGAGCAGGAATAGTGAGGGTTTGCTAATAGTAGCAGAGGAGGTGGCTAGAGGCGCTTTATACCTATTTAGTGGCAGTGTTCTCGCTACTGTACTGTCCGCACTGTGTGGTATAGCTATTGCCAGACTCCTGGGCCCCGACCTGTACGGAGCCTACTCTCTCGCTTTTACAGTAGCAAGTTTCTTAATGATATTCACAGGGTTTGGCGTTAACTCAGCCTTAACCAAGCACATTTCTAGTCACTACAAGTCTGGAGAGCGCGGCTCTCTAGCTGAGATGATTAGGAGTGGAGTTCTCTTCGTTGTTTTAGAGTCTCTACTCATCTACCTACTAGGCTATGCTTTTATAAGGGATCTCGCTGCGTGGCTTGTTAATAGGCCGGAGCTTGCAGACTCCGCAGCAACTCTCCTACCCATAGTTGTATTTCAAGCTCTCATAACAGTGTCTGTGGGTGTTTCACTCGGATCTGGAGACACGAGGAGAATAGCCCTTGTTAATATTACTCAACAGGCTTTTAGACTCCTACTAGCTCCACTACTAGTAGTTCTTGGGATGGGGCTTAGAGGAGCACTATTGGGAAACACGCTAGCATATATCTTCTCAGCCGCGCTCGCGACGGTATTTCTTTACGAGTACTACTCGTCACTAAGTAGAGAGTCCAGGTCTAGTGGCAGTAGAGTCCTCCTTAAGATGATCGCGTATGGAGTGCCACTGTATATTTCTAGCGTAGTGTTCTCTCTAGTCGACGTCTACAGGAACGTGTTGCTCTCTAGAATTGCGAGCGACTATGTTATTGGTAGCTTTAACGCGGCGTACAGATTTTTAACAATAATAACTATAGCGATAGCTCCTATTTCCACTGCGCTGTTCCCGGCGTTCTCGAAGTTAAGCGATAGCGAGGATCTTCGAAAAATGTTTGTAATTTCAGCTAAGTACACGTCACTTATAATAGCTCCCATAACAGTATTTGTAGCCACTATGTCGAGAGAAATTGTCGCTGTTCTATTTGGAAGAGAGTATCTAGTGCTGACTCCGCGGTTTTTCACTCTGGCGGCACTAAACTACTTGTACGTGGTTGTGGGGTATATGGTCTTGGGGAGTTTCTTTAGCGGTGTGGGGAAGACGAGAGTTAATTTAGAGTCGACACTAGTTTACAGTGTGGTGTTTATATTACTAGCACCAGCAATCTCACAGTACCTTGGTGTCGACGGACTACTATACGCTATTATAGTGGCTAGTGGAGCTTCCACGGCTTACGCTCTCTACGTCGCGCACAGAGAGTATAAAATTAAACTAGACTACTACTACTCGCTGAGCATACTAGGAGCATCGCTCTTATCCGCTATTCCAGCACGCGCCCTACTAGTGTTACTAAGTAGTACAGGAGGCGTACTACTAAACTTGGTAAAACTACTAGCTAGTGGGCTACTCTTTCTACTACTATACGCAACCCTGCTTCCAGTACTCAGAGTAGTGAATAAAAATGACATTAAATTTGTGGCGAGTACTTTCTCGAATATTAAACTAGTAGCACCAGTAGTGAGGCTCGTAGTGAAATACGAGGAAAAACTACTCTCTAAATTAGTTCAATACACCGTGTAAGAATTACTAGGTTACACCGGGTCTCTTGTTGCTGTGCTCTCGAGATCTATGCGTACAGTACTATTGATAGTGTGATGCCGACGCACGTAAAGTGTAAAAGCGTATTTAATCTTAACGATGACGGGGAAAACTAACTAGAGACTACTAGGCGATCGCGCGCACCGCGAATTCGCGCCTTCCGCGCAGAAGTGTAGGATTTCTTTGAGGCAATTAGTTGTGAATGCGTTGTAGAGCAACTAAGTGGAGAGATAAGTGCAGGAATCAAGAGGTGTGCAATTGAGTGAGAAAGAGCGTAGCAGATGAAGAAGCGAACTTTTTGGCTCATTTCTTGTAATACTGTTAGGGTGTGTGACTGTGCCTTTGGCTCATGGCATAGCAGTTAGGGTTTACGCGAGTTTTTTAGCTACTGTTGAGGCTGTGGAGGGGTGTGATATTTGCTCTAATGTCTATATAGAGGTTATTGACTCCTCGCCGAGGATTGCCATAGCTGTTGGCGAGAAGTACTTCTTTAGAGTTGGCAGCCGCCTCGCTGTAACAGTCGTAGTGATTGATAGAGGTGACCACGTAGTACTAAAAGCTATTGCTACAGCAGGTAGAAAAGGACTTATATCATTCTTTGACTATAGAGCGTCAAAAGCCTACGTAGCAAAAGTAGTTGAATCTGTGTGCAGAGCTCTAGAAGCTAAGTGTGAAGTTGTAGCGGAGGTGAGTCACTTAGATCGATTCAAGTCAAGCTGGCTAAAAGCCTAAATTACTCAACCTCGCCCCACAAAATCCCCAGCATATTTAGCAAGGCGCTGTCAGCTCCATTCTTAATACTTTGCAGGGTTCTTCACCTCTAACGTGTACGTCATTGAGGCGTGCTGATTACTTTTTAGACTTTTTAGAGTTCGAGCTCTACAAGCTAGGGCTTCACGCCGCACTTTTGCTCTTGGCCTCTACGCCTCGGCTTCTTCAGTGTGAAGTGCTTCTCGTGATATGTTAATAGGAAGTTCTCAACGCCATCTTCAATAGCTTTAACACTCAAAAACATAAACCCCTAAGAGGAGAAAAAATGGGGAAATAGCGTGAAGACTCGTCTATTTTACTCACTCATAGTCCTAGTAGTCCTAGCGTTTCCCCGCTAACGGTACTTGTTGGTATTTGTGAATACTTGTAATCCCGTTAGCGGGGTTGCACCTCTGTGTGGGTTCATCGGCTTCACCCACACTTCATGGGTGCCCGTCGAGCCCAACGCCACGGGGCTCCCATCTGAGTCTCTATGTCACCGCAGAGCGGATCATCCAAGAAACTATAGTGAGTATAAGGGTATTTAAACACTACTCTATGATACCAAGTATTTATAATTATTCACAAATATTCAAACCCACCATCAGTTCTGTAACAGCCTATCATTGTTCTCATGGCTGATTTCACTTTGTCGGAGCTTATCGACCCACGGTACTCTC
>JBMSAO010000103.1:0-2271 GCA_049414425.1 Desulfurococcaceae archaeon
ATTGAGAAAAACATAGGTGTTGATAGGGGAGAATTCAAGGTCAAGTTTGTTTTGTGGGGGTCTATTGAAGCCCTAGTAGACATGGATCGTGGATCGCTTTATGGTACTCTAGATTTACCCAATCCATCGATGACTAGGAGTTTAAAATTAATTCTTGAGAATAGAGAGCTCTCCGAGATTTTGCTTCATGAGCCATGGTATGTATTTCTACCTGGGTATAGTAGTGTAAAGAGCGTAGTGAATAGAGTAATGATAATGTTTGAAAACCTATTTGGATAGATAAGACCATAAACAATGTGGAGGTTTTAGGCTGGATCTCGAGTATCGCTATACAACTAGACGAGATGGAGCTAGAATATATGTAGCTAATAGTGTTCAATGCCTGGGCCGTCGCGTTGTAGACGTATGGTGCTAGGAGCACCAGTGCAACCACTACTACAGCGTCCTTTATCGAGTCAGCTACGCCCAGCAAGCCCTCCTCGCCTACAACTCTCCAGACGAGGTTGAATGCTAGGAACAAGCCTAGGGCACTCATTGAGACCCCGAGGACTAGGCTGTATATATTGTTGACCGGATCCCTGGCTTGTCCACGAGGAACAATGGGCACTCAACGAGCTTCTGCACATCTAGTGCCAGTATGACCGAGGAGACCAACCTGTAGAACCAGCAGAAAGCGTCTTTCCACAGCCAGCCAAGGGGGCACCACTCCTTGTTCTGGACTGTGATAGAGAAGGTGTTCCACCCGGTTCTCCCCTCGCTGTCGACAGCGGTTACGCGGACTGGGAAAGACGCTGTTGCTTTATCGTCTGGAATACTGTAGGTCTTACTCCACTTACCCTCGCTCTGGATCGAGCCACTGCTAGGCGGGCCCCCGTTGCCCCAGTCAATGGTTACACTGTACGGCGGGCTCCCGCCATCTACTCTAACCCTGAGGACTAGTTGCTTACCGCTCTCGATCATGGTGTCGGATGGGTAGACGCTCACTGACAACTGGCCACCTGGCCCGGTGTTAACCCCGCTCGCGATGGAGGCTGCGAAGAACCCGAGCCCCACAACTAGCAAGGCTGCAACCAAGTGGCTTGCCCCCTCAGCCCTCCCAGTGCGAGGTATATTGGTGACGTGACTAGTAGTGCACCGCTCACAGCGTAGAAGACCCACCCATACGGTACACCGGGGACTACGCCACCATAAATCGTCTGGACAAGCCCCCAGCCAAACGCCAACACCAGTATCCCGGCTAGCGAGCCGGCACGTAGCCTCTCGTAGCCCTCGCGTCCCAAGGCCCTAAGTATTGTGCCGTAGATGAATGAGCCTATAGCTATTGCCCAGCCGATCCAGAGTCCCCAGCTAACAAGATCCCAGACATCCATTACTAGAACCCGCCTCCTCGGTCTTCTCGGAGACGACTACAAGCTTCTCAAGCCTCCTATTCATCACTAGCACTAAGCCATCTATCTCGATCACGATAGAATCCTCGCAGTCTCTTACAATGAAGGGCTTCATGGTGGGTGAATCTAGGATCTTCAGCACCCTGCACACGCTACCCACCCGCTATGTAGAGTATTACCGAAGCAATGGCCACTCCCTAGAGACTCCCTAGAGGAGAATCAATGCCACCCTAAGCCACACCCTATTCAACTTGTATAACAGTACGAAAGGCTGGCAACGGCGAGCACTATGATGAAGTCGGATAAGCCCCGCGGTAGCGGATGGGCCCAACCAGCCTCCCCACGCCTGGCTCCAGGCGAGGGCAATGAGCTCCCTGAGAGTCACTTTTACCACCCATTAGAAGCAGATGGGTATTTTAAAGCACTAGGAGACCGTTGTGGAGAACGCCTTCAGCTCCTCCTGGGCTAGATCACGCATAATTGGAGAGATTGATCGTACAACGCGTCCACTTAGAATCGTTCTCCGCTTTTTAACATGGCTTGCAACCTCGCTTAGCTCCACAGCAATGTCTACGAACACCTTGAGGTGTATTGAGAGCGGTATTTTACCGGCTGAGAGCTTCTCAAAGAGGCTTACATACTTATCTGGCTCTTTAGCACTATACACCATCATCATGAACATTAAGCTTGCGTGACCCACGTCAGCTGGTAGCTCATAGATCTCCTCATTAGTAGACACTGTAACATTGTACTTTATTGCATAGGCATCGAGCACTGTGAGTATGGTTTTAAGAATTCTAGTTGCTTTGTTGCCGCGGATCACTAGGAAGTCTCTAGTGGTTGCCTCACTTAGAATGCGCAGTGAGATCTCGGGTTTTTTACG
>JBMSAO010000104.1:0-4782 GCA_049414425.1 Desulfurococcaceae archaeon
CCTCTAGTAACAGTAGCGACCTCGGGAAGTGCGACTCTCTCCTTGGTAATTCTCGCTTTAACTAGAAATTCCTGTAGAGCTTGAAGAGCCTTCTTACCAGTGTCGGGAAAACGCCTCTTTAAGAGAGCCCTCCTCTTTAAGAGAACGTAGCCGGCTACGAAGAGTACTATTAGAGCTAGCTGGAGTAGTGATCCTACTATTTCTGGCGGCACGTCTAAGTAGTGAGAGTGCGTAGGCATACTTGCCACTAAGAGTCAGTAGGCTAGCTAGTTTCTGGTGCTTCGCGCCTCTTAATCTTAATAGAGCTCTCAATAACGCTCTCTGAGATGTCAATTATCTTGTTTAAGCTCGACTCGTCTAGGTTCTTGTACTTCTCTCTGTTAATGTAAATAGATATTAGTGCTTCTGGTATTAGCCCGTATTCCTCCGCGTACTTGTCGAATGACAGAGACTTCGCGTGGACTATTCGCCCCTCTTTAACTTCAACTACCTCGATCGAGTTCACGACCTCACTCCCAGCGCTCGGATACACTTCGATCTTATCAATATAGACCTCCACGTCTTGCTCACTAATCCCCCTACTAGAGAGCGCGCTGGCTACTTCACTCTTAATCTTGGACTTCACGATCTCCTGTACGTGGGGCCCGATCCCACTAAACAGAGCTACTGCCTCGTTTAAGTTGTACGTAAATCTCTTAACTAGCTTCCACATAGGCTTGCGCTTGTAGAAGAGGCTCTCTAGAGCTGTCTTTGCGAGCGCTTTGTCCTCGCACTCGTAGCTCGAGGGGCCCTCTACTAGTAGTCCCTGCAGTTCACTGTAAATAGAGCTGTCAGTTAGAACTAGGTAGTTTACTAGCTTTTCACCTCCTTCAAGGATCTTCTCTAGTGTAGATGTGATCTTGGACTTTATACAGGGGAGGAGCTTCCCTATTGTCTCAATAAACGCGACGTTTACTGGGTGTAGGTACACGTATTTGTACATCATTTTCCTAGCGTCTAGTAGTCTAGCTATTTCGTCGAGAGTCTTGCTGGTAACAGCTATGAGGAGTTTTGAGCCCTTTTCAATTATATACGAGTTTCTCATAATCCACTCATCGTTTACTTGCCCGATGGGGACGCCTGTGAAGTAGCTATCTCTCTTTAAGTAATCCATGATGTCACTAGTGTAGATGTAGTCTCTGACTGCTAGCCTGACAACTAGTTCTAGGCCACTATACTTATCGGGGTCGTAGAACTCGTCGCTGCTTATTACTCTGCGCGAGGCGAGGTCTGTGTACTTGTACATGCCTTTTGGAGGCATCATGCCCCTGTCTAGTAGTTCTAACGTGAAGTCTGGGTCTAGTCTGAGAGACTCTCTGCTCTCTACTAGTTTACTCTCAATAAGGTCTCGGAGGTAGTCTCTGTAGAGGAGATAGCCTAGGACTTCGTGATTACCAACTACGTAGCCTAGAAAACCTCTCCCACTCAGCACGTATTTATCAAAAGCGTGGCTAAAAGGCCCGTGTCCTATGTCGTGGAGTAGTCCTAGTAGCCTAGTAGCGAATATGAGCTCTCTCTGCTTACTAATAGCCGTCCTCCTGATCTCCTCGCTGAGAGAGCCGGTGATAACGGCTGTTCTAATCACAAACGATATGTACCTGTACGAGGAGTGCATTACGCCAATAGAGTGAGAAAACCTAGTGTGCGTCGCACCCGGGTATACTAAGTGCGCGGCCTGTAGCTGGTAGATGTACCTCAGTCTCTGGAGGACCCACGAGTCCATAACTGATCCTTCTAGCTCCTTAACGTAGTCAACGTAGCCGTAAATGGGGTCTCTTACCTGCGCGTTAAAGGGCATAAAGACGAATGCGGGTGACTCTTCTCCCTCTATACTGGGCGTTGTAGTTGACACTGGCATGTACACCTCAGTCAATATAGCCCCCGACTACTCACTTATCGACTTGTGTGTTCATAATTTACTGTAAAAGCACTTATATGGATTATCCAGGAAAAAGCCCTCTCTGCACTTGGGGCAGATAACTAGTAGTGGCCTCTCCCGCTCTTCTCTCTCCACGCGGGAGTTAACAACGTAGAGTGTTACCTCGTACATGTACAGGAACTCAGACGCCTCTCCTTCAAAGCCGCAGTAAGGGCACTTAATTTTCACAAGTAACACCAAGTTGTAGTTGCCCCTAGAAGTGTATTATACATTAGATTATACTATACTATTAATGTCCACTCGCGCTCAGCTAAGAGCGTTGAGTCGAGATCTCGGTTGCTTAGGCTGACTAGTATTTACTCCTTAACTAGGCGAGTAGTTTGCGAGTGTTCCGAGTTACTAATCTAGAAGAGGTCTTTATCCTGCTCGTATTCCTTGCCGAGTTTCAGCGCTATGTAGGCTTTTGTGAGCTCTGATCCTAAGTAGAAGTAGTGTTGAGAGCGCGAGGCGAGCCCGCGGCTCTCGATCTCGGCGAGAATAGCGTAGGGGTCTCTGCCTCGAATTTCTAGTGTTGGTTCATCTTGGTCGTAAATGTAGTGTTGTAGGACTATTTCTCCGTGTTCGTGGTCAACGCTTACTCTGAAATACTCCTTGGGGTCTAGTTGAAGAGGAGCTCTCTCAGCGGCTCTGACAACCACTCCTGCTTGTGGAAGTGTCTGAGAGATTCTCCTCTTGCTCTTAGCTACTAGTAGGCTCCGAGTAATGTCTTTAGGTGGTTTTCTCAGCTCGCGGGCGATAATAGCCATTTCGAGAGCCCGCCTCAATTCCCGCGTAGCACCTCGAGTCTTAACACTAGCCTCGGTAACCAAGTAGAGCTCGACTCCGAGCTCTACACCTATAAACGCTAATAGAGCATTTAGTCCAATACTATCTACATCTGCGAGCTCGATCACATTTCCCACGCCCATTAATATCGGTGTTCTTGGCAGAGCTCTCCTTAGAGTAATATACGCCTCTAGGGACTCGGCGAGACCACTTAGTGGGGGGTTTAGAACGGGGTCTACTATAACTCTCTCGAACCCACTGCTCTCTAGCTTCTCGACTACTTTCTCGAGGAACTCGACACGCTCTACTGCTGAGCCTCTACTACAAGTAATCACTAGCGGCTTCTCCTTCAAATAATCCATTTCCAGTACTCTCTCAAAGTCCTCGCAGGGAATGCCGTTAACAATGTCTACTAGGTCGCGGGCCTCCCTGATCAGCTCGAAGTCCAGCGTGTCTACGCCCACCGGCTTGTCTACACTGTCTCGAATAGACCTAATGACGCGGAGAGAGCTACTCTTACTAAACTCGAGTGGGAACCCCACTAGCACCACGTCGCTGTGCTTCACGGGCTCTCCGAGCTCTACTCCACTCTCGCTCTCCGCGTAGAGTTCAAGTAGAATTAGCGGGTAGTGCCTACTAACAGGCGCGTCTCGGATCTTGAAGTAGAAGTCTTTCCTCGCTCTCTCCCACGCTTCTCTGAGAGCTCTCTCTTCAACGCGCGTTTTCTCGCTCTCTAAGACCTCGTCGGCTGGTTTGCTAGGCGATAAGTTGACTCCACTAGCCAGGAGCTCTACTAGTGATGGTATGTCGTGAGCGTAGTAAGTGCCCTTGACAACTGGCACTCCGAGGAGCCTCTCCAGCTCAGTTAAGTCGCCACGCGTAAATCCAGGGACAACTACTATGTCCACGCCTCTCAGAGAGTCTTTGTACTCGGGTAGGACTCTGGCTAGGTACTCGGAGTTCAACATGGCGGCTACTTTTACAGGCAGAGCTAGCACTCTGATCTCTACTCCGGAAACCCTCTCCTGAGCCTTCTTCGCGTACTCCTCAACTAGGTGTTTTGCTAGTTGTCCAGTTACGAGTAGTACTCTCACCGAGACCTCCCCGGATACGTGACTAGCTCTAAATACAGCACTCCTAGCTCAGTTCAGAGCACGCGTCTCGTAATTGAACTGGAGCCGTGATCTCGGCTTAGCTTTGTCTACGTGGCTACTGCGCCCTCCGCCCCCCTGAGAGTTTTAATAATCCACGCGTTGAATAGCAGTAGCACTACCACTAGTACTACTGCGAGCGCGATTGCTAATACTAGTGCTACGTGGGCTTGCTCACCCACGCCGAAACACACCGGCACAAAGAATACTACTACGCAGCCACTGCCAGTAACGCTGACACCGCCAGTTTCCGGCGCAATTAGCAGTAGTGGCAGTAGAGCGGCGATAACTGCCAGTATAATCCCCGCGAACACGAGTACTAAGCCGAGTTTAAAGAGCCTCACTTCCTCACCACCTCAAATACCCCGTAAAAATCAAGAACACTACTAGCGAGAGCAGTAACAGCACTATTGCCAGTATAATCAGCGCCTTCGCGATTCTCTCACTAGTCCCAATGACAATGGGGAGGGGTCCAATAATAAAGACCCCGCCAGCTTCAACTCTCTTCTCGTCGTGCTTGCTTTCTCTGAGTGCTGAGAGAAATATTAATAGCACACCGATTACTACGACTATAAATGCCACTAGAAATAGCAGTAGAGTCAGCCAGAACACTCCTAGTGACACCTCTCACCTACATTAAGCAGGCTCAAGTCTAATAAATATTGAAGGAGTCGTGGAGAAGCGAGTAGTACTTGGAATTTTCCGGGATCTTCGTAGAGCACTTTTCCCTCTCCTCTCTGATCTGTGCATTAGAGTTCTCCAGTGCTTAGAGGAGGTGTAGCGTAGTACTGGATTTGTAGAGAACGCCGTTTCAGGAAATGACTTGTTCTTTATAAACCCGTAGAGGCGGAGATTTGAAATGGAGTCGAGTGTAGAGTGTTTATGAGT
>JBMSAO010000105.1:0-7259 GCA_049414425.1 Desulfurococcaceae archaeon
TGTGGGGGAAAGAAGCGCCCTGATAACACTACCACTCGGTAGTACGCGTCTCCGCGTGAGCCTTGTTAGGAATAACATAACTTACTACTCAGAGGAGTTCACAGTGGTTTACTACGAGGACGTGTTTAAAGTCCCGCCCGGCGAGGAGGTCAGAGTAGCTGATAGAGTTAGAGTAGACGTTTACACGCTAACACAGACAATTACGAGGCCCGTTCCGGTGTACTACGAGATCCGGGTAGTAGACCCCCTGGTAATAGCCGCTACGGTTGCCTTTACAGCTGGAGCCGTCTACGCGATACTAATGCTACTTGGAAAACTGCCGCGACTAGCACTCAGAAGTAGAGGAGCTTAGAGAGCTCTCTACTACTCGGCACGGGGATTCAAGTGCTGTTTAGCGTGTATAGATATGCGAAGTGGATTCTAGCTCTAACTCCACTCCTACTCTACCTCTGCTTAGTAATAGTTGACTACGCTTCACTCTACTCCTACACTCGGAGAACTGGTTGCGAGGTAGAGGTATTCGACCCGTATGGCTACGCCCGCGGCGTGTTAGAGAGATGCTACTACGACAAATTAGAGCTCAGAGACTACATACACCTCGGCGAGACAGACGCCAGAGTAATAATTATTGCCACGCACTACTTTACTTCGCCGCACGGTGAAGTGGGGCTGGGGACTTCGGAGAAGATAGAGTTTTACTACCCGCTACTACACCCCCTGAGATCATTCTATGTAGTCAGGGGCGTAGTGCAACCGGGTAGTGTCTACGCTGCTGCTCCTCCACGTGTACTCTCAGTGTCTAATTTAACGGGTAAAGTAGTAGTTCTGCTCACGTGCAGACTAGTCAGAATTGAGGAAGTAGTCGAGGCTTTTATTGAGAGCGGGGCTGAGCTCGTAGTGGTGTCTAAAACGCCTGCTCTGAGTCCTAGTGAGCTGAGATACCTACTAGTACTAGTACTGGGGAATACGAGTAGTGTACAGGATCTCTGCAAGTCCGAGTTATTTGCGTGTTACCGGGGGTCTCTGTGAAGCACAGGAGAGCACTAGGACTAGTACTCACAGCTCTACTTGAGTGCCTACCAGGACTAGTACTACTAGTTCTCGCACTAGTAGTAGTCTACACGAGGAGAGTTGAGATTTCACCACTACCACTACTCGCAGTACTACTCTCATTCTTCTCGGCTTCACTAGTAGCTAGAAGAAGCCTGCCTAGAGCGCTCAGAAGACTCTACTCGTGGAGACACTACGACGCGCTCTCACCGCTATTACTACTACCACCACTAATACTCCTACTGCAGTCAGGGTACGAGTACTACGATGTCTGGCGCTACGGAGTGGTACTTAGACTAGTAGTTTCATTTATGTGTGGACTAGCACTATTCTTCACAGCATACCCACTACTGAGGAGGCTCTAAAAGCGAGAACTACGAGTATAGTAGAGAACTACGCAACTTCACTCGCCCTAATCACGTGTACAGAGAGTAGTAGTACTGTAACTCCCAGTATAGTTATGACTACGAATTTAAGCGGCGAGGCCTGAGCAACCGTATCAATAACTAATACTAGTAGCGCCAGTAGCACTAGCACAAGTAATAACAGATCTCTTCTCGCAAACTCGACTTCAACACGCCTCGACACGCGACTTTAACCCCCTCACTTCCAAGAGCTATGAGCTATGGGAGGCTTAAAGAAAACCCAGCTCTAAATTAGAACCCATAGTGTACTTAAGCGGTATATAGTGTATATATAGTATAGATACCTATAAAAACCTATAAAAACCCTGAGCCCACATTTAAAAAAACGTGCTCAAATCGCACTTGAGGATCAGCAGTTAATACTCACAGGGGTTTTCCGTGTCGAGTACGACTACGTTGAGGCGTGTTGCGAGCGAGATTTGTAGTAAGTATGGTACTCTCTGCTTCTCGGAGAGCGACCCCGATGACTTAGTGCTCTTCGGGTTCACGTGGGTCGAGAACTTCTACTACATAGACCCACTCGACTGCGCTAGTAATTTAAAGTGCATAGAGACAGTATTCGAAATGCACAGCACAATATTCAAACTAGCTAGAGAGGGCAAATACGTAGTTAATATCGATAGAGTCCTACTAGAAGGCGCTGTGAAAAAACTCCTAGAGCTAAGTAAGACCCTGCGGGTTTCCGCGTAGAGTTCTACTTTTTTCTCTCTCTCCTCTCAGAGTCTCAGCTCGCGGTTAATTAATATAAGTGCCACTAGTGCTACTTTTAAATAGGATCTCTATAAGTCAGTGGTGCTTAATGTCACTTGAACTAAGACCCACAGTGAGATTTCTACAGCCGCCTGGAGAGATCGAGTGTGTTGATAAATACGAGATAGAGGGTCTTTACGGTGTCTGTATAACGCCTAGTAGAGAGTACGTTATCTACGACAAAGTCCTCGCTGAGCGCGGTCTCGGCGAGCTCGAGGATAACATTCAGGAACTCCTACGTAGCGTTATTACACGCGGCGAGAGAGAAGTCTCTAAGTTAGTGGAGAGCGCCGACTCCGCAGTGAGGCACATTTTGCAAAGACAGTTCTTTGGGTATGGTGTAGTCGAGCCTTTAATACTAGACGACAATGTAATAGACATACACATACTGTCAGGCAAGCCCATTAGAGTAACACACAGAAAGCACGGAGACCTAGATACTAAAGTAGCGCTCTCAGAGGAGGAGTTGAAAGAACTCGTCTTAAGGCTCTCGACACTAGCTGGAAAAGTGATTTCAGAAGCCACTCCACTAGCTAGTTTTATCGAGCCACGCTATGAGACGAGAGTCTCAGTAGTATACTACTCAGACGTGACGCTGAGGCGCGGTTTAACAGTTGATATTAGAAAGCAACCCAAGAAGCCGTGGAGTATTCTAAAACTAATAGACATGAAGACTCTCTCACCAGAAGAAGCCGCGTTTCTCTGGCTTGTAGTGAAGTACAAAGTCCCCGTAATGATTGTGGGTGAAATGATGAGCGGCAAGACCACTGTAGCTACTGCTATACTAAACCTCACGCCCTCCAAATCGAAGATTATGACTATTGAAGACGCCCCTGAAATAAGGCTGTGCACGCCCTACTGGACGAGGACTACTACTAGAGACTCCCCAGAGAACCCAGTGACTGTTTTCAGCTTGCTGAGAGTAGCGCTGAGGCTGTCAGTAGACTACGTAGTTGTAGGTGAAGTGAGAGGTGAAGAAGCCCGTGACTGGGCTCAAGCAATACTACTAGGTCACGGAGCCGTCACAACGTTTCACGCAGACTCACCGCAATCAGCACTACTGAGGCTCACAACACCCCCAATCTCAGTTAACCCTCAGGCTCTCAGAATGCTAAACGTCTTCGTGAAAATGATCCCGTTTAGGAGAGAGGCCGCTCTCGAGAGGAGAGCAGAGATATACGTGTACGACGAGGAGAAGCTAGTACCGCTCTACACCTACGACCCAGTAAACGACGTGATAACTCTAAATACCAGTATTAGTAGCCCAATTATGAGCTTTGCTTTCTTTAGAAGAGTTAGCCTCGCACACGGTATTTCACTAGAGAAGCTCGAAGAGGAGTTTGAAGCTATGAAGAAGATAATTAGAGAAGTGTACAGAGAAGCCAAGAGCAGAAACCCCCTCTTAGAGAAGCCGGATACTTGCGAGCTCTCAGAGATACTCTACAAGAAGCTCCACGAGGCTGGTTTCCATTAAGTACTACGCGTGGATACTACTAGGCCTGCTAGCCCTGATCTCTTTTCTACTCGGAGTCCTCGGCAGAGTACACGGCATTCCACTAGTAAGCCTCCACTTAACAGTACTCGTACTCTTCGCCCTCACCTACTACTACAGTTACCTCTACGTGGCTCTGAGAGCACTCGCCGAGAAGATCTCTACTAGTAGGTTCCTGGCCGCGGGTAGAGCGCTCTCAGAGAGATTCATCACGCTTTACATTACTAGTGCACAAGTACTGGGCTTCTTCACAGCACTGCTCATACTACTCGGCTTAGTACTGGGTTTTATTCACGGCTATATTCCACTAGCAATATTTCTCGTGGCTTTTATTCTCGCGCTACTCTTCGGAGTAGCACTCGTATTTCCGAGTCTCTACGTCTCCTTCACCACGTCTACGAGGAAGACTTCGTGCGAGATTGAGCTACCATTTCTCCTACTACTATTTAGAGTACTGAGCTCAACACACCTCACACTCTACGATATACTAAGCGCTGTTGAGAGTAGTAGAGCTCTGAGAGCCTGGGCTAGTGAGGTTAAAAACGCGCGTAAAATAGCGACTGTACTCAATACTTCTCTACTAACAGCTATGAGTATTGTCTCGGAGAACCACCCCTCAGCTACTGTGAGAGATGTGTTTAGGAGAATACTAACTGTGAGCATCTCTACTGGGTACTTGAGAGACGTGGTGGAGAGGGCTTTTGGACACATCTACGTTCAGCTCGAGGCTAGGCTCAGCGGGCTAGCCGAGAAGTTCACAATAATCTACGGCATACTCATCTTCGCCCTACTCTTCACTCCAATAGTCTTCGCAGTAGTGACTCCGCTGTACGGTGGAGACCTGGCTATGTCTTTTCTAGTACCACTAGCGATCTCAGTGCTCTTCTTCTTTATGATCTACGCTGTAGTCGCGAGCGTGTACCCCTCTGCCTTCGCGGTAACTCCTCCTCGAGTACTAGTCTACCTCTCACTCATTAGCTTTACTGGTCCACTAGTACTCGTAGCGTCACAGGCTCTTCTAATAATTACAGGGCTCTCCGACTCTCTAAACACCCAGCTACTAGCACTTGGAATAACTCTAACTATAGCTCCAAGTGTCTTCTACGCTGAGTTGTGGTTAAAGAGAGTTAGCCTCTACGACAAGCTAATACGACTAGTCTCAGACGCGATCTCGGTGTCTGTTAGTCTAGGAGAGAACTTCGCGGCTGTAGTCGAGAGACTAGCACCCAAGTATGGGAGGAGTGTTGAGGGGCTAGCTCGCAGAGTTCTACTCGGATACCACGTAGAGCCTATTAAGAACCGCGTTCTCCGCGAGGCTCCAAGCCTCTACCACGCGACTTTCCTCGAAGCGCTCTTCCAAGCCCTAGTAATGGGTGCTAAGCCCGAAATGCTGAAATCCCTGGCCACGTCCTACGAGCAGTTAGTAAACGTGTACTCTAAATTGCAGTCTCTAGCCCGCACACAGGAGCTAATGCTACTGGGGCTGACTGGAATGGTGAGCGTCTTTATGGGGTATATTAGAGGCCTCTTCACGCAGTACTTCAACATGGTAAAGAACATTGGCGCGCAGGGAGGCTGGACAGTAAATATACAGCTCTTCGTGAACTTTAACCCAGTAGTCTACGACGTGCTAACCTGCGCGATACTAATATCACTACTCTTCGCCTCAATAATAGTCGGCAAGCTGAGAGGGGGATCGGCTCTCTACGCGTTTAGAACAACACTACTCCTCCTCTTACTCTACATTGGAGGACTCGAGGCGGCTAACATGCTACCAGTGAGACACTACTAGGAGTAATAAAGGGGTGTTCACGAGTAAATAATACTAGAGGGCTGGTTAAGAGTGGCTGTAGAGTACCCTGTACTCGCAATACTCGCCTCAATATTCTTTATCGCTATAGTGTTCAGTTCACTCTACTTATACCTCTACATCGTAAGCGAGGTTAACAGAATACCCGTTGTGGGCGGATACGCGGTTGTAGAGGTTGTAAAGAAGACTAATAGTAGCTGGAATGTGACTGTCTGGAGGGTAAATGTGACTGTGAGGCACGAGAGGGGTGAAGTAGTAGTCTTGCAGAGACTAGTACTAGTAACTGAGAAGGGCACTATTACAATTGACAGCTTCCCCTATAGTAGTGGCGAAGTAGTAGTTAACTTGCGAGGGGGCCTCTCGGACAGAGCTCTACTACCTGGAAGTACTGGTCAAGTAGTAGTTGAGTTGCCGCAAGAAGAATACTTAGTTAGTAATAAGACTTACGCCGGTTGGGTAGAATTCGACAAGGGCACACTACTATTCTCGTTTACAACGCCGTGAAGCTAGAGAGAAGGCGGTATATTCGAGTCCCCGCTCCCTACTCTAGAACACGCTACAGCTGTCTCTTTTTTCGGTGGGAAGTCTTCACTAGCAAAAGCGGCGTGGCTATGGCTTTTCAGCTCCACGGCACTCAGCAATCTAGGAGTCTGCGGAGTATTAAACCCCAGGGTTATTCCCGATATTTACAATTTTATAAATGTCTTTATAAGCCCCTTTAACTATAAGTAATTTACAGGTGAATAGTTTGTATAAGTATCTCGCACGGCTACTGGTAGTGTTATTGGTGTGCTCGGCGTTAACTGTGCTCGCCGGGTTCCTTAATGTAACTTATACTTACTCTGATACTCTAAGTGACTGTACAATTGTACTTGGACCCGGGAACTTCACCAATATTAAAAATGCTCCTAGTAATAGCACAGTGTGCTTAATTCCTGGTAAGTACCAAGTTAAAGCACTAGATATTGCCAATAAGTCTCTCACAATACGGGGACTTGGCTCTCAGCCGGGAGATGTGAAGATAGAGCTCACAAAGGGCTCACTTAAACTAGCTCCGAGGGGGAACGAGACTGTAGTGATCAGGAATCTCAGCGTAGAAAGCCGGACAAATAGCTCTGCTATTCAAATATACTATCCTGGTGGAGCTAGGTCCGGAGCTAGGGGAGGTAGAGGTGTAGTTTACGATATTGGTGGAGTAATACTGGACAACTTACTAGTTAACGCTACGAATGCTATTTCTACAAGCGTGCAAGTTGGGCCTCACATCACGCTTCGATCATTTGTGCCGAGAAATAGTGTAATCTTAGCTGGAGATACTGGTGTTCAAATAGGCCCACACTCCTCTGTTACAGGCGTCATAGTAATTGAAAACAACACTATACGTGCTAACGAAACTGGTATTCAAGTCGGCCCAGGCGCTTCTGTAGTCGCCTACTTGAGAATCTCGTACAATAATATTACAGCTGGAAGGATAGGTATTCAGATGGGCCCGACTACAGGACCCAAAGAAAAAGGATCGCCCTCAGGTATCGGCATACTTGAAGTCATAGAGAACACTATTGCAAGTAACACCTCAAGAGTAATTGAAATTAGGAGTTTCATTACGTATAATGCGTTTATATATTTAAACACGTTTCTCGGCAACGGCTCGAGAGTTACATTTCACATTGACACGAAATTAGTAAATCCGAGTGTAGTATTCTTTAACACGCCTAATAAGATGAAGTGTCCG
>JBMSAO010000106.1:0-11323 GCA_049414425.1 Desulfurococcaceae archaeon
AATTCTAACTAAATACTCGTCTCCAACTCTCACTCTCAGTGATCTCGGCGTCACAGCTATAAGGCACTTGTTACTGTAAACACCTAGGTACTCGCCTCGAAGCCACCCACGCAAGATAATAGCTACTTTTACTACGTCGCCGTCTCTAAGTGAGTTTGCAAGTCTCCTAGTATAGTACATTCCGTTTGTCCCCAGATGGTCATTTCCTTCATTTCGGGGTTTTTCGGGGTCTTATCTAGGGGCTTCCACTTCGCCCACAGGGTTTTAGTGACTACTGTGGGGTCATGAGTGGCTGTCGAGCTCAACGGCACGGGGCTCCCATCTACCACTAGCCCACCTAGGCTTAGAGCAGTGCTCACATCACCTAAGCGGGTGCTACCAGTAAAACCGTTAAGCCCAAGGGTTTATAAACCCCAAACAACCCTAACCAACCTTAATAACAGAAACAGCCCTCACACGAATACGCTGACAGTTAGAACTGGCTTACTGGGATTCCTGGGATTTAAGTATTATTAAGATTAAGTGTGCGGCGGCCGGGATTTGAACCCGGGATCTCCGGCGTGGCAGGCCGGCGTCCTAGTCCAGGCTAGACGACCGCCGCTCTCTACTAGGAATTAGTCACTCCTAGCGTTTTTAAGTATTAGTGCTTCACTTCTAAGTGGTTTTCCTCGTGAAGTAGTAGTGTAAAGTAGTATGGCTGTATGTAGTGTTTATTGAGTGTGCCGCCGCCGGGATTTGAACCCGGGTCACGGGCTCGAAAGGCCCGCATACTTGACCGGGCTATACTACGGCGGCGTCTGTAGAGGACTTAGTCTTTAAACGACTTATAAGTTTGTCTGCTAGTGTTTTGAGAGGCTATTTTAATAGTTATTACCGTGTTGAGGTTAATGTGGTACGAAACTACTTATTTACTAATATTAGTCTAAACGATTATAGTGAATACGTGGAGGTAAATATGCCCGAGCTCAGATCAGGCCTTGTCTTTGCGGCCGGCTACGATGATAAATTGAGAAGAGTGGTGTTTGCGCAGTTAAAAGACTATATTAAAAAGGACAGGGAGTTTGGAAAACAAGTACCAGTGTATATTGCGAGGTTAAATAGAGCTCTCTACACTCTACTTGTAGAGGAGTTAAAGCTGGATAAATTTGACGTGGCTAGAATTACTATTAGTTACGACGTGGACGAAGTCAATAAATCAATTGTGTGGAAGTGGGATACGCTTAAAGTAGAGATCTACAAGAGAGTGCCACCTGAAAACTACGCAGATATTATGAAGAAATTTATAGAAAGGGCACCGGCACTGGCTGTTGAACTAGTCAGATTTAATATTAACAAGCTAGGAGAAACGTTCGACGGTGACATAATATACTCAATTAAAATAAGTGAGAGAGAAGTAGGGGTTCTCGAGGTTTTACCAATAGATGAAAACACAGTAATCCTTAAGAAGGCAGCTGTGCTTGAACCCACAACAGCTGTATTTGAAAAAGTAAAGTTACCATTAAATGGCAAGTCTCTAGAAGAAGTATTAGTTGAGCAGTTAAGTAAAATAATGGAAGTGGCGAGGTACGTAGATACAAAGGAGGCTTTACAGGTCATAAACGCCATTAGGAGTAGGCTCCAGATAGCTCCTATTGAGAAACCAATTGAAGAAGCGGAAGAGGGCACTGAAGAAGAGTAGTGTACTTCAACCAGGCTGAATCACTTAACCCCTTAATTTTACTTTTAGCTCATACCTCAACTCCACCTCGATTTAGCACGTCTGCTTTACTATCCTTTAATCCTTAAGTATTAATTAGCCTAGAAATTTAGGGTATTGTGTGTCGTGGTGTATATTTTAGAGAACTCTTGGGGGTAATTTTCTAGTAGATCCTCCCTCTCCCAGAAACAGCTGTGTAATTGGGGGGAGGGAAAGTTTATAAGTTTCCAGGGTAGAATTTTTATCGGGAGGGGTGCTTATGGAGGTTCAGGTAATTAAAAAGGTTGTTGGTAGACACGTATACGGGGAGCTTTACGGTTGCGATCCAGCGCTACTTATGGATGAGGAGTATCTAGCAAACGTAGTAAAAGAAGCCGTTAGAGTGGGGGGGTTTACTCTCTTAGATGTAAAGACGTGGAAAATATGGCCAGGTGTGAGCGCAGTTGCAATTATACTAGAGAGCCACATTGCTATACACACGTGGCCCGAACACTCATTTGCTACAGTTGACGTGTATACTTGTGGAGTTAAAGGAGATCCCTTTAAGGTCTTCAACTATATAGCTGAGAAGCTCGGAGCTGAGAAATACACAGTAAAATTCACGTCTAGAGATTACGAAGAGCCAGTATAACCCTCTAGCAGTTGCGTGGAGGCAGCGTCACCGTGTCGCGATAAATAGATCTTACAGCCTCCGGCCCTGGTCTTATTCTAAATGACGAGATCAAGTGTAGATGTAGTAGTTATTGGCGGCGGCCCCGCCGGGTTACTAGTTGCTTCCAAGATCAGGAATCTGGAAGTCCTAGTCTTCGAGGAGCACTCTCAAGTAGGACTACCTAAACACTGCGCCGGTATAGTGGGCTGTGCTACGGCTAGAATTATTAGTAAGGAGCTTTCTCCGAGAATAATTGACCACAAGTATAACCAGGTGTATTTTATTGCGCCCGCATTTAGAGTCAACCTCATATTTGATCGAGACGTAGCTTTTCACGTAAATAGGCCACTACTTGAGAGTATACTTGCTACAAGAGTAGAGTCTCTTGGACACAGGATAATATATAACAGCAGAGCGGTTCCGAAATCATTAGGCACCGTCTACGTGCGTGGAGAGGTCTATAAATACAGGTACTTAGTGGCGGCTGATGGCGCTTACAGTATTTCTAGAAAAACACTTCTAAGTAGCAAATTCGAGTTCTTAGTAGGACTGCAAATGCGCGTTAAGACTAGAGATCTTGACGAGAGGACCCTCTATATCATCTACACAGATATAGTGCCCGACTTCTTTGCGTGGATTATACCACTGGGAGGTGAAGCATTAATAGGTACGGCTTCTCGTGGTGTTTTAAACGTCGACAAGGCTCTCTCTTACATTCAGAAATTACTAGGAGTCTCTCAACAAACTATCCTTGAAAAATTTGGAGGCTTAATACCAGTGCATAAACCACTTAGAAGACCCGTAATTTATGGTAGTGTAGTGTTTCATGGTGATAGCGTACCGCTCACTAAGCCGTACACGGGCGGTGGACTGTACTACATATTTAAACTGTCACCCCTCTTGGCGAGATTACTAGAGAGTAACAGGCTCGAGGACTACAACGCCATATATACTAGGGCTTTCTACTCAAAGAACTTACTAGAGAGACTTGGTGTACAGTTTCTCAGAAAACTAAGCATGTACTATTTACCAGCTGAAATCACGCGCAGGCTTCACTCCCTTAGTCTAGTTAGGGAGGAGGATTTCGACGATCACTATAGACTAGTACTGAAGACACTTAGTGTACTACCGCTACTAGGTGGCGAAATCTTTTTAAGCACGCTTAAAGCACTTCAAAATACTCTCTACTAGAGTGCTAATAGCACGCATGACTTCGTCTGAAATGCTTACTCCTATATCCAGGTTCTTGGGGTATATGCCCACTACGCGGATTTCTCTCACAGGAGAGGAACTTCTAATTAAGTCTAGTACTAATTTGAGTGGAATATTGTGTGTTGTTAATAGGCTAACACCGTCAAGAATCTCTAGATCACCAGCATATACAAGGTCGCCAGGGCCTCCACCACTAAAGAGTGCAGCGTCGAATATTAAAAGCCTCTCTGGGCTTCTCTCTATAATTATATCCAGGCAGTTTTCAACGCCATATTCACACTTAACGCACTCTACTCCGCTCTGGTTTAATATATCACACAAAAAGAGGCCAGCTTGGTCATCGCTTCGAAGAGGGGAGCCCACACCTAAAATTAATGTCTTCTCGCCGAAAAAATCACAGGGTATCAATATTTACACGCTACCTCGGGGTATTACTAGCTCTTATCAACAGGTCCTCCCACACAGCGTCAACGTATTCTTGTAACTGCTTTACTAGTTCTCTATTCTCTGGTCTTAGTAAGTGCCTTAATCTACCTTGAATTTCGAGGAATTTCTCTACTGGTTGTTTAAGTGGCGGATTTCTAGCTATTACTAGGCTTCTATCTGTTAATAGATAGCCCGTCTCTGGACTCCACTCCCAGAGCGGGAAGTAGCATGTGTCTACAGCTCTTCTCAATACTTCAACTGCTAGAGCCTCCTCTACTCTCCAGCCTCTATCACAACTAGCAAATGAGTGTATAAAGGCGGGCCCGTTTACCTCTATGCCTTTTCTAGCCTTCTTTATGAAGTCAACCCAGTGGGCGGGTGTAGCTGTAGCTACATACGGTATTTTGTGTGCCACCATGATCTCTGCAATAGGCTTTTTGTGCTGAATTTTACCTGGAAGTACCTTACCCACAGGCGTCGTAGTTGTCCATGCAAATTTAGGAGTTCCACCAGATCTCTGGATACCAGTGTTCATGTAGGCTTCGTTGTCGTAGAGTATGTAGAGAACGTCGTCCCCTCTCTCAGCCATACCACTGAGTGCCTGGAATCCTATATCATACGTACCGCCATCACCGGCAAATACTACCACGTCCACGTGATCGTATTTTAGCCTACCAGTTTTCTTGAGCGCATTAATAGCAGCGTAAATACCACTAGCAGTGGCAGCGGCGTTCTCAAACGCGTTGTGAATCCATGGCACAGCCCAGCTAGTCCATGGATATATACTAGTAGACACCTCGAGACACCCGGTTGGCGTGACCACTATAGTTGGTCCTCTAAACGCGAAACTTGCTAATTTCACTACTAAGGGAGCTGTACACCCGGCACACATTCTGTGCCCTGGTAACATCGCGCTCCTCCTCTGCTCGGCAAGCTGTCTTAGATTAAGTAGCAGTGGCAGCGGCTCTTTCTGCCCTGGCTCAAATATCCAGACTTTGTACTGGGGTATATCTGATCGAGCGCTCGTCATTCTCTCACCCCTAAACACCTCATTGTTTTCTCCTCAGGGACATAGCCTTTCTTCAAGTCCTCTCTAAGTTCTTCAATTAACTTCTGCACTAATTCTGGTGGAAAGTCTCTACCTCCAAGTCCATATATGTAGTTTACTACTATAGGTCTCTCCTTTACATTGTAGAGACTCGAAATAACGTCTAAGTAGAGAGCTCCGAGTGCCCCCGGACTTGCTGCTCTGTCTAGCACAGCAACTAGTTTCACATTTCGAAGTAGCTCAGCTACGCGTTTACGTGGAAATGGTCTAAACGACCTTATTCTGAGAACACCTATTTTAATACCTCTTTCTCTCGCTTTTTTCACGACATTGCGTACTGCCCCAGCACTACTACCCATAACAACAATGGCTATTTCAGCGTCGTCAATTGCATATGTGTCTACTAGTCCATCACCATACCTTCTGCCTGTCAGCTCATACCACTTCTCATTGACTTCGCTTATCACTCTTTCAGCGTGCTTCATGGCTTCTACTTGCTGGACTTTAATCTCGAAGTAGTAATCGTAGAAAGCCAACATGCCCATGCTTAATGGCCTAGCAGGGTCTAGTGCATACTCTACTTCCTCGTCAAAGTAGTCGACTTTTACTTTGACGGGTTTTCGAGGACCTCCGAGAAATTCGTACACAGCTTCATCTGGTAATACGTAAAGATTCTCCATAGTGTGACTTAAGAAGAACCCGTCCAAGTGGACAGAAACTGGGAGTTGCACCGCTGGGTGTTCAGCTATTTTGAAAGCCTGTATCGTAGTATCATACGCTTCCTGGACATTCTCGACGAAGAGCATTATCCAGCCTGAATCTCTCATTAAATAGGCATCGCTGTGATCATTGTGTATATTTATAGGCGCGGAGAGTGCTCTGTTCGCCACGGTCATTACGATTGGTAGACGTAAACCAGAAGCTATATAAACTGTCTCGACCATTAATGCTAGTCCCTGACTACACGTTGATGTAAAAGCACGCGCTCCTACAGCGGCGGCCCCTATACAGGCACTCATAGCAGAGTGCTCAGATTCTACGTGTATGAACTCTGTGTGTACTTCACCGTTAGCAACAAACTCAGAGAACTTCTCGACAATAATAGTCTGAGGTGTTATTGGGTAGGCCGCAACTACGTCTACGTAGCTCTGTTTAATAGCATATGCCACTGCTTCGTTGCCATTAAGTGCTAGCATAATTTGCTTCTCTTTAGGATATTTAGGTGAAGCCTCAAGAGCGCTCATATTCTACTCACCCCCGAGCTCTGGAACCATAGATATGGCTTTAACTGGGCACTCGTGTGCACATATGCCACAGCCTTTACAGTAGTTGTAGTTTACTTCTACTTTAGACCCATCCCATATTATTGCGGGCTCAGGACAGTAAAGCCAGCATATTAAGCACTTTGTACACTTCTTCTGATCTATTACTGGCCTAATTGCTCTCCAATCGCCTGTTTTAATATCCGTTGACAGTCTAAATCCTACACCTCCCATTGGTATTTCTCTCCAAGACTTAAGACTCACGTCTTTACACCTCTATAGTCTCGTTCATTGCGCGCTCAATTAAAATAATATTCTTTTCTGCTATAGGTCCGCTGAATCTATCCATAACGGTCTTTTTGACATCTTCAAATCTCACTACGTGTTTAAGCCTGAGTAGTCCTCCTATCATAGCTGTATTGGTAGTTTTGGTTTTCAGGATTTCGAGAGCTAGTTTAGAAGCTGGTACTAGGAGTACTCTAAAATCTCCACGCTTAACTCCCAGCTTTTCAAGCACTGTATTAACGTCGCCTGTATAGTTAGTTATTATTACTCCGCCAGGCTTAAGCCCCTCAATTATTTTCGGTGATAAGAGCGTGTAGTCTAGTACGATGACAATGTCTGGCTCGTAGATCATGCCGTGAATCTCTATAGGCTCGTCGCTTATTCTCGTAAAGCTCAATATCGGCGCACCGGATCTCTCGGGTCCAAAAGCTGGGAAGCTTTGCGCGTACTTCCCTCCATATACAGCAGCTAAGGCAACTATGTTACTGGCAGTCCATACTCCTTGACCCCCTCTACCATGCCATCGAATCTCAATAATCACTTCAAGACACACCTCTCTGAGACTCTAAGTCTCTCTAAACCTTTTTATTTTTAACTAGCGACTTTACCTCCAGCTATGTAGAATTATGTAGAGAGACAACTAGTTTTTTTACTTTGAACTGTTTCTAAGTTTTAGTGGTGTGAAATTTGAGTGCTCTTGATTTAACAAGTTCGCCGGTGTTTGTCCGGGAGTATGGAAAAGTCAGAGTTTGCGTGATTATAGATAGATGTAAAGAGTGTGGGCTCTGCATAGCTGTTTGTCCGGTGAAAGTACTCGTGAAATCTAATGTCCTAAATAGGTATGGCTACCATCCACCAGATCCGCTTAATATTGAAAAGTGTATTGGCTGTAGACTCTGCGAGTATAACTGCCCCGATTTCGCAATATTTGTTGAAAAGGTGGGGTAGTGTGAAAAAGACTTTCACGTCAGGTAATATAGCAGTAGCTGAGGGGGCTATTACAGCGGGCTTGAAGTTCTACGCTGGTTACCCAATAACTCCTAGCTCGGAGATAATGGAGTACCTCGCGGAGAAACTACCTAAATTAGGCGGTGTCGTCATTCAAATGGAAGACGAAATTGCCTCTATAAACGCAGTTGTAGGTGCCTCCTGGGCTGGTGTTAAAGCGATGACGGCTACGTCGGGTCCTGGCTTCTCTTTAATAGCGGAGGCTATGGGATTAGCAGTCATAACAGAGACCCCAATTGTAGTTGTTAACGTTATGAGAGCAGGACCCAGTACAGGAGTGCCCACTAAAACTTCTCAATCCGATGTACTGCAGGCAAGGTGGCTTGCGCACGGCGACTACATAATACCCTGTTATGCCCCGTGGAGCGTTCAAGAAGCTTACGACCTCACGATTAAAGCGTTTAATACAGCAGAGCTTTTAAGAACCCCTGTAGTGCTTCTCAGCGACGCTGTAATAGCCCACTTGTGGGAACCCCTCACAATTTACGATGAGGGAGAGGTGACTATTATCAACAGGAAAGTGCCTAAAACCGAGGAGAAGGTTCTGCCCTATAAACCAGACCCTGATTTAGTGCCTCCTATGCCTGTGTTTGGAAGAGGCTTCAAGACCCTCGTGGAGTCTCTTATTCATGATGAAAGAGGCTATTACGCACCACGAGATGATAGTTACAAAGCCCTGCTAATGCGCCTGCACTTAAAGATTCTAAAGAGACTGGACTACATATTTGACTACGAGGCGTATTACTGCGATGAAGAGTGCGAGTACGCAGTAGTATCCTATGGCTCTACTGCTAGAGTGGCATATCTAGCCACGCTAGAATTACGTAAACGCGGGTATAAAGTCTGTATGTTGAGATTAAAGACTCTGTGGCCATTAGACACAGAGAGGCTGAGAAAAGCTTGTAGGGCTAGCAAAATTATTGTTGTTGAAAACAATATAGGCAAGATATACATGGATATCGACAGGATCTATAGGGATCGAGAGGTGTATTCGGCCCCGCTATTAAGTCTAGAACTACCCTCATTAAGAGAAGCTGTGGAGGTGGTCAGTACATGGCTGTGAGGTCGCTGGAGACTATACACCCGCTAGATAGGTACTTGAGACTAGATAGAATTCCAACAATGTACTGTCCCGGCTGTGGTATTGGAATAGCGCTGGGAGCTGTGTTTAGAGCGCTCGACAGAAGAATTAGAGAGGGAGTCATAGATCCCCATAAAGTTGTCTGGGTTGGAGGCATAGGATGTAGTAGTAGGGCGACGCTGTATGTAAACTATGATGCGGCTCACGTTATACATGGAAGAGCCATAGCCTTCGCTACAGGTGTTGTGCTATCAAACCCGGAGCTCAGAGTCGTAGTTATAGGTGGTGATGGGGATATTGCTGGAATTGGCGGTAATCACTTAATACACGCTGCGAAGAGAAATATTGATATGGTAGTTGTAATGATTACTAATTTTGTGTATGCGATGACGGGAGGTCAAGTAGCACCGACTACGCCTGTGGGAGCTAAGACTACTACTACTCCATACGGGAATCCAGAACCCCCATTAAACGTTATAAAGCTAGTGGCATCGTTAAATGCCAACTACGTAGCCAGAGCTAGTATTACAACACCTCACTATATTGAGAACTTCTTCTACAAGGCGCTGGGCATGAAGGGATTTAGGTTTATAGAAATAGTAAGCACGTGTCCGGAAGTACATGGGCGTCACATAGGTTTAAGAGACCCCGTTGAAATGTACAATGCTTTAAAGAAGAGAGTAAAGTATAAACAAAAGGTTAGTATCGAAGAGGCGGATATTAGCTGGGAAGAGGGCATAGTAATAGGGGAATTTGTAGAGCGCAATGAGCCATCTTACCTAGAACTACTCGGAAAGGTGTATACTAAGTGAAGTGGGAGATATTAATTGCGGGTCGCGGAGGACAGGGAGTGCTACTGCTTGGAAGGATAATTGGCCTCTCTGCAACTAAGTATGGAAATTACTATGCTACTCTAGCAGAGAGCTATGCAGCTGAAACGCGCGGCGGGGAGAGTAGAGTAGATTTAGTTGTCTCCACGTCTCCCGACGACGCTAAATGTGTTAGAGCTGAAAACGCGAATGTAGCTATAATTATGTACCCCTTTAATATCAACAAGTACAAGTCGCTACTAAGCAAAGACGCGTTAGTAATAATAGACGCGGAGTACGTTGATCCAGAGCCGTTTAAAGAGTATAGACTAATAGCTCTCAGATTTAGTGAAATAGCAGAGAAGAACATTGGGACTCGTAGAGTGGCAAACATAGTCATCTTAGGCAAACTAATGCGTGAGACAGGTATGCTTAAACTAGAACAAGTAAAGTTAGCACTAGAAGAGCTAATACCAAAGAATTGGCTTAACGAGAATATTAAAGCCCTAGAACTGGGATATAGCATTCCCTAAATTGGCGGTTAAAGAATAAAAAGCCAACAATAATTAGAGTTTCCACTTGAAAGGGCCGGTAGCTCAGCCTGGAAGAGCGCCGCCCTCGCACGGCGGAGGTCCCGGGTTCAAATCCCGGCCGGTCCACACACTTCAATCTGATTACTCCATAATACCTAGTTTTAAATACACTAATTTTAGTCTGCTGGTAGGATTTCAAACTCCCCGTTCTTGTAGATGACGACTTTGATATCTCGGTCAAGGATGGGCTTTTCACACCAACTCTGTAGCGTAGTTGGGAGTAAATATAAGTAAAGTCTCCTTTAAGCTTAATTTCTAGTTCATCTGCTTCGCGCAGAATTATTGCAGGGATCTCGACGAGCCTCGTTCCTGAATTGATCACGAATACAGCTCTAGAGAGGAGTTCTCGATAAATAATGAGAGTTTTCTCAGCGAGTAGTATTTTTCTCTTAGCTGACCTCTCAAGGCCAGATACAGTTGTCCTAGAGACTCCTAGTATTTCTGCGACTTCTCGCTGAGTCAACTCTTGAGCTCTCAGCTTCAATACAGTATACTCTCTCCGTGAAGAGTCTATAGTAGTTTTTCTTAGATGTCGACTTATACCTCTTCATAGCAGAATCCACGAGTATACAGGTAATTAACACTACATGTGATCACATGTATGAATAGTATTGCTGCTTATCACTAGGTGTAACGGGCACCCACTCATTGAAACCTGAAACTATTGCTAAGTACGTGTTAATGAGCTTGTAAAGTGTTTTAATGAAGTAAGGTTTACCGTGTTTTTCGATCTCTTCACTGAAGACCTCCGTGTTTATGACTATTACTTGTGGGTCGCTAATTACAGGCTTAACAGCTATTTTGCAGTCAACACATAGTAGTAGGGCTTTCAAGAGAATACTGTGAAGCAGTCTTACTTTCTCACTTGTACTTAGTTTTTCTAATTCTCTCCTGTGTTCAGGTGAGATAATAACTCCGAGTATAAGTACAATTCTATCTCTCTTATCACTTGGGTTAATAATGGAGAACTTAATACTCGGAATACCAGGAGTCGAGACATTAAGCCCCCATGTTATTCCCGGGAGACTTAAATTCTCCATACTACTAACACTGTATGATTCTTCTAGTAGCCACTTCGTAATAAGTTCTTTGACATCCACTCACTAACACCCACTAGATTAATGTAGCAATATGCATATTTCTCTTTTTCCACTCTAGCTAGGGTTTCCCCGAGGTGATTATTTGTGAATAGCTGTAATTAGTTGTGAATACGTTGTTTTTGCCTCGGGGTTCCCCGCATTGGGTCGGGTT
>JBMSAO010000107.1:0-8537 GCA_049414425.1 Desulfurococcaceae archaeon
CCTCTTAACTCCACAGAGGCTCGAAATGCTCTTAGCGATGGTGCTCACTAGCGTAGACGCCTCTGTCGCGTCCAGCGTTAAGGACCCTTTTGTGAACGACTCGAGGATTTTGCTCTGCAGACTGACCGGTAGAGAGTCGAAAACGTAGCTTAAGGCGGCGGCCTGGAAGTACCTACCCACAGACCTGTCGTCCATGATCAACAGTTCAACGCTCATGCGGCGCACCCATGCCGGCTATCCCGGTGTCAATAGAGTAGGCCACGCAGGGGCTCAGGACCTTGAAGACCGGCGCAGTATACCCCTCGGGGAGCGGGATCACTAGGTTGTTAGAAGCCACCTGAGCTGGCAGGTAGAAGTATGAGAGCCTATACCTCAGATCTAACATCATGAGCTCGCCAGCAGACCCAGTGTGTAGCTCTGCACACGTCTTGGGCACGTAGAGCCTTACATGCACCTTCTCGCCTGGCTTGTAGACCTTGACCTCTCTCGTGTACTTCGCGTCTTCGAGCACCATGAGACCCTCTTTACTGCCGACTCTTACAACCCCGTACACGGCTCTCTGCGCTGTACTGTCGAGCTTCTCGACGCTCACACCTAGCTCTCTAGAGAGCTTCTCGACGTCGACCACCCACAGCAACTCTAATTTGAGGTGGGGGGCGTAGGCGGCGCCAACGGCCTGGACGGGTAGAGCTCTTGGGATCGCCTCGACGAAGAACTCTGTCGACGCGAACTTAGCTCTCCTGATCCTATCTAGGTCTCCTCCGCCCTTATACGGCACAGCAACGATCCTCCCAGGCTCCTGGTGCACAGCCAACCCGAACCTTAAGGTGTTAGTGCGCGTTCCTGAGGGCACTTCGTAATGTGGTGAGGATAGACCCGCAGACGCGGTGATCGTGACCTCTAGGAGGGGCTTCATGACCTCTGTGACCAGGTTGCCGTCTCCCCACTCGATCTTCCCACTCTCTCCAATAGGTAGCCCCAGCGCCTTGATCAACGGGTACCCGAAGGCCCCGACGACCGTTGTGGGTAGCGGCACTGGGTATGCCGGTTGAGCAGCGCTCACCCCTCTATGTCTGACCACGAAGCCCCACGTTGTGAGGACCTTTGCGTAAAAAGCTCTTAGTTGAGGCATGCGGCGCTCCTCGACCTGCTATATCATCTCGAGGGCCTCGACGACCTTGACGAGCTTGTCTCTAGCTCTCACTAAGGCCTCGGTGTGCGAGGCTACTTTCTCGTAGGTGACGTTCTTGACCTCCTGGAGTAGCTGCGGCTCCTCCAGGTTCTCTCCATTGTATGCGTAGATGTTTATCGTCTCCTCCTGAATGGCCTTAGTGACGTTCACAGCCCTCTCGTAGGTCTTCTTGACGTAGCCTCTAGTCATCCCCGGAGAGACTACGAACTCCACGGGACCCTTGCTCAGCGCCACGACTAGGCTCTTGACGTCCCAGACCGGGTTGTACCTAGACCTCTTAGCGCCAAACAACATCCCGTCGACGAGAGCTATTAGCGCGTCTACAGCCGCCTTGACTCTCTCGGGCCTCTGCTTCTTGAGCTCTGGGTCGTCGCCCTTACTGTAGAATAGCCTACTGATATCAGACGCGACCAGCTCAGCTGTGAACGTGTACAGTGCTGAGCCGCTCTCTAAGTAGAAGAGCATTTGTTGTTCTTTTGCGAGTTCTGGTGGGGCGTAGCGAGTGTGAAGTTGAGGTATAAGAGCCACACCTCCTTTCTCTATAGCGTCTAGTGTAGGCAACATGTAGCTGAAGCGTATGGCGGATGTCCTCTTCACCTGCCTGTCCGTGTAGAGAAAGCCCCCTATATCGGCTACAATACTCGACTTTACAATCGCCTTTTCAATCTCCTCAATTGGTGTAGCTTTATTCTTTAGAAACTCGGCTGTATACTTTGAGTCTATTTTCTTTAGGTCTTCTTCATACCAGGACAGTATGTCTCCACTTGAGAACTTTAAGAAATACCCCATTTCATCTAGCTTCGTGACTGGCAGGTTCCTCTGCTTTGCTATCGGAGCTAGCAGTTGTTGATACGCGTGTGCTAGGGACTCACCGCTCACAGCCGGCACGTAGACTACCGAGTAGCCGCCTTCACTGGCGATCACAACCGGGGCCTTCCTGTGCCTCGTGTAGTTGCCAACAGCCTCAGCCATGTTTAGCGCTTCAGCGTTTACGGCGACTCTAACTGAGAGCGAGAGCGTCACGATCACGGCTCATCACCCCGATCCAGGCTTCTCAGACTTACAAGCATATTTGCTCCTTACATCAGCTATCCTAGCATACGCTCTCAAAGCTAGCTCTCTGCTCAACCTGATCAGCTCAACGCGGCTGATCCTCGAGATCCTGCCAACCACTTGCGACACTGTTTCCTCAAGCTCCTCGGGCTTAATGTCTGGGCAGAGGACCCCAACCCCTTTCTCCCTATCGTAGACCCTGCACTTGTCGCCCTCAAGGCAGTTCGTGTAGTACGCTCTTATAGCGTCTCTCAACGCCTCCAAGACGCTCACTTCATCGATAGCGTTCCCGAGTCGATCGAGGTAGCTGTAGTCACCTAATGCTCCGAGGAAGGACAATACATCAACTATTCTCTCGTACACAAAGACTCACCCCATATATCTACACCATGTTCCAGAGTAAATATACTTTACTCTTTAGGATCTTGACGCCTGTTATTTACTATGTACTGAGATGCTAATTAATCCATGGAACAAGGCTGTTCATTAATATTGTTCCATACGATGGGACAGTTAACCAAGGCACACTAGGTCTACGTAAGGCTTGGCTATGTAGGTTTCAGCTTCAGTTTTAGCTACCAGCCCCCTCTCAACTAGCTCTTCTAGTCTCCGGTGAACTGTTGACTTGGGTAGCCCCGTCTTCTTTACTATCTCGGAGAGCGTTAACCCCCCCTCTTCTAGCGCTGTGAGTATGGTTTTATCCCTATCATCTAGTCTCAACCTATTTATGAGGTCTCGCACGCCAATGCTCATCGAGCACTCAAAGCCCTCCCCCTCAACGACTAGTTTAACTCGCGCCGCCTCGGGCTCTGGGAGAATAAGCGTTGAGATTATGAGCGCTGCAACTAGGATCCTCGGGCCACCAGTCAAGTAGACCTCGACCTCCTCAGCCCCTCTAGCCTCCCCTAGTAGCGTGGAGTAGGTAGATCTAAGTATGTTCGACGGCTCAATAGGCTCTAGCACGCAGTCTACTCTGAGAGAGTTACAGACAATGGACAGGGTAGAGTAGGCCTTTTTCACTCTCTCGAAGCCCTCTCTGGTTTTAAGCCCCAAGAGCACTACTCTACTGTACTTCTGAGTCGCGAGCCTCCTGAGCGCGTAGTCGACATCAAACCCGAAACTAGCCAGCAAAACCCTCTTCAAGCCACACTGCACCTCCAGCCCGCTCACCGCCTGACTTCAACCCCTTAGTAGATCGAGAGCCTGGCTCTTAATATCTAGTTCCAACACCCAATTCTTTACATCGAGTTCGTCACCGAGGTGGCGGTAAAGCATCCATAACCTTTCAATTCTTCTCATTGGATGAATGAATCCAGTTAATAAGAATTGAAAGTCGAATACGATAGAGGGATTAAATGAGAACTTATGTGGAATGAGGATCGCGACGTAGTTAATTAGAGAATAACGATAACTAGGAGTTGTGAGATTACCTATTAGTAGTGGATGTGTGAGCTTGGTTGAGTTGAAGACGGGGAGAGATCTAAGGCTTGCCAGGCTGCTTATTGAAAAGTACCATATATATGGAATGCCTCGTGGTGGAGGAGGAGCGAGGAGACATAGGTGGTTTGCTTGGATAGTTGACGGTTATATATGTGCAGTTGCGTGGCTCCATGATAGCAACCCATTCAGGCTCATCGCTGAGCGCTTTAGAATAGACTATGAGAGCTCTTACTTTGTTAGGAGAATATGTAAAACGTGTCCTGGAGAACACCTCGTAGACTTTTTAACGCTATAGCAGAAGTGCTGAAAAGCGAAAATGCCAAGTGTACGTGGACTTTTGGGCTAGATGAGCAAACTAACGAAGTATATAGAAGAGTAGGGTTTGAATTAATAGGATTCACTCCACGAACTAATCGCCCTGTTTACGTTAAATGGCTCATTAAGTCCAATTAGAATATGTAGCCGTCACTGCAAGCCGCGCTGGGGGCGAGAGACCGGCTGAGTAGAGTGGTCTACTAGTGCGGGCCCCACTACTGCACTGCTCAGCGACCGGGCCGCCCGCGACTGGGTCTACTCGAGACCCCACTTAAGAGCTCTCTTAGTGGTAATTGCTGTTAGAATAAGCCACGCGAGTATTGAGATGCCGGCGAGGTACACTCTCTCACCCATGTACACACCGGCCGAGAACGCCCTAATTATCTCCGCGAACGAGGATGTGGGGATAGCCAGCACAGCTGTCCTAATTGGCTCGGGTAGTACTGTTGAGGGGTAGAAGACGGGTGGTAGGAATATTGTGAGGAGGTGGAGCGGGTTAGTAATAGCGCTAATGTTCATTGGGTGTTTAATTCTGAGCACGATAGCAAGAGAGAGGAACGCGCCAATAGCCATTGCCAGCGGGGAGAGCCCTACTGCTAGTAGTAGTAGCTTGACGTCAAACCCCCAGAGAATAGCTATGGCGACTAGTGGTGCGATATCTGCTAGTCCCAGTGGGAGCGTGCCCAGGATCATTCCGGCGAAGTACTCGCCTACTGTTAACTGCGAGGCCACCATTCTCTCCCACTCCCTAGTGACCCTGTCGTAGCCTACTGATTGGCCAATAATAGTTAAGCCAAAACCCCACATGCTGGCGACTATGTATACTGGTATAGTGAGCTTAACGCCCTCAACTCCACCCCACCCGTACACGAGGAGTACTAGTCCTAGTGGCAGCAACGCGCCTTGAATAATCCACGTCCACTGCCTCCTAATCCACACAGAGTAGAAGCCGGCTACTCCGAGAACTCTCCAAAGCGACTTCACTTCTCACCACCCACAATGTAGAGGTAGGCGTCTTCGAGAGTAGTCTCTCTAATACTGTAAGTAAAGGGCCTACACGTCTCAGCCAGCTCTCTCGCCTCCTCTACGCTCCTAGTCCACGCAATGACTCTACTCCCCACACTGAGGTACTTGACTCCGCTGAGGCACTTAGTGTCGACTAGCTCGAAGATAGCCTTGTACTTGTAGGGTATTCTGCTCAGGAGCTCGCTGGGAGTGCCAGACGCCACTGCTTCACCGCTATTTATAAACACCACTTGATCCGCTATAAGCTGCGCCTCTTCAAGCATGTGCGTAGTGAGGAGTACTGTCGTACCAGTCTGCTTAGAGGCCTCTCTAATAATTCTCAGTACCGAGTACTTGGACTCGACGTCCAGTTCAGTGGTGGGCTCGTCGAGAAAAACCACGTCAGCCCCTGCGGCGAGCGTGGCCGCTACGAGCATTTTCCTCCTCTCACCGCCGCTTAGAACCCAGCTACGTCTCTTAGCTACTTGTCTCAGCCCCAGGAGGTCGAGCCACTTCTTAGCCTCTCTACTCGCAGTGAAGTAGCCAACACCCCTCATCATGAGGGAGTACGTGATGAACTCGTATGGTGTAATATCGCCCACTGTTGCGTAGTCCTGCGGCATGTAGGCTATTCTCCTCCTCACCTCTAAGTACTCTTTCACGACGTCAAACCCCACTACTCTCGCAGAACCCTTACTAGGCCTCAGCACAGTAGTAAGCATTCTCACAGTAGTAGTCTTACCGGCTCCATTAGGACCAGCTAGCACAGCTACACTTCCACGCTTAACAGTGAAAGTGGCGTTTCTCACAGCCCAGAAGTCGCCAAATCTCCTTCTTAGCTCAAAAGCCTCTATCGCGTCAGAGGTCATTTACAAGGTACCTCTAGTACTCTCTCTTAAACTACTGGTGGATTTTAGAGATTTGAATGAGGTTAATGGAAGCAATTCAAGCAACCTCTCATAGACACCGATATACACGTAGCCGCGCTCAGCAATCTCGTACATCTTTCTCCCACCACGATGGTAGCTGTATACTAAGCCGTACTTCTCCATTAACTCCAGCACTCCACTACACCTATCTAGAGGTAAATTAGAAGACCTGCAAATTCTAGATTTAAGAGGTACTCTGGATCTCTGAATAGACTTGAGCAAATCATACATAACACTGTGAATACACCTCTTCATTGCGTCTTCACACTCACATCTACGCACTTCAAGTCCACGCTGAGTTTGTCTATTCTTGTAATTTTCTTCACCTCTGCGTCCTCACTGACCTCGGCTTTTTCAATATAGGCTAAATCTCCGACCTCAGAATCACTTTCAACTACTACTCTATAAGCCTCTATTTTATCGACTTCAGCATCACTTCTCACTCTAACCTCGTGGCCAATTACGTGCTCAACCTCAGCGCCTTTGCCAATTATAACTCTACATGCAATTATAACACCACGCACCTCTGAGTTCTTTGAAACCTCCACTTCCTCTGCAATTACTCTCTCTGCTTCAACTCCGCCAGCGAGTTTTACTCTCTTAGCTTTAAGTACGTGGCACTTAAGAGCACCACTAATATTGACATCTCCAGCCTCTAAGTCACTGGTAATTTTAGCTGAGCCACTTATGTCAATAAGCCTCTCGGCGACAACACTCCCACCAACACTAAGAGAACCGGCAATGTCGATGCTCTGGGCTCTGAGATTACCACTAATTCGCGCTGAGCCACTAACCTCTAAAGCACTAACCTCGATATCACCCTCCACAGTCAACGAGCCTCCAATACTGAGAACACCTAGTTTAAGAGGACCTTTAAGCTTAATACTACCTCCAACTCTCAGTTCTTCAATAGTCATTTTACACCACCATGAAGTACTCTAATAGTTGATATATTTAAATCATGCTCACAGATCGTGACAAATGATCTCTAGAACAATCTCATAGAACGTCTCAAATTGTATTAGTAACAATGAACTCTACTTAAACAATAGTAAGCACTACTAGTAACTAAGCCACTTAAATACACTTATATTCTCGTCTTCATTTAAACGTGAGCTCTTAAATATCAAGTTGAAAAAGACACAGCCAATTAGAAAACTAGATCACGAGAACTCTCACCATGAAATATAAAGTTTAAAAATAAAAGTACTAATTAATCCGAGTCCTAGTAGTGGGAGATCTATGCCGTTTACAACATACCACGTCGCCATGGGGCTACTTGTTGGGTTTTCCTCAGGAAGAGAGCTGACTGGTTAACTCTCCTAGTAACCACGACTGTATTAGTAGATATTGAGCCAGTACTAGTGTATTATGGATTTTCTGAGTAAACAATCTGTACACGGCTATCTCCACACATTTATAGCCTCAGTACCAATGGGTGTAATCTCAGGTCTACTACTATGACACTGTTAGGAGATTAACAAGGCCTATAGCCAGGATCACGTACTTGAATGGAGAAGGACGCCGCTTAGAGAAATACGTTACTGCTGGTTTACTAGGCTGGTCTCTACACGTCTTAATGGATGCACCCACATATCCTGATATTAAGCCATTTTACCCACCCACTAGTAGTTAATCCACTCTACAGCTCTCTCAGCCCTATTGCATTAGAAGTCATTTACAACACAATACTAGTACTTGGATTTATGATATACACAGTACACTTCTATAAATCATATAAGCGTGAGAGATTACCGCGCGTATCACATCTGAGAAGACCCTATATTACTAAGTAGTCCTTGGATATAACACGCTACAAGGCTTTAATGCGTGCTGAGCTAATAAGTTAGCTTGTTGTAATCCATGCCTTGTACTGTACTTACTGCGTAGTCTTTTCAGGTCTTTGACCACTCGTATACATGTTACTTAGACAAGTATTTGAAAGTAGCAATAATAATCGTTGATGTAATAGTCCACGCTACAATACCGAGTACTCCGAGCCCTAGTAGAATCTCTCGCTGTTCTACCGGAAGCCTAGTTGCGAGTAGCGTGAGAGGCCAGATCGCGTTTAGAGCTCCGCGTAGAGAGCTAGCGAGTAGTGCAATTGCTAAGTAGATTAGAGACTACTAGAGGGGGAGAGTGCGTAGAAAACTAGAAACTAAATTCTTTAAGAGTCTACACCGGCGGTGCTGTTGGCTGTGGTGGTGTTGGCGGGGCTTGCTGAGCCCTCCTAATACTCTTTCCGAGTGCTACGTAGAGCAGAATCCACGCTACTAGACTAATTACACTACTTACTACAGTATCAATGTATTCCGCGTAGGGTACAAGCTCTTCAAATACGAAGAATCCGGCGGGGGCGAGTATTAGCAGTATGAATACTGTGTCATAGAGGCCTATCCTCTCGAGCTTGTGGAACTTGTAGACTAGTACTAGTAAGCCCACGTAGCCGACGAGAATCAGGCCGAGGAGAATCAGTATTGCACACACGATTAATACTGGGATTAGGTCATCAGGGAGAGCATTTGCTACTACTACTCCGATTACTACTAGTGATATTAGTAGCACTAGAATTCCCCAGAAGTAGCCAATTTTTATGAGCGTCG
>JBMSAO010000108.1:0-8848 GCA_049414425.1 Desulfurococcaceae archaeon
GCCCGCTGGGCTTTAACTTCTCGAGGAAGAGCTTTCTCTGCCGCTCAGCGACTGCTGGTGGAATCGTCGTTACTCTGCCTAGTAGCCTGGAGAACACGTATACTTGCGCCGCTCTCTCAACTAGCTCTAGTACTTCTAGTGCATCGTCGAGGTTCACGCCGACCGCCACTACGCCGTGATTAGCGAGTATAGCGGCTTTTCTGCCGCGCAGAGCCTCTACAGCGCTCTCCGCGAGCTCTCTCGTGCCGAAGGGCGCGTAGTCAGCTACTCTCACATCTCCCCCCATGTAGAGAACCATTTCCTCTAGTATTGGTGGTAGATGCTCTCTCACAACGCTGAGTACACTAGTGTAAATACTGTGCGCGTGTATAACTGCGTTCACGTAGTCGTAGGCGCTGTATATAGCTAAGTGCAGTGGGAGCTCAGAGCTGGGCTTTAAGACCCCCTCAACTACACTGCCAGTGAAGTCCACGACTACTAGGTCTCCGGGACTCAGCCTAGCCTTAACTCTCCCACTTGGAGTAATGACCACGTGCTCGCTACTAGCGCGCACACTGACATTACCAGACCTCCCATAGTTGAGACCCCTGGAGTCCAAGTACGCTAAGACCTCAACTATCTTCTCCTTCAAGTCCTCGTACAAGCCTCAAAACACCACTCAATACTCTTCACTGCAGTAGGGGCTTAAAGGAGTTTCAAGAGGAAAAGCCTCGGAGTAAAAAAGCGAGAAAGCTAGTACTCGATTTCTCCAGCGAGCTCTAGTTCTGGTAGCTTGTAGACTAGTACTCTACTGTAGCCCACTAAGTACAGCTTGTCACTAATACGCAGCGCTCTCATAGCTCCTTCAAGGTCGATTACGGCGAGTACTTGGAGAGACGCGTTTTCAACGCTGTACCTAATTACTAGAAAGCCTCCTGATGCCGGCACCGAGCCCCACGTGAACCAAGTGATTACTGGTATTACTACTACACTGTGCCTAGTGTCTATCATGAACGCCCTGTGGTTAACGAGCACTTCAGACCACAAGTACTTGGGGAAGCGGAGTTTTACTACTTCACTCATGTTAGTTGGGTCTGTGACGTTGAATAAACTGATTTTGAGGTACCATCCCGATAGCCCAACACCGAGTAGTAGGTTCTCTGAGAGAGGGTGCAAGTACTCGCTAAAACCAGGTATCTTCAAGTACCCCAGTACGCGCGGGTCATAGGGATCTGAGAGGTCTATTGCGAAGAGCGGGTCGACTATTCTAAAGGTTACTAGGTAGAGAATATTCTTAATTAGTCTAGCCGCGTAGACTCTCTCACCGGCGGCCAGGCCCTCCAGCCTCGAAACCATATTGAGATTCTCGTCTACAATGTACACAGCATTAAAGGTGGAGGAGGGCGGTGGTAGCCAGAACCAGAGTAGCCAGAACCGGTCGAAAGTACATCTTCGTTCACTAGTAGTTGTATAGGTCACAGTAGTCGTGGAGTTGTCTTCTACTATAATTATAGGCTCCGGTAAGGGCACATTGAAACAGCCAGGCATAAATTCCAGAGAGTAGTTGTGCACAGTTGTAGCCACTACTAGAAATCTCCCGTGCTCGCCGCGAAGCTCCTCTACGGCGAACTGATCTAGTACTAGACCGGGAACGCTGAAAGACCCCTGCTCACTCACCTCGAGGCCGCTTACAGTTAAGACTAGGAAGAACGTCTCGTCAGTAATATTCAATTCTCTAATGATAGGCTTCCAGTCTCTCAGCTCCTCTGCTATTTTATTGAGCTCGTCTAGTACTCTGCCAAAAGCCCTCTGCTCGAGAAGCGACTTCAACTCCTCGTACTTAGAGCTAGGTATTACCTCTGTGGACTCTAAGTACTCGAGAATCTTGAGGAGGGCTTTGTAGTACACGAAATCGGGGCCGCCGCTCCACGCCACGTAGAGCTTATCCCGCACCATGTAAATCCACTCAACTCTACCCCCAGTGTAGGCTTTAACAGTGTACTCTCCACTCGAGATGTCCAGAGCTAAGACTACAACGTAAGACGCGTAGCTCCCCGTCTCGACAATGCTCTCTCTCGGAATAGGCCTCTCGTTAACTAGTGGAATAAGTGGCGCTACAGCGTCGCTAGTGTACCTAAATGACTCCACGTAGCCCACTACGTAGAGGTAGTTCTCCACGAGCCTAGAGCCCCCGAATACACACGTGACGTTTACATGGTAGAGTAGTCTGGGACTACTGGGCTGCGTCAAGTCGTAGACTAGTACGTCTACAAGTGGGTACTCCACAGTGTACTGTAGTGACTCGTTAACTGCAATAGTGACTCCGAGGCTCAGATCTGCTCTTATAACTACTAGTGTGTTGCCCTGCAAGTACAGCCCCTCAACGCTAGTAGTTTTAATGTAGCTTAGCACTCTCTCCCCAACAGCGTCTATTATGGCCACGCCGTCTTCTCGCGCTACCACTATTAAGTAGCCGTTTGTCTTGACCACGTCATCCTCGTCAATACCAGCGACTTGCACGTTTGTTGCAGAGTGCTCTAGCTGGCCGAGTCGAGTAGCAAGTGGAGTAGCCGAGGAGCTGCTTTCTGCTACTAGTGCTGGTAATATTAGTGGTGCTTCGGGTACAAGTACTTGTAGAGATCTCGCCTGGGTAGCTATTTTCTCTAGTAGGTCTCTGTACGCTTCTACTTGCTGAGTACTCAGTACTACTCCGCTAAGCGGCGTCTTAGGCCCCTCGACTACAACTGGCTTTTCTCTAAGCGGCTCTCTCCCCCTCTCACTCGGAGTGGAGTAGTGGAGGAGAAGTACTGATGTGGCCGATCCCACCACGAAGACTAGTAGGCCAATAGCTATTAGTGTGGTCTTATTCACAAAACTCACCTCCTCCAGTTAAGCGTCTACTCGTAGTTTCTTAAAACACTAATGTCTAAACACAGGTGTCCAGGGACCTGTACGCCTAGCAGGGTTATATTGAACAATTTGCGAGAGTAGATGCTAGTGGTGTCTACTCTTGAGTAGTAGAGAGCTCACCGAGACTCAGCTGAGAATATACTTGTACATACTAACACACGGCGGTGACGTGAGTGTCCGCGAAATTGCCAGGGACTTGAGGCTCTCCCCGAGTACTGTACACTACAGTTTAAAGCGCCTCGAGGAGCTGGGCTACGTGACCAGGAGCTCCAGCGGCTACGTAGTCAAAAAACCAGTTAAACTAGAGGGCTACGTGCTACTAGGTAGACTGCTAGTGCCGAGGCTACTAGTATACGGGCTCTTCTTCAGCGGAGTGTTCACTGGAGTGCTGATTTACACGCTCACTCGCGGGCTGACAGGCGAGAGGCTCCTCGCACTAGTAGTGTCACTCGTAGCCAGCACGCTATTCTACTACGAGGCTTTCAGAGCGTGGAGGAGAGTACTAACCTAGCTACGACCTAGACGACTCCAGATCACCTCGCAGACTAGAATAGTCCTGGACTTTAAGACTACTAGCACTCACTATGCGTAGTAGTGGTGTCTAGGTGTCTCTGAGACTTCTAGTTCTCGGTGTCGGCGGCTGGGTCTCAGACCCCAGACTCGGGCACACCTCCATACTAGTAGTTCCGCCTGGGAGGAGGCCTCTACTACTAGACGCCGGCGAGGGGGTTGCGAGAGCTCTCTACGAGCACGGGTTCAGAGTGAGAGACCTGGAGGCTGTAGTAGTAACGCACATGCACGGAGACCACGTGCTGGGCCTGCCCACGCTAGTAATGCTCGCTGAGAACTACGAGAAGACAGGGCTAAGAGTACTCGTTCACCACGAGCACTTAGAGAGCACTAGGAGCCTGCTCAGACTAGTGGGAGTAGACTACGAGAGCACGGCTACACTAGTAGGTGTGAGGCCCGGCGACGCGCTGAGAGCGGGGGACTTCAACTTGCTCTTCGCGGAGTCCTGTCACACTCAGCCGGCACTGGCAGTTAGAGTAGAAGTGGGGGGCTCGTGCTTAGTTTATAGTGGTGACACAGCGCCGTGTACTAGTGTAGTTAAACTAGCTGAGAAGTGCCGTGTACTAGTACACGAGGCCTCGGGCTACGACCTCGCAGCGCACTTATACGGACACAGCACAGTAGACGATGCTCTGAGGATAGCGCTAGAGGCGGGTGTAGAGAAGCTGGTACTAGTGCACTACTACTCCGAGAAGCCGCCACTGAGAGCCCACAGACACGTGAGCGTAGACGTCTACTTCGCGCACCCAGGAGAGGAGATAGTAGTGTAGAGGGCTGACAGCCGGGTTACTTGAACTGATTACTCCGCGAGCTCTAGATCGCTGCGCTCCGAGAGCCTGTGATCAAGCCACTGACTATCTGACTATAACGCTTATATACTTATTGATAGAATAATGTAATAGTCACGTTGGTGAATGTGGGTTATGCGTTCAAGTCTAATTTCAAGATTTGCACTGCTATTACTACTAGTGCCTAGTCTCCTACTACTAGTTAACACCGCGAGTGGGCAGGCTACTGTTAACGTGTACCCCTCAGAGGGGCCGCCGGGAGTGCTAGTCGAGGTCTTTGGCTGCGGACTTGCTAGACAAACCTCTGTAGCAATATACTTCGAGCACGTACTAGTAGGGGAGGAGAGAAGTGACGCCGCGGGGTGTTTCTGGGCGCTCGTTGCCGTGCCTGAGTTAGAGCCCGGCCTCCGCGCTGTAATAGTCAGAGACACTAGTGGCCGCGTGGCGTACACCTCGTTTACTGTGACAAGACCCCTCATAACAGTCTCGCCGAGCACTGGGCCAGCCGGCTCGAGGGTAAATATCACTGGCGTGGGGCTCGGGCCCTATCAAGTCTACACTCTGAAATTCAACGACGTAGTAGTAGAGTCACTACTATTTACTAGTAAGAGTGGAGAGCTAGTTGGAGTCGCGGCCACAGTGCCCACGGGTGTGAGTCCCGGAGTATACGGCTTCACGCTCACCTATATTGGCTACTACCGCGAAGCAAACAGTGCTAGACAAGTATTCTTCCCCTCCCAGCCGGTAGTAGTCGCCTACGCCTCGTTCAACGTGACTTGGGGCGTGGCTACAACGGACGACATACTACTACTAAACGAGTCTATAAGCAAACTCGCAGTAGAGCTCAGCTCGCTCAGAGACGCTATTAGAGACCTGGTGAACTCGCTGGAGAGGCTCGGGTCAGAAGTCCGGGCGAATAATACTCTCTTGAACAGCGCTCTCCGGGAGTTAGCTTACAGGTTAGACACTTCAATTACGAGTCTCGAAGAGCTCACTAGAGCTCTCAGCGCCGAGTTGAATGAGACGAGGAGCGAGTTGAGTAGACTGAGAAGCAATTTAAACGTAGAGACCGGTAAGCTGGACTCTAAGATACTAGACCTCAAGAACACTCTAAGTATTGAGCTGGAGAAGCAGTCTTCTAGAATTAGGAGTTTAGAGTCGAATTACGAGTTCACGAGAATACTAGTAGTAGTGGCATTAGCTCTCGGCGCCGCGTCCATAGGTCTCAGCGCCAGAGTGTACATTACTATGAGGAGGTACGGGCTCGGAGAGTACACAGCTGGAACTCAGAAGACAGAGTACACTTAGCTCCTCCCGCGACTAGTCAGCGGGGGTTTCTTCTTCACGGAGTCCGCGCTCAGCCTCACTTCATCACTCACAGTAAAATATAACAGCCGTGTACTTAAATCTACTAGTGCTCCGAGCTCTACGTCTAGTAGAGTGTTGAGGGGCTGTTAGAGTGGAGTACACTCCAGACTACTTCTGCAGAGAGGAGTACAGGGCTTTTAGTGCTTACAGGGCGCTCTCGAGGAGCCCGCTGCTTCCAAAGAGGTACAGAGAGGTCTTCGAGAAGAGTGCTAGTGAGGAGTACAGGCACTACTTGTTCTGGAGGAGGCTCGGCGGAGACTGCGCCACTAGGTCAGTTCTGCCCACTACTGTACTCTACTCTCTCCTAGTACTAGTGTTCGGAGTTACTTTTACACTGAAACTACTAGAGAGGAGCGAGAAGAGAGCTGTTCTAGAGTACTCTAGACTAGTAGAGCTGAGGCGAGACCTCGCCGAGGAGCTAGAGGGTATTGTTAGAGAGGAGCTAGTGCACGAAGAGAGCTTTGCGAGTAGTGTGAGTGAGAGTAGAGTTAAGTACTTGGGCTCAATAGCCCTGGGGGTCTCAGACGCCCTAGTCGAGTTGACTGGTATTTACGCGGGGTCTCTGGGGGCTTTCGCGAGTACACTAGTAGCGGGGCTCACGGGCCTACTAGCCGGCTTCTCGGCCTCGATATCAATGACCGTGGCTGCGTATATTCAGGCGAAGAGTGCTCGCGCCGAGAGGCCTCTAGTGGCCGCCGCGTTCACGGGAGCGGCCTACGTAGTCGTCACGCTACTCCTCTCACTACCCTACTTCCTACTAAGTAGTCCCCTCTACGCGTTCGCCGTAATGATCTCTACTGCTGTAGCCATATCTCTCTACATGGCTCTCTACACAGCCATTCTCGGAGAGAAGAGCCTTAAGAGAGAAGTAGCTGAGACTAGTGGACTACTACTCGGAGTCTCACTACTACTCTACCTGCTCGGCAGAGTACTGGGCGCGTACTTGGCCTCGTAAACTGCTCTAAGACTTATTACCTGGAGCTCTAAACAACTAGTACACTAGGCTAGGTGTGCTAGTATTGAGTAGTGTGCACGCGGTGGAAGTGTCTAATCTCACTAAAATCTACAGTGGCGGCGTCGTGGGGGTTAGAGAGCTCAGCTTCAACGTCTACCCCGGTGAGATATATGCTCTAATAGGCCCTAATGGCGGCGGCAAGACAACTACGCTGAGAATTATAGCCACGCTGATCAAGCCCACGAGGGGGGCTCTGAGGGTATTCGGCGTAGACGTAGCTAGAGAGCCCCTGAAAGCGAGGTCTCTACTAGCATACCTCCCGGAAGAGGCCGGCGCGTACAGGGACTTAACGGGCCTGGACTTCATTAGATTTATGCTCAGCCTGAGATTTACTGGTAGGAGGCTCGAGGAGGCCGTGAGCGAGGCTATTGAGATCTCTAGTCTAGAAGGGGGCTTGAAGAGGCCTGTTAGAACGTACAGTAAGGGTATGAAGAGGCTACTAGCACTAAGCGCTGTACTGGCCTCTAGGCCCAGGCTACTAATTCTAGATGAGCCCACAGCCGGCCTAGATGTAGAGAGGAGTCTCCAGGTGAGAGATCTCGTGAAGAAGTATAATAGAGAACTAGGCGTCACAGTCCTACTCAGTAGTCACAACATGCTGGAAGTAGAGTACCTCGCTCACAGAGTGGGAATGCTCTACAGGGGCAGGCTAATAGGAGAGGGCTCTCCGGGCGAGCTCAAGAAGAAACTCACTGCTAGTAATCTCGAAGAGGTCTTTGTGAAGCTTAAGACTACTAGTGGTGGCTAGTAGTGGTTCTCGGTGTTCTAGTTAAGAGAGAAGTAAAGGCCTTTATGAAAAACCCCGCTTTCATATTCTCACTAGTACTCATAGTAGTAATGTACAGTGTAGTGTTCGGCATTATGAGAGCTGGAGTAGAGCAGGCTGTAACGGAGGCTGGTAGAATTAGTATTGGAGTAGTAGTGGCTAACAGGACTAGACTCGTAGATGAGCTACTGTACTTGCTAAACGGGACTACTGGAGGCCGCATAAAGCTCTACAACTCGCTCGGAGAAGCCGTTGAAGAGCTCGGCGTGGGCGTTGTAATACCGAGTAATATCGAGGAGCTTGTAGAGTCGGGTCGCGTGGAGCTCAGGGGCTCTGTTAAAGTCTACTCGGTGAGCTTAATGAGCGCTCAGAGCAGACTACTAGTACTAGACACTGTGAGAGCCCTAGTTGAGCAACTACTACCAGTAGCTTACAGTAGAGTGTACAATGTGACACTACCACCCAGTACTAGAGTGCTAGTTACTAGTAGTGTTGTGTACTACGAGAGGGAGTTTAGTAGTCAGGGCTTTGTCTTCATCTCGAATATAATCTCCGCGCTCCCAATGCTCATTGGAATAATTATTGGGACTAACGCGGGCTACGCTACACAGCTAGTTGCATTCGAGAAAGCGGAGAAGGCCTTTGAAATGCTGCTCTCGCAGCCTATTAAGAGGAGTAGAGTTGTATTGGCGAAGATTATTGGAGCCTCAGTAGCCTCTATTATATTCGCCGCCGCCTACTTCGCCGGGCTACTAATACCACTAGTGCTACTTCCACCTCCACAGGGGAGCGGTAACCGCCTAGCAGACGTCCCCGCGCCGGTGGGGGCTGAGGTGAGCGGAATCGACCTCGTGACTGGAGTAGTGGTGCCCACAGTTCTCTCACTAGTACTGGGGCTGTTTAGTTCAGGCTCTCTCGGCATACTACTAGGTAGCCTAGTATCGGATGAGAGGACCGCTGGTGTACTGATATCCCCAGTAGTGCTGATCTACATGGGGCTCGGATTCGCCGTTATGTTCCTCGGGTTCGAGCTGAGCTACGCGCTGAGCGTTATCTCGGGTGTACTAGTCGTGGCTCTGCCCTCTCTCTACGCGGCCTCACTACTCGCAGATAGGCCTATTTACGCCCTAGTGGGAGTGGGCAGTGCTGTCTTGACGTGCCTTGTCCTCGTAGCGCTGACGGTAGTGGTGTTTAACAGGGATATAGTAGTCCTCGGCGTGAGAATTAAGCTCAAGAAGAGCGAGTAGAGTAGAAGTAGTGCTCTCGCGCGGGGAAGGCGCCGCTCTTAACCTCCTCTACGTACTTCTTCACAGCGCTCACTATAATGCTCTTCAAGTCCACGTAGACCTTTGCGAAGGGGGGCGGGGTCTCGGTTAAACCGAGCACGTCGTGCAAAACGAGTACTTGGCCGTCGCAGTGGAGGCCGCTTCCAATACATATAGTTGGAACCGA
>JBMSAO010000109.1:0-9387 GCA_049414425.1 Desulfurococcaceae archaeon
GTTCTCCACTAGTCGCGTATGTTACTTCTTCTACTTGGTAGTACTTTACGCTTTTATCCGTAGATAATTATGTAGACTTTGCTGAAATCTCTATTTACATATTACATAGTAATTAAGTATGCTACTTGAGAAAGGCAGAGAGAGGGAGGCAGTACCCGGGCTTGAAAAAAAAGCTACTGGAATGCTCGTAATGGGCTACTCAATAGGAGAATGTAGAGTGCTAGACTTACTTGCTATGATAAGGCGGATTGTAAACTTATATAGAGCTCTAGGCTCCCACCCCGGTAAACTCGAGTTGAAGAGCCACGTTGTCGTTCTCGGCAAACTGCTGGTAGACAAATACGTGAAATAAGCGATGAAGACAGAGTTAAGCTGAAAGATGCACTATTATGAGACTTCTTTAGTTTAAAATACCAATAAATACGGGGGAGAAGGAGCGATTAGCCGATGAAATCTTGGACTACGTGGAGAGAGTGATCATCGATGAACTACGCAGGTCCCGTTGAAGAGATCTTAAAGAAACATACCGTAAATTACTCGACTGTAAAGCGGTGTAATGATTGTCGGCGAGAATAGAGTTCGAGGCTCCACTTTACTGGCTCTTTGGCGGAGTAGAAGACTTTGTTCCTACCATTTACTGGGGGCTTAAAAGACTAGAAATAGATAAACCCTATAAAGTGACTTTAAAGTATTCAACTCAGGAGTTTCCAAGAAGCCGGAAAAAGAACTCTTGTGTAGCTGTCTATGCATTACTCTACGAGATACCGAGCGAGAAAATAGTCTACATTAAATTCGGAAGCTACTCTTTATACTACAATACAGCTGGATTAATCTGGGCTCAAGCACCACTATATGCTAGAATTATAGGGGTTTTTCGCCTCGATAGATCACTAGAGAACGAGCAGATTGAATTACTAGAAAGAACGTGTGTTAAGCATTTAATCAAATTAAACAAAATGAAACTAGAAAATATTAAGTACAGCACTAAGTCTCCACCAATCAGTAGTATCATTAGTATGTGGATGAGCGTGAATAGTGTAGAGAAAAATCTGGATGAACTGATCGATCGCGTCGGGGAAATCTTCGACGAGTGTTTTGATCGATTGAGTAGAATTAAGTGGATCGAACCAATATACGCTAGCGATATGTGGTTTGCCCCACCCCTAAAAACTATAAACATGTTGGATCACACCATTGAGCCTGGTATACCCGTGAAGAAGCAGGAGTTGCAAAATAAAGAGGCCGTAGTGCTAGAGGGGCTACTGACTATAACACCAATGGGGCTATGTCTATTCCAAGAAAACGGCGTTCAGAAAATATACGTGGATAGATGTAGAAATTTCTTTTATAACTTCGAAGTTTTAATGGAATAAAGGAGGCTTTATTATGGCTTATGAACGATATATTTTGATGGCTTACCCACTTATAGTTGGATATGAAAACAAAGACATTACTGTCATTAGAGTTAGTGAGGTCAACTTGGATAAGCTAATCGGGTTATTATCAAAGAATGACCTACTTTATTCGAAACCTCAAAGAGACCTTTATTCGACTAAATATGTAGTTCACGTGTTAGGCGGTGTTGATGCAGTATCTAACAGGCTCGAGGAGTTAAAGGTTGAATATGAGACAAAGCGGAAAAGCGAAATCCCCAACGTTGAGTATTTAATTGACTGGGCTGGCTACATCGCGCTACGTAGATATTTATACAAACGTGGCTATAGGCGTGGTGCGTCTTCAAAATTATTTGACCCCAGTAAAGTAGTGTATAGTAGTAAACAAGTTTTGAATGTATACAAAGCACTCACTACAAACATTGATAAAATGGAAAATGCAACGTACTTATTTATAGATGCCTCGAGAAAACTAGAGTTTACCAAAAGCATTCAAGAATTAGAATCAATGGGCGTAATTAGTGAGAACACCCCAATCGTCAGCTGGTTAAAGATAATAGGAACAACTATCTCATTCTACGTTGAAGATAGTATTCGTGTAGACAATCTCGTGAGGAGAGGATACAGTGAAGAGCTTCTAAAGCATTCTCGATCATTGATAGAATACTTGGTTGACACTGGTCGATTAGATGAGACTTTTAGATCGCTCGACTTCGGCGTGAAAGACCTATTTGAGTACGCATTAGTTCCTCGAAGCGCAAGACTCAAAAGAGAACTACATGAACAAGGTTATTTATTCAGAGACTTAGAAAAAAGCATTGAGGTCTTATTTCTGCCAAAGTTAATATTGACTCCAGTTGCCTCACTAGATAATATTAAAAGAATACTCCCAGAGGAGCTCGAGTCTATTACTGAGAACTTACGTATTTCTCCAGCAAAGAGGTATGAAGAAATACAAGACTTCGTGGATACCCTCGTTAGCAACGGCGAGTTACGTGTGGGAGAACTACATATTACTCTAGAGCGAGAGCCTCGCGAAGTACTTAGCGTTGGAAAGGCGAAGTTGTCTTATATAGAGTCTCAAGGTGGTGAAAAAAGCTCGCTACAACCTAATCGATGGGATCACGAAGATAAAATGAAGCGACACGGGAAACAGATAAGAATTCTCGTCAATAGCATAGGTAAATTAAGCGATCTCGCTAAAAAACAACTCGAAAAATTGAAAAGCTACGAAGTAGAAGTGGAATTTAGAGAGTTTCCAGATCGCTCATCTCTAGAGAAAGCCTTCCTAGATACTATCAATGAATTAAAGAGCTGTGAAAAGCCCTATAAAGGTCTTTTTGTTATTGGCCCGTTACATATTGATAAAAACGAAGATGAAGAGATCAAGCGAGAGATAGAATACAAAGCAACATCACGGGGAATATTCTGCAGATATCTGTCTCGTGTTGATGGAGAAGAAAGGCTTCCCTATAAAATACATACTGTATTAAGAAGCTTCGCCATATTTGTTCTTGGTGAATTATCGCATATACTAAAACCCCTAGAAATTTGGGATAAGGATAAGAGGAAACATCGCGTAAACGTCGTTGTAGGCGTAGATGCTACGGTCATTGGTATGGAAAAAGGATCCTACAGAGTAGCCTGTGCAGTAACTATGATAAATTTAATGAATGGAACGTTCAAAATAATGCATCACACCTACCCAAGCGATGAAGGCGAGGACGCAGTTATTGCGAAGATCCTAGACTCTCTCGTTAATCAACGTGATTTAAGAGACTCCACTATTTTGATATATGTAAATAGAGCGAGACCTGAGGCAAGTATTCTAAATTACTTAAAACCTGAGTCAGTAGAGTCAATATTACATAATAATATTATTATAGGTGTGACAAGAACGCATAACTATTCGAGGATCTTAAAAATCATATCCAAGGGTCAAAGACGAGACATTATAGTTAACCCTGAACCATGGATTTACATACCGCTGTACAAGAATGTTGAAGATAGACTGAGTCATGTAAAGTTTAAGGTTTCGAGATATATTATGTCTACAGTTGAGCCGCCAGAGAGGCTCAAATTTGAGCTTACAATAAGGCCTATTTTACTTACTATTCTGCAAGGCGAGCGATATATAGGTAGTCCTCAACTAGAGGAGAAGATTATCGACTACACAGCTTCGCTGGTAGCACTTAATAATGTCTCAACAGCATGGACGCAGTCTCTGCCGTGGCCTCTTCACGTAGTGGATAGAAAGCTCAAGAGGGCACATGAACTTGCTTCCGAGAGGAGAAAGAGTGAAATACTACAGCTCTTGCAGCGAGAAGACGTATTTAGAGTACTGTGAAAGAACTAAAAAGCATTCATTTAAGACTGTTTATTATTAACTCCGCGTCCTGTCTTGGTATTGGTCTCTTGTAGTTTCCTGGTGTCCCTATTAGTGGTGCTCCCGGCCTCTTCTTGTCTACTACGAAGCTTAGTCTGGGTGCTAGCTCGCTGTAGTCTGCTACTCCGAGCTTTAAAGGCTCTAGTCTCATTCTCCACGGGTACTTGACTCTGCCCTCTCGGGCCTCATCAGGCCACAGCGGCTTATTCTCCCTGAACCACTCTGAGACAACTCTGTACGCGCCCACGAACTTGCCCCCGAGCCTCCTCGATCCCCTCTTAGTCACGTAGAATACGAGCACGTCGCCGGGCTTCACGAGCTCCTGTATGTGCCTACCGCGAGTAGCCTCTGGAGCACCATATATATTAGTCTCCTTGACAACCAGCCAGTTCTCCTCGGATATGGGGATAATCCAGTAGTTCACCAAGACCACCCACTAGATCACACCTGTACATTAAAGCTAATAAGTATTGGAAGAGGAGTGGAGCGGGTAGTTAATACATTTTACATCTTACAGGTTTAAACTCGCAGGGTTGAAAAATATTCTGCAATTAATCTCCTGGAGAAAACTGTAGGAGGTAAAGCGCGTAGTTGAAAATACGTGGCTGTCCCACTGAAATAAAATTGCTCTTTGAGAATAGGATTTCAGAGCTCTGCTTAATAACAGCTAGTAGATAAGCAAAAGAAAAGAAAAATCTTAATTATAAGCTTTTACGCTTAAAGATATGTTCTTGAGAGAAGTGTAGCGGGATTGTGATATGTCTGTGAAGGTGCCAAGTGGCCTAGTTTTAATGGAGGGTGAGAGACCTTACTGGTATGGACGTAGAAGCATAAAGTCTATATTAGTACCGTTTATTTTCGGCTTAATACTGTTACTCTTAGGGGTTATCTTAATACTGTTACTCTTCAGGGCTATGCCTGTAATGGGAATATTATTTATTTTATTTATTGTAATAGGAATTACAGTAATCCTCAGATATGTTCTCGCATTTGTGGGCGCTGAGTACTTTATTTCTAGTCGTAGAGTATACGTGAAATACGGAGTTATTGCGAGGAGAGTTTTCGAGATAAAAAACGAGTGGATTACAACTGTAGCAGTTAGACAGGGAGTTATAGGCAGAGTATTAAATTACGGAGACATTTTAATTAGTGTACCCGGTCACTACCTGGCACCAATAGCCATGTATGGTGTTTTAGACCCGCTACACGTGAAGGCAATACTGGATGATGCGCTGAGGAGGTTTAGAGAGGCTCAGAAAATAATAGAGGAGTTAAAGGTTCTTGAAAGAGAATATAATTATGGAAGAATTTCGAAGGAGAAATACGAAGAATTAAAGAAAAAGTACGAAGAAGAGTTAAAGAAGGTACTCTGAGCAACTTTATGTACAGAGCGTTTTTGCACGTCTTATCTCAGCGTGTTTTGGCACTAAGGGGCGTTGCCGTGTATCATGGAAGTTTCCATTGAATTCTTCAGTTGAACATGTCTGTGAGGGTTAAATATATCTGTCTCAACGAGTTTAGAGACAATTAAGTGCCTTCTGAAGCGCCCATATGGTCTTCTCGCTGAAGAGCCTGTGGAACTTTCTCCTCGAGTACGCGTCAACTCCTCTACGACTTAGCAGTACGCACAGTACTTGTCGCGCGTTCTCAACAAGCTCTCCTCTCACGCGTTTAGACTCGTCAAATATCTGCCCAGCTAGTCTCCAATCATCCTCGCTCTTCAAGCTCTCTAGGCAATCACTCCACGCAGCTAATACGACCGCCTCTTTGCCTGAGCGAGCACCCTTCTTGTAGCCCCAGAAGAGCTCTCCAAGAGTAGTGAGAACCTCCCAAGAGTCTCTATATAGATCTATAAGCCCCCTGCCCACTACGAGCTCTAGAAAAGCGCTAAAGGCTATAGAAGGATGGTAGCTCAACGATGATGTGGAAAGCTAAGCTACAAGTCTACGATATCAAGAGTCGAGGCTCGCTCATCAAGGAGGTCAATTTATCGTATTTCGGAGACTAATCGTGGTAGACGTGCGAGAATTTGTCAGGCTAAGTGACATGATGGTGTGGCGAAGACCTCCCACAAGACAGATCAACACAGTTTAATTCGTGCATGGTACAAAGCGGTTTTCTCGCGCTAGTAGTCTCCTAGAAGCCACTTCACCTTCTGTATATACTCCTTAAAGTCGCTCTCGTTTAGGAGATACTCGATCTCGACGTCTCGAGCCCAGTCACTAAGCCTCCTCTTTTCATAGAGCTCATTTTTAATGCGACTAATGACCTCTTCTGGTTTGCTTCGACACTTTTCTCTCTTCCCTCCTAGTCCAATACACAGCCACGCTTCGTGCCTAGGCTCTACAACTACAACTTCAACGTTGAGCCTCCTAGCTCCCGACCTCTTCTCGAAGTGTTTAAATATATCGTTGTATGCTACATTCGTTTTGCCTTCTGAGTCGATTACGAAGAGTACTTTGAGGCTATCTACCCTTAGTAGTCGAGACAAGATCGTTCTAGCCAGTTTAGGATTACACTTACCAGCGTCGAGCCTCTCAATTAGTGGGTTGTGAAAGCTACCACTCAGTACTCCTCTTTCTCTAAGCTTCTCTAAGAGCTCTCTGTGAAAGCCCACGCCATGTTCATCTTCTACTTTAATAATTCTCTTCAAGTATCACCACGCGATCCCAGCGTTAGTGTTTAAACACTACCCTCTCGTCTTCTCGTAGAATATGTAGTCAGAAAACGCAACGCCGAGCTCTGATAGCTTGCTCTTCAACTCCTCGGGGTTCTCGAAGCACTCGAGCTTAGTAGACCCGTCATCACCCCTGCAGACCACAATTGTCCTCTCAGGGTTGGCTAAGTCTACGAGTATAGGTGAGTGCGTGGCTAGTACTACTGGGATCTCTAGGCTATTCAACAAGTCAAAGATATGCTCGAGCGCCTTGATGTAAAGGCTATTCTCTACTTCGTCTACGAGTAGAATAAACGGCTTCAGCTCAACAGCCACACTAATAGCCAGCACTTTAATAACGCCATCAGCAATATTTGGAGGGGGTAACTCTACGCCTTTCTCTTTTACCACAAAGAAAACTCTGTTCGCGACGCTCCTCGGCTCTATCGATAAATCGCCAAAAACCTTTCTAACAGCCTCTTCAACTACCCTAACGCGCTTCTCAGCTGTAAGTCTATAGAGTAGCTGGGTAAGTTCCTAGCCCTAGTGTCTAATCGATCATCACCACTAAACACTTGAGGCTCACTTATAGACGATACGTCTGGGTGTTTGAGTAAAACGCAGTTCTCAAATAGGCTTAATATTACTACAGGTAGTTCCACTAGATCAAGCCACTCGATTTCAGGGATGTAACCCTTAAAATCATTAGCATCAGCGACCTGCCACACGAATAAAGCGGGAATAATGGGTCTACCTGATACTATCTCTTCGCGGGATTCGTCAATTACGCCTACTCGGAATAATGTTCGAATGAGATAAAACTCCCGTTCTCGCTCAGAGTACTCATATACAGTTAGCCCTATCATACCTCGAAATAGACCCCATATTACTGGTTCTTCATGCCTGGACACTATTGTGAAAAGATGTGCATATTCGCCCCCTTTATCGATGTGTTCTCTAATCCTCTTGAGTAGGTACTGAAGCTCTTCACTAGCAGTCTTAAAAGGCCCTGCCTTCACCATTTTTACTTTCTCTTCCCTTAACGCTTTCTCTACACAATTTACGTAATCACCCAAATATCTCCTGTTCAAATACACTCTCATGGTGTTTCCTTGTACATCCCACTTCGCTGTGCCCCAGTCGACTTCTAGGTGGACGGGCTCTACAGTTGACCTATCGCTTCTTAGCCCGAACTTCACTCCGAGGGCTATGTAGGTCTTCTGGGCTTCACGAGTAGTATGCATGAGGCATGTACGGTATCTTAAATAGCTCTCTCCTAGACAGGACCCTCGAGAGGAAGTAAATGGCTTCTAGCATATTGGTTTTTCCAGCTAGATTGGGCCCCACGAGTAGGTTTACTCCGGGCTTTAAGCGCAGGGTAACATTCTTTACGCTCTTAAAGTTCTCTACTACTATCTCCTCGGGGAAGACCTTGAACTCAGCCATTAACACACCACAATACACACTACGACTAATGCACCAAGACTTTACTCTCCAAGGATAGAATAATATGTTAAACCCCATATAGATGCTTTGTGTTAAAATCAAGTGGCTTTATAACTAGAAGTCCTCGTTATCGTCGTGTTTTTTATAAGCTATAATAACGTAATGGGCTAGAATGTAGAGCTATGAGTGTGAGTTACGCCGTCGCACGAGACTCACGTAGTCATTGGTTCTAGGATTTGTGGCTTCTACAATAGAGAGATCGACGAGCTTATCGATAAATCATTGGAGACAGACGTTGATGAGAAGGACTCCTCGCAACTATTAATCCCGGCCTCTTTACTTGGCGGTAGCTTAGTCATATATAATGCACCCAGTGAGAGAGGTCACGACGCTGGCAGGATATCATGTAGTACTCTGTTCTCTCAAGCCCGCCTAGTTCTCGAGAGGTTTGATGAAAAGAGTCTATGTTACTACATTTTACACCACTATCTCGACAAGCTCCTCAATATACTAATGGGGCAGGTACTTCACCCGTACAGCAAGCACAAGAATGAAGAAGACGCCTTTAACCGAGCTCTCCAAGAGCTGGTCTCAAACCTTAGCGAGGTAATTAGAAAGGGGTATGAAACTGAGGCGAGCGTGTTCAGGGCTCTAGAGCTCTACATATGTGTCTAAAGTACTCGCAGACCACGTTTCTCGGAAGCTCCTCTATACGCTTAATACACGCCCTCATATCTCCGATCAGCTCCTTACTAGAATCAATGCTCCTTTCAACCGGGATATCTAGAAGTTTAACGCAGTGATCTTCTAACACGTGCTTCTTCGCAGGTATGGTGAAGTCTCCATTTACTAAGATTAGCACTTTAAGACTCCGTCCATTAGATGAAATGTTCACGACGTAGACTTGGTCGTAGAGACCGTATTTCTCAAAACTCTCTACTACGATACCACGCGCTCTCAAACTATCAACTAGCCCACTAGCTCTATCCTCAGCCCTGTACTCATCCGCATCAATGGCTATAACCAGAGTCTTGAGTTTCCTCGAGTGCTTAGAGAGAGTAGCTATAGCGGTGGCTAACTCTGGGATGTTATCTAAGCCCTCAGCGTCGGTGAACCCTATGGAGACTTTACGCTCCACTCCACTAGTTAGCTTTCGAAGAACGCTCTTATAGACCTCCAAATCACTGCGACCTTCACAAATAATTATCGCATCAAGCCTCTTCACATTCATTAATATCTTCATAAATGCCTCTTGCCAGGGTTTAAGCTGCGTTATCGACATAAACACGCCTCCACAACGTCACTCACAATATGTGTAGTAGCCTGGGGTCTAAGCCGAGCTTCTCGAGTACTTCGAGGTCTACTCTCTCCAGAGCTCTCACGTCGACAAGTCCAGTCTCGTGATCTCTCTCGACATAGAGCACTCTAAGGTCAAGCCCATACTTACTAGTAAGCTCTCTCGCGATCTTAACTAGCTCTAGGCTATGAGTAGTAATAAACAATTG
>JBMSAO010000110.1:0-27220 GCA_049414425.1 Desulfurococcaceae archaeon
CCCCGCTCTGTCGGGTTTCATCCTTCACTGCGGGAGTGCTTAGGGGTGACCCAGGCACCCCCGCATACGCCTGCAGAGCCCTAAGCCATATATTCACTGCACCTACAGAGTCTCTATCAGCTTTGAATCCGCATCTCCTACATACAGCAAGCCTGTAGATGTAGACAAGTTTTTCTCCGCACCTTGGGCACGTGCTTGAAGTGTTTCTAGGATCGACAACTACTACAGTCACCCCATATTCAATAGCTTTCGAGATTACTGATTGCTGTAGTCTTCTGTATGCGAACATTGTGAACTTCCAGGTAACCTCATCGCACCTGCTATTCACCTTTTCTCTAAGACCCTCGAGATTCTCGAGAGCTACTGCGTATCCACGCCTCAAGGCTTTTAGAGCTATTTGCTTAGCTAGCTTCCAGCTCCAATCAACAGTAATATTCTTAGCCTTTCTATGAAGGGCTTTGATTCTGCTGAGAATCTTCTCGTTGTACCTCCACCTCTTAGGGTACTTCTTCTGCAGCTCTTCAGCTCTCCTCCTCTTGCTAAGAGCATCTACAAACCTTGCCCTATGCCTCCTAACCTCTGAACCATCATAAGCTGTGATCATTCTAAGGTTAGTGTCTAGGGCAATAATGCCCCTAGGCACATAGGGCTTGTACACAAATTCAAACACTATGCTCACGTAGATCTTGCCGTTCTCGTACTTTACGTGAACCTCTTTCCACCTGAGGTTCTTGAACCTCTCTATGTACTCTCTTCTATGCTTGAGTTTTAAGGCGTACCACTTATCCCTCAGAATAATTCTGACTACTCCCCTGTCTAGCTTCACCCTAGCGTCTTGGTAATCTAGTCTAGCTGAAAGCTTTCTAAGAGTAGGCTTACCTCCATCACTCTCCTTAACAGCTTTAACTAATGCTAATGCACACTCATAGATGTTCCTAGCTACATGAGCTCTGAAACCATAGCTCCTCAGAATGCTGTAGAACATTCTATGAGCCTGAGACCTGCTCGGAACCCTGTCCAAGTCCCACAGAGCATCTACAACCCTCTGCATAGCATGTCTATAGATTGCTAAGTCCCATAGCAAATCATTGATGCTACCCTCAACTACCTCTGCCTCAGCCTTCAACGCTCTATGATGTGCTCCCTCAGGGATCCGCCACGCTGACTGGCGGATAGACCCCCTCATTGGGTATCACCGAGAGGTGCTCGAATTAGCTATTTTGCTTGCAGATTTAAAAGCTTTTTACAGCTAATCATATTGTGGTGAGAGTATGAGCGTTGTTTACGTCTTCGAGGCTAAAGTCGTCAAGTACGCTAAGGACAGGTACGTGATATACCCGCCAAAGGATTATCAGGGAAAGCTCAAGAGGCTCCACAGAGAGAAGGTAAAGGTTATAGTAATTAAAGAAAGCGACTAGCCCAAGTATTTACAACTATTCATAGTTGATTACAGCTGATGAAGACCCTGATACGGCTCTAATAACTCTCAGAATATCCCTTTGATCTAGCTTTACAACTCTCAAGTACTCGTCTGCGAGGGCCTCAAGGCTCCTATTATCACCCATAATCATCACGGCGACTAGTCTACTCCTAGTCTTCTCGAGCATTAAGCGAATAGGCTTTTCAGCGACTCTGTCAATGCCGTCTGTTGTGAGTATAATTGTGTTTTCAGTACTCCTCTTCGAGCTGATATCCTGTAGCGCTGTTAAGAGCGCCCTCGTAATGTCTGTACCCCCACTGCTCTTAACTCTAGCTATGTACTCAAAGAGCGCTACTACCTCGCTGACTCGAGGCCTCTTCTTCACGCTGTGTAGGCTGTAGGGCTGACTGTCAAAAAACCTCACTGAGAACTCGCGGCGCTCTCTGAGAGCGCGCATGTAGAGTGCTAGTGTAACCGCCCTAGCCCACAGCATCTTATCGCCACTCATACTCCCGCTCTTATCGACGAGAACGTAGATTTCACCCGGCCTCCTCGCAACTACCTTGGTGTACAATAGTAGTCTCCTCTGAATAAACCTCACGTAGAACAGCTCGTCGGGGTAAGCCAGACTCCGCGGCGCTAGCCTCTCAACGTCAGACCCCAGTTCAAATCCCATTTTCTCGCCTCTCTTAGACGCGACGTAGTCTCTGCGAGACCCCAAGTCCCAGGCATAGAGCCCCTCGAGAGCCCTCAGTATAGCCTCCACGTCTGCGTTGCGCGCTAGTCTGAGGAGGTCTAGGCCGTAGTCCTCAGTAGAAAACACGCTGAGAGTGCCGGGCTCTAGTCCCTCAATAACTCTCTTAACAGCCACTACTCTCTCAAGTTCGCTACTAGTAGATTCAAGTGCTCTCTGAACGGCTTCCTGCACACTCCTAGTACTAGTCCCCGAGCTCTTCTCCGGCGTGGATTTCAGCGAGACTTGCTTAGTGAGCTCTGAGATGAAGAGCGCCGCACTAATAGTGCTTAGAAGAGGCTCTAGAACAGTCTTAGCTCTGACCCTCTGCCCCACGCTCGAGGCGAGTACAGACTCTACTAGTACTCTACACAGCGCACTAGTAGACTCCTCGTCTACTACAGGCGCGGGTAGGTAGAACGCGTAGTATGCGTCCGCGAAGACTACTTCGTCTAGTCTCAAGCTACTCTCGCTGAGCGCCTCTGCCAGCCTCTTTACTCTAGAAGCCCTGTACTTCGTTAAAGGGCTATTATAATTTACTCCTCTTAAAGCCCCCCGCGTGCTCACAGCACTAGCCTCCTCTTAATAGCCTCCACTGTTTCTTCTAGTTCAACTAGTACTTCTAGAGCTCTCTTCTTAACATCGTCATCTAGAGCGCTATTTAGTACTCTCTTGAGCTTTTCTCGAGCCCTCTCGAGGCCCCTCAAGTACTCAATTAGCTTGGGGTCTATTTCATACTTTCTCGCTAGTAGCACTTTAACCTCTCTGATATTACTCTCGACTTCTCTAATCTCCTCGAGGACTTTTTCACGCATATTTACCTCTTCGAGTAGCACAATGTACACCTTCTCCGCCTCCTCTGGTGTCTGCGGCGCAATGTACTTTAGTGCTACTAAGTCCTCTTCAGTAGCCCTAGACCTGCCGTGTAGTAAGCTGTGAGCCGCTATTACTTTCAGCGCTTTGCCCTTCCTCCTGTCAGATACGTGAACGCCCTGGTCCTCTATGACCGCGTAGAGCTTAATTAGCTTAGACTTAATACCAGACAAGTCCACTTCGAACACTGCGTCGTAAATAGACCTCAGATTACTCATGGAGAGAACGGGCTCAGCGCTCCTATAGCCTTCTCTCTCAATTCTCCACGCCGCGTCTAGCAGAGCCCCCCACTTGTCTTCACTAACAGGCTTCACGAAGTGTCTTAGCAGGAACCTGTCGTAGAGAGCTCTGTACTCCGGCTCGTCGGGCACAGTGTTACTTGCTGATATGAGCGTCCAGAGGGGGACTTGTATTTCCCGGTACCCATCGTATATTATTCTCTCGTTCATTAACGTGAGGAGCGTGTTGAGTATTGCTGAGCTCGCGTTGAATATCTCGTCTAGGAAGGCTATCTCAGCCTCTGGTAGTCTATTCGTGGATATCCTGATGTACTTACCCTCTTTGAGAGCCGCTATGTCGAGCGGCCCGAAGAGCTCGTCGGGATCAGTGTACTTGGTTAAAAGGTACTTGAAGAACTTCGCTCTAACTAGGTCGGCGGCCCTCCTCGCCATAGCTGACTTAGCTGTGCCGGGCTCGCCTATGAGTATTACGTGCTCAGATGTCATCATAGCCAGAGTTATTACTAAGGCCTCTTCCTCCCTGCCCACGAACGGCTTTTCGAGCTCTTCTCTAAACCTCTTAATTAGCTGAGCTGGCTCGCTGTGATCTACTTGCAAAGAGAAGCACCCAGCGGGATTAGTGTGCTACGTGACTCCGCATTTTCACAAGTCCTCTCTTTGAATTTAATTAGAAGCTGAATATATATTTGCCAAGCGCGTGACCGCGCGTGTGGAACTGCTATGTACTAGCAGTAGAGAGTAGAGAGACCTGTAGTGTCTTCCTCGGCGAGAGACCCGTAGTCCTAGGGCCCGGTGTCTACTTCTACGTGGGCTCAGCTAGAGGGCCGGGCGGCGCCTTAGCGCGTGTAGCCAGGCACTTATCGAGGACTAAGAGAGTGTGGTGGCACATAGACAGGCTCTTAGCGTGTCCTGGCATCAACGTGCGGGCTGTGTACCTACTGAGAGCCGAGAGCTGTGACTGCGAGTTCGAGGTCTCCTCCGCGCTCCGGAGAGTACTACTCGGAGTTCCCGGGTTTGGGGCTAGTGATAAGAGGCGAGATTACTCGCACCTCTACGAGTGTAGTGACAACCTAGTGGACTGTCTAGTCCGCGTCTACGAGCTCCTAGAGTCTGTGGCGTGTATTAGCGAGGTACTGTACACGGAACCACTGATTACGTGAACAGTTAAGTATTTAAACTCATTCACCACTACTCCCCACGACCAGGTAAAATCAGAGTTGAGCTAGAATATGGGTTTAGATCGGAGTAGAGAAACCACAGGAGCCTCAAGCGTGATAAGCGTAATAGAGCTACGTCCTGGGATGGAGAACGTTACTGTGAGGGTTAAGGTGCTTAGTGTCGGCAAACCACGAGTTATTGAGACCAAGAAGGGCACGAGGACTATTAGTAGCGCTGTAATTGGCGACAACACTGGGCGCGTCGAGGCTGTTCTCTGGGGGGAGAAGACGGCTAGTCTTAGAGAAGGCGACGTCGTGGAAATCAGCGGCGCGTGGGTAACGGAGTTTAAGGGTAAAGTCCAGTTAAACGTGGGCAAGTCTACTAGTATTACGAGGCTACCGGAGAACGCTGTACAGGGCGAAATACCGGAGAAGGAGCCGGTAGCGCCACCTGGCCAACAGAGAAGAGCTCCACCCAGGAGACCCAGAGGCGCAGGAGGAGGTAGATGGGAGAGGAGCTATGAGTGAAGAAGAGACTCTTAGAGGTAAAATAGACGACTCTGTCATCGAGAAGTACATGGCTGTAAAAGACAGTAAACCCACGCGCAGAGGAGAGTTCATAGGAGTAGAGCGAGATAAATTCTACGTAGCTCTGAGCGAGGAGGAGGTCTACGAGCTGTCGCCACTAGCCTACTACATATGGTCTCTCTGCGATGGAGAGCACACTGTTAGAGACATAGCGCTCGATATATCTAATAACGCTAATGTGCCATACCACGAAGTCATAGAGCCACTACTCATAGTCCTGGAGCAAATGGGGGAAGCGGGCTTAGTAAGTTACTAGCTTTATTAGCGGAGTTAATTAGACTCGACTAAGTTATTTTTACTACGGGATGACCTGAGACTCCAATGCCGAGTAGATGTGGACACTCCACCCCTAGGGGACCGCTCACACACTTAACTTCTCTGAGTGATAAGTGAGAACTCAGAGATCACGTAGTAGTCGTGGTAAGTAAGAGCCTAAGAGCTCACTGCCGCGTCGCCTCTTCTACGGGTAGTGTGCTCTCCCCACGAGTTCTCCTATGTTCCTATAGCCCAGTTCTCTCACCCACTTCTCAAGCCCCACAGTGATCTCGTACACTACTCTCCTGTTTTTCAGCAAAGCACTTCCCACTTGAACTGCGCGGGCACCTGCCAGTATAAACTCTGCTACGTCTATCCAGCTCGATATACCCCCACAGCCAATAATCTCGGCGCTGTACTCTCTATACACGTCATATACTACTCTCAGAGCTATCGGCTTAATGGGTGTACCCGAGAGGCCCCCGTAGATATTTGAGAGCACTGGTTTGAGACTATACACGTCTATTGCGAGAGCTCTAATAGTGTTTATTAGTGTTAGCGCGCGGGCACCTGCTTCTAGTGCTCTACCAGCTGACTCTACCACTCTCTCTGTGAGCCCCAGTTTAACTATTACTGGCACTCTGATCACTGAGGAGACTTCTCTGACAACTGAGTACGCAGCGCTCGGATCCGAGCCTAGTTCTAGTCCATAGCCCTTAACGTGGGGGCAGCTGAGATTTAACTCCACTGCCGAGGCCCCGTACTCCTCAGCCTTCTCGGCTACTCTAGTAAACTCCTCAGGCCCGTTGCCACCAATACTCACAATTACCGACTTGCCGTGGAGCCTAGCTCTCTCAATAATAGGCTTAATACCCTCTACACCGGGGTTTGCTAGTCCAATAGCGTTGAGGAAGCCGCCGCTCCTCAGCTCTACTAGTACTGGTGGAGCGTAGCCCTCACGCGGATTTAGAGTAAAAGTCTTAGTAACTATTGCTGCGAAGCCGTGCGCTGCGAGTATGTCCACGTGCTCGGGCTCGGAGCCTAGGATACCACTAGCATTCATTACCGGGTGCTCGAACAGAAGTCCCGCTACCCTAGTCGCGAGAAGCCCACTCAAGGTGTCTCACCACTTCACTACACTCGAAGACGGGCCCATCTACGCAGAGTAGCTTGGGAAGGGGTTTGAGCGTGCAGGAGCCGCAAGCACCTAGACCACACTTTACAAGAGCCTCGAGAGACACGAGGGCTCTCGAGAGCCCCTGAGCCGCTCTACAGATCTCTAGGAGCATGCTCTTAGGGCCCACGCTCACTACTAAGTCGTACTCGCGTTCACTACTACTCAGAATCCTCTCAGCGAGCTCTACTGCCGTGCCACAGTAGCCCACACCGCAGTCCTCTGTCGCGTAGTAGACAGCCCTCACACTGGGAGCCAGGCTCTTGACGTTGAAGAGCTCAGAGGACTTCTTAACACCCCACACAGCGTCGAGATCCACGCCACACTCTTCAGCGTGCCTGGCGAGAAGGGGTAGCGGAGCCACGCCGGCACCTCCCGCGACGAAGAGAACTCTCCTGTAACCACTGAGGAGTAGCCCATTACCCAGCGGCCCCTTCACGCCGAAGAAGCCTACTCGGTCTCTTAAACTCCTCGTCCCCTCGCCCACGACTTTGAAGAGCACGTAGAGCCTCTTCTCCTCGTAGTGAGAAATAGACATGGGAACTTCGTCTACGCCAGGTATCCATATATTGACGAATTGCAGTGGCCTAGGCTCTGTGCCCAGGTCCTCTAGTAGGCTCAATTCGACGTAGTAGTACTTCTCGCTGAGAGCCCTAGTACTCGTCTTCTTAGCGGGCTTGAACACTGATCACTCAGCCCTGAACGCCCTTAAGTACTCTAAGATCTCTTCGTAGACTTCTCTCGAGATAACCCCCGCCCTGTAGAGACTGGTGAAGACTTCTGTAGCTGTTAGTAGCGAGTAGAGCTCTACACCACGCGATTTCAAGAGCTCTCGACCACCCTGCTCTCTGTCAATTACAACTATAGCTAGCACTGGCTTAGCGCCAGCCGCTATTAGGTTCCCTACTGCCTTAATGAGCGAGCCACCCGTAGTCACGACGTCGTCAACTACCGCTACTCTCCTGCCCACTATATCGCCCTCAACTACGTTGCCGATGCCGTGTCTCTTAGGCTCTTTTCTGACATACCCTAGCGGCTTTCCAGTTAGACACGCCATGTAGGCAGCTAGTGGTATACCAGCCGACTCTACTCCAACTAGCATGTCAAACGCGTCTAGAGGTAGCCTCGCCACGAGTTCACTGACTACGCGCCTAGCTAGCTCAGGGTAGCTGAACAGTCTCCTCACGTCGATGTAGAAGGGGCTTTCAATTCCAGATGTGAGTTTAAACTTGCCGAGTTTAATCATGCCGTGCTTATATATTTCTAGTGGAATCCACGACACGCTCTCACCCTCTCGAGCTGAGCACTCACTACAGACTTCACAGCGCTCAGAGGGTCTGGAGCCGTAGTCACGAGTCTACCGATAATCTCGTAGTCGGCGCCCGCGCAGAGAGCGTCTCCAGGCCAAGCCCCCTGAACACCCACACCCGGGGAGTATATGCGGGCTCTACCACCCAGAACTCTCCTAGCGCGCGTTATTAAGTGAGGCTTAGTAGCCGGCACTACGACTCCACTAGCCCCCAGTTGAATAGAGTCTTCTAGTAGCTCGTCGAAGTGCTTATCAATATACTTCTCTGAGCCCTTGTGGCTCATTGAGACTACTAGTATTAACTTCACACCGCGCTTTTCCGCTTCTTCCGCGAGCTTCTCGAGAGCACCACTAATACCCACAAAGCCGTGAGCTATTACAGCGTCGACGCCACTACTAGCCAGCAATTCCAGCGCAGAGGCCATGACGTCTCCTATATCAGCAAGCTTCAAGTCGGCTACTACTTCTCTACTAGAGATCTCTTTCACAGCACTAATAGCGCTCAAACCGTGCTTGAGGAGGACTCCAATACCGATTTTAAAACCAGAGACGTAGTCGTGCACTCTCTCCACGACTCCAAGCAGCGACTCTAAATCTCCGAGTTCTCGTACCGCGTCAAGAGCCACTACGAGCAATTGCCCGTCTAGAAATATGTTGAATTTAGGCTTAAAAACCCGGAAGCCACGTGGACATCTTCAAGTACCTGCTGAGAGAGGCCTTTATTCTCAGTGGGTCTATATAGAGCTCACTCGCGCCGAGATCCCTCAAAATAGCGAAAGCCGACTCTACGACGTCGCCTCCTCGAAGCCTCGCTAGCCCAAACAGCGTCTCGCTAAAAGACCACGGGTAGAACACCCAGGCCCACTTCTCGAGCTTCTCCACGTAGTAGTCCGGCACAAAGGCACTCGTAGACTTGTAGTGGAGAACAGCTGTCTTAACACTACTAGCACCTAGACCTCTCACAATTCTAGTGACTTCACTCATAGTAGCACCCATGTCGACGACTTCATCAACTACTAGCACGCGCTTACCTGCTAACTCTAGTCTCTCGTGCACGCGGACTTCAGGTTCTTCTAGTACACGACCTCCAATGACCCCAGAACCTCGATCTCAAGACGACGAGGTCGTCTACACCTAGAATGTCGCTGACTATTCTAGCCGGCACGAGTCCCCCGCGAGATACAGCTACAGTGGTATCAGGGTCCTCGCCGACGTCTAGTAGTATTGAGGCCAGCTTGTAGCAGTACTCAATAGCCTTGCTCCGGGCACGTAGATCACTTCTATTCTACTACCAGTACTCATGATCTCTGCGCCTCGCAGTGAGTCCTACCCGGCTCCTCGAGAACTCTCTTAACGTAGTTCACAGCCCTCTCTGTGAGAGTCCTCACTACTCTAGTAGCCCACTTCGGGTTCATGATTTCTACTAGCTCGTCGCTATTGAACACCGCGGAGAGCTCTGGGTCCCGGAGAACAGCCTCGAGAAGCGTCTCGCCGGGTTTAATTGACCTTGTAGCCTCCATGACCTTGTAGTAGGCTTTACTACGAGGCCAGCCTTTCTCCACGAGTCTAGTAACGAGTAGCTCACTGTAAATAGCCCCCCTAGTGAGCTTGAGATTTCTCTCCGCTGCCTCGCTGTCTACTCTAATGACTTCAAGTAGCCTCGCCGTGTCCTCTAGCATCTGGTCTAGCGTCAGGAACAGGTGTGGTACCAGTACTCTCTCGCTGGAGCTGTTAGTCAAGTCCCTCTCGTGCATTAGTGGAATATTCTCGAGCGCCGTGACCACCAGACCTCTCACTACTCTAGCGAGCCCCGATATCCTCTCCGCTATAACGGGGTTTCTCTTGTGCGGCATAGCACTACTCCCGACTCTCTCCACGGCCTCGTAGAGCTCGCCAATCTCCGTCCTCGAGAGCTCTCTGACTTCAAGTGCCAGCCTATCTAGTTGAGATGCTAGTATTGCGAGAGTTGAGGCTATCTCCGCGAAGCTGTCTCGCGGAGCTACTTGCGTCGTTACTAAGTGAGGCTCTAGACAGAGCTCCCGACTAACAGCTCTCTCGATTACTAAGCCTCTCTCACCCCACGAAGCCATAGTCCCCACTGAGCCTGTGAGCTTTAATCTCACAACTCTCTTCTCGGCTTCAACTAGCCTCTCGTAGCTCCTCGCCAGCTCGTAGGCGTAATTAGCGAATTTAAAGCCTAGTGTAACGGGGGTTGCGTGCTCGCCGTGAGTTCTCCCCACTACGACTAAGTCCGCGTACTTCTCCGCGTAGTCTGCGAGGAGCTTTATTACGCGCCTCAGCTTCTCTTTTAGAATGCCGAGAGCGTCTCTCACTATTAGAGCCCACGCCGTGTCTACAATGTCGTAGCTAGTCGCCCCAAAGTGCACGTACTTACCACACTCACCACAAGCCTCTTCGAGTAGGAGTACTAGTGAAGCTATATCGTGCCCCACAGCCCTCTCCAGCTCGTACACACTCCTCGCTGACACTCTCTCAGCGCACTCGGCTACGCGCTCACTACACCCAGTAGGCGCCACGCCGGCTTCCTCCAGGCCCTTAACGAGGGCTACTTCTACTTTAATATACCTCTTCACAATGCTCTCAGCCGTGAAGAGCTCTCTCATCTCGCGTGAGCCGTACCGCCACTCGAAGACACACACGTGGTCTAGAGGCATGCGGGGTCACCTCGCCGTGCTATAGGGACTGGGCAATTCCCCTGGCTGCCAGCACGCCTGTGGCCGCCGCGACGTTTATGCCGCGCGACAGCCCGGCTCCGTCACCAGCCACGTACACGCCCTTAACGTTGGTCTCCATGTTTTTGTTCACGTCAATTACTACGCCGTAGTACTTGACCTCCGGGGCGTAAATGAGTGTTTGCGGCGAGGCGAGCCCGGGGTATATTAGGTCTAGGCGCGATATCGCCTCGAGTATGTTACTCAGAACTCTGTGTGGTAGTACGAGACTTATATCTCCGGGCGTGCTGTCTCGCAGCGTTGGTGTAATCGTGCTCCTCGCTATTCTCTCCCACGTACTCCTCCTCCCCCTCTCTAAGTCGCCTAGTCTCTGGATTATTGGCTTGCCAACACCGACTCTCGTGGCTATTCTGGCTATTGACTTGCCGAGCTCTACTATATCTGTGTAGGGGTCTGTTAGTCTAAGTGTCACTAGGAGCGCGAAGTTAGTGTTCTTTGACTTTATCTCCCTGTAGCTCTCTCCATTCACGCCGACTGTCCCGTCACCGTAGTACTCCTTTATTACGAAGCCCTGTGGATTAGTGCAGAAAGTCCTCACCATGTCGTCGTAGGTCTTAGTGTACATGACTATTTTGGGGTCGTGGTTGACGCTAGTAACGTGCTCTGTGATGTAGTGAGGAACCTCGACTCTCACGCCCACGTCGAGAACACCGGGCTTTAGGCTTATTCCGAGCTTTTCAGCTACGCTCTTAATCCACGGGGCTCCACTGCGACCAGGAGCCAGGAGGACTCTCTTAGCGTAGAAATCTCCTCGAGCAGTCTTGAGCCTAAACCCCCCTGGTGACTTCTCAACATCCTCGACGCTGGTTAAGCTGTAAATCTTAACACCGCTCTCTTCGAGGTGCTTAGTGATATTGGCAATGATTTTAACAACGACTTCTGTGCCTAGAACTCGCTGTGGAGTAGGAATGTACTTCGCCCCCGCTCTCGCGGCTAGTTTCTCAATGCGCCTCGCCTTCCTCGGGTCTGGTACCACTAGGCTGTCCTCGGGTGCCCCGAGCTCTCTGAGCACGCTGTCAACGTAGTTAATCAGCTCTTCCGCTGACTCCCAGCTCCCTAGTAGCTTGTCCAGGTCGCCGCCGACATCCGGCCTCAAGTTCACAATACCACTACTAAAAGTGCCAGCGCCCCCTACCCCGTGGAGTACGTGGCAGACTACACAGGCTTGGCAGTTAACTACCTGCACTGGTGAGTGCCACCACTCGGGTGTCTTAGAGGCAATAGGGCACTTTCTCTCCTCGACTCGAGTCCCCCTCTCGAACAGCGCTACGCGCAGGTCTCTGCGAATTCTAGTAAGCTCTAGAGCCGCGAATAGCCCAGCGGGCCCTCCACCCACTACTGCCACGTCGAAGTCTCTCACAGCTCTACACCGAGGTCTCTCGACCTGTCGACTACGTCTTCAATGCGCTCCCCTGTGCTAATGAGGACTACTGGCCTCTTTAGCCTCGACTCCACCTCCTCAATCCACTCTCGTGCTTCTCGCGGAAGCCCACTCCAGCTCCTGGCGCCGCGAGCGCCTGGAAACAGCGCGTCTATCTTAGTAATAGCTATACAAGTAGCGGAGTTCAGCATAACAGCTCTCTCGGCGAGTTTGAAGTTGAATGGGGCTACTCTCCGCAACCTGCCAGTCACCGACCCTCTCTCAACCCAGCCACGCCTCTCAATCTCCTCCACGCTGAGCTCCCCCTCCAGCGACCCCTCGCCAACTCTAGTAACATAGGCCTTAAAGACGACAAGCACGTTGTCAACGAGCTTGGGCCCAACTCCCACCTCGGAGAGAATGCCAGAGGCTGTTGTGTCTCGACTGGTGACGTAGGGGTATGTGCCGTGGTACAGTGACAGGAAAGTTCCCTGAGCCCCCTCAACGAGAACTTTCTCCCCCCTCTCTAGAGCCTCGTTAACAGTAGAGGGCACGTCTACTAGGAACTCTCCCAGCTCAGCGAACCCTCTCGCGAGCCTAAGCCTCCTCAAGACGCGGTCAGCCATAGCCGCCCCTACTCCTTGCAGAGTCGACCCTATAGCTACGAGGACTGGATCCCCCCTCTCTCGCGCCACGTGCACGTCCTCTATGACGCCCGTGTTGTAGTCAACGTAGACCCTGCCTCTGACACCGAGCTCCTCTACTTCGCGGAGGAACACGTCTAGCTTTATGAGCGAGCCGGGCGGTATGAGTAGTCTTGTAGACTTGTTTACAAAGCCTGCTGAGACTACTCGGAGCCTGTACGTCTTGCCGTTAAACACCACTGTGTGACCGGCATTAATAGCGCCTGTTCTCACCGCGTAGTTGTAGCTTCCAGAGAGAGCTAAGTAGCCGGCGACCTTGCCCTTACCCTCATCCCCGAAAAACCCGCCAACTATAACTGTCAACACGCACACCACCACTAGTACTAATATAGCTAACAAGGTTCAATAGTGCTAGGGGGCTTAGTAGTCACAGCGTAAGTGACCATTGTCACCTCGTCAATAGACCTCGTTACCTCCCTCGAGATCTCGTCGAGGACGCTGTACGGTATTTTAGCGTAGTCGCCTGTCATAGCGTCACTACTCTCGACAATCCTCACAGTCACAATGTAGCCTAGTCTCCTCGCGTCGCCCTTAACCCCAACCCACACGTCATCTCCCACCACGGCAAACGCCTGCCACACCTTGTCGTAGAGGCCGTGTTTCTTGAGCATGTTCTCAACTATTACTGAAGCTCTTCTACACACCTCGAGCTTCCTCCTAGTAAATTCACCTATAATTCTCACAGCTAGTCCGGGTCCTGGAAACGGGTGTCTCTGAATGAAGTAAGCTGGCAGATTGAGCAGTCTAGCGATCTCTCTAACCTCGTCTTTGTACAGGTATTTCAAGGGCTCTATTATAGTGTACTTCTCTCTAAACCACACTGGTAAGCCCGCCACATTGTGGTGAGTTTTAATTCTATCTGCAACGCCTGTAGCACCGCTCTCGACTATATCCGGGTACGTAGTTCCCTGAACAAGCGCTCTCGCCTCCTCACGCTCCATGAGCTCGCTGAATACTAGAGCAAACTCCTCGCCAATAACTCGCCTACACGCTTCACAGTCCCGCACACCCTCTAGTTTGCTGAGAAATCCCGCCTGGGCATTCACTACGAGAGGCTCAAGGCCTACCTCTACACGAGCACTTTTAAGGGACCTGGGGGTCTACCACTAGGAGTCGAGGAGGGAGCACTGGTCCTCTTCTCAGGGGGCTTCGACTCTCCTGTAGCTGCGCGGTTTACTGCTAAGCGCGGTGTTGAAGTGAACTTCCTACACTACTACGTGGACTCCGCTGTGTCCTCCTACTGCGCTTTTCTAGTAGCTGAGAAGCTCGCATCTGAGTGGCTCTACGGCTACCGCCCCAGCTTCATACTCGTGGAGTTTACAGACGCAGTCGCAGAGATCACGAGGCGAGTTGAGTGGAGTTACAGGCAAGTAGTCCTGAGGGCTGTGATGTACATAGTAGCTGAGAAAATAGCCGAGAAAATGGGTTGCGAGGCGCTGATCATAGGGGAGTCTATCGGGCAGGCTTCGAGTCAGACACTGAAAAATCTTAGTGCTATTGAGAGGGCTGTCGTAATTAAAATTCCAGTTCTGAGGCCGTTACTAGGCTTGGATAAAGAGGAGGTTATAGAGTACTCTAGGCGAATAGGCCTCTACGAGTATTCCTCTAGAGTCTTCGAGGCCTGCGCTATTGCACCCACACGCGCCGTAACGGCCGCTAGTCCCGAAGAGACCTCTAGGTATCTGAGCAGCGTAGACGCTAGTGTAATCGAGAAGGCTGTTAACTCGGCGAGAGTGTACGACGTGCTCTCAGCTAGCCCCGAGGACGTGGTGCTCGCTAGTAGTATAGAGCTGGACTTTATTCCAGAGAACGCCGTGATGGTAGACGTGAGGAGAGACCGCTCACAGCCACTACTAAGCAGTATTCCCCTCAGCGAGGTCGAGTGGGAGAAGCCGAGAGATAAGGTAATAGTCCTCGTCTGTGAAACTGGTAGTTTAAGTCACCTCACAGCGAGAGAGCTGCGAGAACTAGGCTACAAGGCCTTCAGCTTGAGAGGTGGTGTAAAGAGTGCTCGCTGCTCAGCGCACGGAGTAGCGAGCAGAAATAATTACAGCTTCGCTACCTCTTCTGCTTCTTCATGTAGGCTAGTACCTCCTTAGATCTCGGTCCAGCTAGCCACTTAACGAGCTCCTCGGGTAGCTTGTAGCCCTGTGCTACCTTAGCGGCGTACTGTGGGTTTTGCGTGAAGATAACTCTCAAATAGGGTATTACCTCGCTCTTGACAGTAGCCCTACTCGTGAGTAGCCTCCCCGCCAGCACTTCCGCAAGGGCCTCTCTGTACTCGCGCGATTTCCTAGTCTCAGCGAGGAGTTTTATTTTCTCGGGCATTTTGAAGGCTTTCCACTTGTACTTGTACGCTGTCCTCGCGAATGCGACTCCAGGCCCCATCATTTCCAGCGCGTAGGAGAGCAGGTCCCAGTTCTGAGTCTTAATAATTCTACCCAAGTACACATCAGCTCTACTCAGCGCCTCGTAAGCCCTCCACAACTCCTCCGGCGTCTCGTAGTAAGTGGGTACGTGCTCATTAATCCACGTTATGAACTCGTCGTGGGAGAGGTCAGTAGACGTCACTGCCTCACGGGCCTGGAAGATGTAGGTCGCATTAAATAGCTTCTGGAGGGCCTCCCAGGGCGCGTGGACGCGGTTCCTGTACACTGCTACAGCTTTCACAGCGTCGAGTGTAACTTTCTTATTGAGCGCTGCCGCCGCCTCTAAGTCGTTAATAGCGCTACGTAAGTCGCCTTCGGACCTCTTCGCGATCTCTTTTAGCGCGGCCGGCTCGCAGTACAAGTTCTCGGCTTTACAGATCTTCTCGAGAACGCTCACAACGTCTCTCTCACTGAGCCTCTTCATTGGTATTAACTCCGCTACTTCTCTCAGAGGCTTCAAGTGCTCTTGAAAGGGGTTATTCGCTGTCATTATAATAGGGTTTCTAGTGTTCTTTATGACCTCTACTAGGGCCTCCACGCCTTCGGCATCAGCGCGGGGTTCTAACCCGTCGACTTCGTCTAGGAGAATAAGCTTCTTACCCATGAGGCCTGCTGTCTGCGAGGCTACTTTAGCTATTCTCTCAATATCGGCTTTTCTCCTACTGTCACTCGCATTCATCTCGAAGAGCTGGTACTTAAACGTCTTCGCTAAGGCCTCGACTAAACTCGTCTTGCCGCAACCAGCTGGGCCGTACAGTAGAACCGCCTTCTTCTCGACTCTACCACCTTCCCCCCAGGCCTTAAGCCACGCTACTAGCTTCTGCTTAGCCTCCTCCTGGTTCACGACGTCGTTTACGTGCTTGGGCCTGTACTTGATAATCCACGGCAAGTACTGCCCACTACTCACTACTATCTACACCTTGACTCTCCTCCCGAGGAGCGCCAGCCTGGCTACAAACGCGTTTAGCTGTATCTCGTCGTCAGCGCCCTCTACGAGTCTAAACTGTATTTCACCCGCGTAGTCCGCAATCATGATCTTGAGCTCGTCTGGTACCTTGACTTCTGGACTAAAGATCTCTCTGTGAATCTGCTTAATAATGTCCACTCCGCTCAGCCCATAGTTGATTATAAGCTCCCTCAGCTTCCTCCTAGCCTCTACGAAGTTGCCTGAGAGAGCTAACTGCAACATTTCTCTAACCTCTCTCGGGTGGGCGAGCCCCACAACCTTGTACACCGCGTCCTCATTGACCTCGCCTAGAGCCGCCGCGGCTTGTAGTATGTTTATGGCTCTTCTCATATCGCCCTCAGAGATCTCGTAGGTGGCGTCCAGCGCCTTCTCCCTGCACACTACTTTCTCCTCCTCGCAGATATACATAAGCCTCTTCACGACGTCTTCGCGCTTAAGCGGCACAAACCTGAACACTGCACACCTGCTCTGAATGGGCTCAATGATCTTGCTGGGGTAGTTGGCTGTGAGTATAAACCTCGTGTTCGCCGAGTAGAGCTCCATTAGCCTTCTCAGCGCCTGCTGGGCGTCACTCGTCATGTTGTCGGCCTCGTCTAGTAGGACTATCTTGAAGGGCATATCGCCGACTACTTTCGACCTCGCAAACTCCTTGACCTTTGTCCTTATGACTTCAATTTTCCTCTCGTCTGAGGCGTTTAGCTCTAACATGTACTGCCTATAGTTCTCACCGTAGAGGTCGTGCGCGAGCGCGTGGGCTATTGTCGTCTTACCAGTACCGGGCGACCCCGCGAACAGCATGTGTGGTATGTTCTTCTCCGCTACGAACCTCTTAAGCCTCTCAACTATCTCCCTCTGATTCACTACCTCGTCTAGTGATTTAGGCCTATACTTCTCAGCCCAGAGAAGCTCGCTCAAGGTCTATACCTCGAGGTGTCAGCTCCCTTTAAACTAATCCCTAATGTAGGGTAATAAAGGGGGATGTTAGAGCTAGAGTAAGAGGGCTCTAGTAGTGAGCGGCCTAGTCGAGCTTCTAGGCGAGTTAGTATCGGACTTCATATCCAGGGACGCGGAGGAGGAGTATGTGAGAGTAGCGTATACAGGCCCCCCTACACTGGTATTTCTAGAAGACGGCTACGTTGAGCTCGTAAAGGGCGCTGAGTACAACCTGCCGCGCTGGATAGCCCAACTACTCGCCGAGAAGGACTACGCGAAGGTACTAGAAGAAGACATAGACGCCGTGGCTATTGGTAGGTTAATGTTTAATGAGAGTAGGAGTAGAGGTCAAATTAAATTCGAGAAGTTAAAGGGGTACTTCTACTTCAGAGTGAAGACTACTATTCAGCACCTTCTAAAACGCTACAAGTCCGCGAGCAACATAGAAGAGATCAAGAGCGTCTCCGACACTCTCTCCGCTCTCTCCTCCAACACGAAAAACCTCTACAAGGTTAGACTGAGCAAAATTCTGAGCCTACTCTCAGTTCAAGAGCTCCCTCCAGAAGTACTAAATAACCTGAGCGAGGAGGAGAAGCTCCTCTACAATACACTCCGCGTTATTCTCGAAGTACTCAATAAGAGAGTCTTCGAGGTGTAGACACGTGAGCGACACGATTAAACTAGAGGCAATTGGAGACTACGCCCAAGAGTTCTTCCTCAAGTTCCTGGACGGCTTCAAGTCTCGCGAGGGCGTCTTCAAATACCACGACAGAGTGTGGCACATGATAAACATGAATCAGCGAAGCCTCGTAGTGGACTTCGACGACCTCATACTCTTTAACCCGGCGCTCGCCGAGTACCTAATAGACCACCCAATTAAGGCTCTCGAGGCTTTTAGCCAAGCACTCAGAATGTTCGTAGGGCGCTTAAACCCTGAGTTTGCGACGAGCGTGCCGAGATTCTACGTGAGAATTCGCAACCCCCCGCGCGTCATGAAGATCAGGGAGCTCAGTAGCGAGTATATTGGCAGGCTAGTAACAGTTGAGGGCATAGTTACTCGCGTTACTCGCGTCGACGCGAAAATAGTTAAGGCCAAATTCAGGCACGTGACCGAGCTGGGAGAAGTACACGAGTTCGAGTACCCTCCGGAGGGTGAGATAGGCGAGAGGCTGGAGAAGCCGCCCTACTGCCTAATGTGCCACAGGGCCGCCAGACTAGAGCTGGTTCCAGAGAGGAGTAGCTTTATTGACTGGCAGAAAATAGTTGTTCAGGAGAAGCCCGAGGAGGTGCCAGGAGGCCAGATACCCAGATCGATTGAGGCCGTTCTAACGGGAGATATAGTAGACAGCGCGAGGCCGGGAGACCGCATCATCTTAACGGGTATACTCAAAGTAGCGCCTCTAGCACACGGCGCCGAGAAGAAGGGCTCGAGAACAGTGTTCGCGTTCTACATTGACGTAAACCACGTAGAGGTCCAGGAGAAGGCCCTAGAGGAGGTCGTCATTACGAGAGAAGACGAGGAGAAGATTAGAGAGCTGGCTAGAGACCCGTGGATACGCGAGAAGATAATTGCCGGTATAGCGCCGGGTATTTACGGGTACTGGGACATTAAGGAGGCAATAACACTACTACTCTTCGGCGGCATGCCGCAAGTCCTCCCCGACGGGACGAGAATTAGAGGCGACATTCACGTCCTCCTAGTCGGAGACCCCGGCACTGCTAAGTCCCAGCTCCTACAGTTCACTTCGAGAATAGCCCCGAGAGGTCTCTACACGAGCGGCAAGGGATCTACCGCGGCTGGTCTAACGGCGACTGTTCTCAGAGACAAGGCTACCGGCGAGTACTACTTAGAGGCCGGCGCGCTAGTACTAGCCGATGGCGGAGTGGCGTGTATTGACGAGATCGACAAAATGAGAGAAGAGGACAGGAGTGCTATTCACGAAGTACTAGAGCAGCAGACTGTAAGTATAGCTAAAGCTGGAATTGTCGCGCGGTTAAACGCGAGGACATCTGTGCTAGCGGCTGGCAACCCGAAGCACGGTAGATACGACCCCACGCAGCCCGTGAGCAGGAACATAGACTTACCCCCCACAATACTCTCTAGGTTCGACTTGATATTCATTATACAGGACATACCCAGGCAAGACCACGACAGGAAACTCGCGAGGCACATTCTCGGAGTTCACATTGAAGCCGAGAGGGCTAGGGGCTTTGTAGACTTAAACCTGTTGAAGAAGTATATTAGCTACGCGAGGAGGTACATTAGGCCCCAGTTAACACCAGAAGCCGCCAAGCTCATAGAGGAGTTCTATATTAGTCTACGCCAAGCCTCACTCACGAGCACTGAGGGCGGCTTATCAGCAATAGCCATTACTCCGCGACAGCTCGAAGCCCTGATAAGACTGACAGAAGCGCACGCTAAAATAGCCTTGAAGACCAAGGCCACCGTAGAAGACGCGGAAGAGGCTATTAGGCTAGTAATGAGCACTCTCTCCAGGGTGGGACTAGACGTAGAGAGTGGTAGAATAGACATAGACGTCCTCGAGATAGGTATTCCGGCCTCTAGAAGGCTCAAGAGAAAGAGGTTTAGAGAATTCCTATTCAAGTACCTCGAAGAAGTCGGCGGCGAGGCTGAACTAAACAGCATTATTAGCAAGGCGGCCGAGGAGGGCTTTGAAAAGGACTTCGTCTTAGAGGAGATAAACGAGCTAAAGAAGAGTGGAGAGATCTACATGCCGAGACCTGGTAGAATAGCGAGAGTAAAGTAGCGGAGTCTACTACTTCTCGCTCCCGCTGGCACTCTGAATTTTCTCCGCGAGCCACTTCTTCCTGTACTTCCAGAGCGTCGAGGGTGTCCACATAGCCCACGCTGGCAGAGCCTTAATAAACTCGTAGGCCTCCTCCCAGCTCTCCAAGCCGAGCTTACTAGCCAGCTCTTCAAGACTCATAGGCGTCTTCAAGTACTCCTGCACAATTGACAGCACTCTCTCGTCAATAGGTATCTCCTTATCACCCACCTTAACCACGAACACTATGTCCTCTCCGCTCTCACTCATACACGTAAACACCTCTCAGAAATACTGAGAACAGGGCTTATTAGTTTTGAGTGTGGGGCCGCCGGGATTTGAACCCGGGACCACCGGCGCTCCGGGAAGCACGCGTGGCGGGGGCTATCCCCCCAGGCCGGCATCCTAGCCAGGCTAGACGACGGCCCCTCTCCTCTCCTGAGGAATAAATAACTATTAGAGACCCGGATATTTAAGTGCCACACTCCGTTCACCCGAGAGCAGTTGTTGTAGTGTTTTAGGTTTTTTAGCGCCGCTCTCGGGCTCCTCACGGTCTCCTCCGCAACGACTAGTCTGATCTAGGCACTTCTAGCTAGCACTGCGCTGAGTAGTGTAAATTTCGGTCACCTCTCCCAGTAGTTAAGTGGAAGGGAGCGTAATACTTACCGTGCTCATGTAAATATTTACGAGCTTGCAGATTGAGATACTAAGTTGGTGTTATCATAGGTGAATATAAAGTATTACTGGCCAGTGCGTTTACCACTCGGAGAGACAGTAATACTATACTGGCTCTCGCTTTGGTGTGTGCGAAATGCCTATTAGATACAGATGTAAGAGCTGTGGACACGTCGTCTACGAGTTTAAGAGAGTCGGTCAAGACTACACGGGCGTTCCTACACCGCACGAGATTATTAGGTTAACTGGTGGTGTGTGCCCATCGTGTAAGAGGCCGCTTGAAGCCCCGAACCCAGAGGACTACAGGTCTTACATTATAGTTAAGCCACGCGTATTCACAGCTACGAGACCCACTCCTATAACTACGCCGGCACTAACTGCGCGTGAAGCGGGAGTTAGCGGAGTAGAAGTGTGAGTGCTCTAAACACCGGCTTCCCCAAATTACTCAAACTCGACTATCTACTTACTAGTCTGAGAGCTCTGAGAATACTAGTAAACTCCGCGGTGCTGTAAGTGGTTTTGTAAGCCCTTAGAGCAGAGAGTACTTCACTAATATTCCACTCAAACATCTCAGTGAGAGCTCTACTGAGCCTAGACCTGAACACTAAGTACGAGGTGAAAGACGTGAGATTCGAGGGCTTGGAGGCTACTCTCGCGCTCTCCCAGTCAATAATCACTACTCTACCCTCCTCGCAGTAGAAGACGTGCCCCTTCGGCCTATTGAGCTCTGTGTGGTCTACTCTAATAGCGTCTAGCTTAAAGAGCTCTGTTAACGTGTACTTGAGTACTCTCCTCAGAGACTCAAAATCCCCCTTCGCGACTAGCTCCTTGAGAGCTCTCGTAAAGGGCTTGCAGGTGATGGGCGAGACGAGCTCGCGGAATATGTAGAAGTCTCTGAGAGCGTACAGCCTCGGCACTAGACTAGACGACTGAGCACGCATCATTATCTCTGCCTCTCCCAGGAGATCGCGTCTTCGACTATCACTCCTCAGAATCTTCAGCGCGCCAATACCGTACTTGGCATTTCTCGCCACAACTACTACTGCCGAGTAGCCCTTACCGAGAAAGCGAGAGCCGAGGACAGAGCCCCCGGTCTCTAAGAGGTATATAAAGCCGTCTTCTACGAGGCTTCGAAGCCTCCTAGAATAGTCAGGGCACTCGTAGTTAGGGTAGCAGAGAGCCCTCTTAACGTACAAGTCCTCGAGCTTTAAGAAATGCACCTCTCCATCCAGCGCGGCGTCTTCAATATGAAATTCCAGAGCCACTTACCAGCACCCTCGCTAATAAGGCTCTTCGCGAGCTCCTCGTCCAGGATTCTCGCAATGGGCTTACTGGTTCTCAGGTGAGGGGCTACAGTAAACTCCAGCCACCTCGACTCAACCACCTCTACTACGCTCCTCTCAGAGCGCCTACTAAGCGAGTCCAGGCACCCCTCACTCGTAATCCACGGCCCAAAGCCCTTCTTAAAGTGCTTTTCAATAAAGCTCTGAATTCTACTCCACTCATGGACTATACAGGGCCCCTTGTAGTGCTTGTATAGTGGTAAATCGCAGTACTCGAGTTCAACTAGTACTACTGCCTTGTCTCTCTCATTAGTCCACGCGCTGTGGTCAATAACTCTAAATCCAAGCACTTCTAGTAGACTCGCCAGCCTAGAAGAGACTCTCAGAGCCTCACCCCATATAACGTCTGGTGGTAGAGCCTCTCTCAAGTAGTACTCCACCGCGACAATACACCTGCCTCTCAGCGCCTCGAAGACACTCTCCGCGCTTGGCTCCCCGAGATCCTCAAAGAACTCTAAACCCGGATTTCTCAAGTAGCACGCCGAGGCTAGAATAAACGTGACCAGGCTCTTGAGCGATGTAGCCGCCGCGGTGTTCCTCATCGGGTCAACGGGGTCCGGCACGTACAGAACCGAATCCGGGTACTTCTCCCTCAGTCTCTTCTTGTACTCCTCTGAGAGCCCCCCAATCGTGTCTACGTATACTGGCGGTCTCCACTTAGAGGCCGCTTCGAGCACGCCTCTAAAGCTACCGCAGGTGATTACTAGTAGCTCTGCCAGATACCCGCTAAACCCCCTAACCCTGATCTCTGCGCCGTAGACCCCGATTGCCTTCATGAACTTCTTTAACAGCCTCACCTGATCTCTCATTTCACTAGTGAGTCTCGAGTTCACGTACTGCGTGTGAAAGGGAGTTCTGTCAACAGCAGTCTTAGCCCGTGCTGGGTTTTCGAGTCTGAGCCCGGGGACTATGTCTGCCTCGACGTCTTCGACTTTAACGTGAACGTAAGGGTGCTCAGCGTATCTCAGCTCGTATACTCCAACTACACTAGCCGCTTCTACTAGCGCGGGGAGGGCCTTTAGCTCTAAGTCCCTCTTACTCCAGCTACTCGGAAATAGCACAAACACGTCTAAGTCTCTGTCACCGGAAAGCCAGGTATCGTGTGCTACACTGCCCTGTAGTGTGACCTCGGCTTCTAGCCCCTTTTCACTGAGAACTCTGTGTATAGTGCTCTTCAAGACCTCGAAAGCCGAGAAGAGCTTCTCGTACTCCTCGGGTCTCGGCTTAATTCTCTCCAGTACAGCTCTCTCTACTTCGGCGTGAGTGCTCATTTACTGCTTCCCTACTACAGCAGGCTTAGATCAACTTAACGCTACACAGATTACTGTAAGTAGGCCCTGATGGAGTTAACACGCTCCTCTTAACAAACACCTCGTCTACTAGTGTATACCCGAAATCAGTGTTTACGAGCTCGCCGAGAATTCTGACTAGCTTATCAATATTTCTCGTACCTTTCACTCTAGCTAGTGTTATGTGCGGTACAAACTCCTCTTTTTCACGTGGTATTCCAAGCCTCCGCAACTTCTCCTCGACTAGTGAGTAGAGCTCTCGTAACTTGTCAGCGCCCTCCTCGACACCAGCCCACACTACTCGCGGCCTGAGAGGTGAGGGGAACGCGCTCACGCCTTTAACGTGAATTTTAAACTTCTCTACTCTCAGACTAGACACTTCTACACAAACAGCCCTCACGAGACTCGCTGGTATTTCACCTATAAATCTGAGTGTTAAGTGTATATTCTCGTCTTCTACAGGCTTCAACTCCGCGTTAGACGTGAGAAGGTAGTCGCGGACTTCAATAAGCTTCCTCATTACTTCAGGGCTCTTGACTTCTATGGCTATAAAAGTCCTCACTTCCCCGCTCAAGATACACTCCCTAATTCTCGGTGAAGTCTACTTCTCATTAAATACCTTATTAGACTGAATTTGAATTCGGAGCTATTTACAATGGTAGGGAGGAGAAGTAGCACTAGTAACTGGTGATCTGGGAGTGGAGTAGTACATTAAAATAGCGCTACTAGTACCAGTGTCAACAGCGCTCTCCGCAGTAATAATGACTAGTATTAAAGTCCCCGCGGAGGACGTGGGCCGCGAGATCCTGTCATCGTGGAGTAGTGAGACGGGCTTAGAGGACTTAAATAGCAGTAATGCTCTCTGGAGTCTCTGGTTCAGGCTAGCACTGGTAATTATGCTAACACAGCTCCTCGTCGCGCTCATATATGCCGCCTTCGTCCTTAAGTAGATGAGTGGTGAGGAGTTTGAGTAAAAGGCTCTTCATCCTAGTTACAGGCATGCCGGGCTCTGGTAAGAGCGTAGTAGTAGAGGAGGCCAGGAGCCTGGGTATACCAGTATACGTTATGGGGGATGTGGTGAGAGAGGAGGCGCTTAGACGCTATGGTAGAGTCACGCCTGAGCTGATGGTCGAGACTTCGAGGCTCCTGCGGAGAGAGCACGGCGAGGACGTTATCGCTAAGAGAACTCTCGAGAAGATCAGGCCCTGCGAGCGCGTCGTAGTAGTTGATGGTGTGAGAAGCCTGAGAGAGGTGGAGGTTTTTAGGAGACACGGAAACGTCGTAGTAATAGCTGTTCACGCGTCGCCTAGAACTAGATTTCAGCGGCTACTAAAACGCGGGAGGCCAGGTGACCCCTCAAACTACGAGGAGTTCTATAAGAGAGATGTGACCGAGCTCGGCTTCGGACTCGGCGAAGTCCTAGCTCTAGCCGACTACATTATTGTAAACGAGGGGAGTATTGAGGAGACTAAGGCCAAGGCCCGCGAGCTCTTCGAGAAGCTACTATGAGAGGTGGGGACTCGTGGTGAGAGTAGTTGTTGAAGTAGAGGTGAGGCCCACGGAGAGCGAGGAGAAAGTCAAGAAGGCTGTGTTCTCGGTCATAAAGCCCAGTAGTCTGCGCGTAGAGGAGATTCACGGTGGGTTTAAGCTCATTAAGGCCGAGTGTAGTAGCATTGAGTGCCTCAAGCCACTAAGAGAAATGGCGCTAAAACAGCAAGTCGAGCCAGCACTGAGGAGCTACTTGAACAAGTACAGGCGCGGAACCAGAATAACACTACTACTCCACAAACAGGCCGCCTACGCCGAAAAGCTCTCACTAGTAGACAGCGAGAGAGAGTCCCCGCTCGGCCCAATAAAACTCGAAATAGAGTGTGCTAGCGAGGAGGAAGTAGAGAGAGTGATCGAGTACTTAACTGGCTCTTCGTAGTGCTCAGAGCACTAGTACTAGCCTGTCTGTGGCTACAACTGTGTTCTTGAACACTCTATATGCGTCAATAAACACCTCTTCATCTCCGTGCCTAGCACTAATGTGAAATAAAACTAGCAGTTTCGCCCCCGCCTTCAAAGCCGCCTCAGCCGCGTCTAGCGCCGTAGAGTGCTTCTGCTCGTGAGCCTCTTCGCTGTGAAGACTCGTAAACGTGGCTTCGTGTATTAAAACGTCCACTCCTCTACAGTTCTCAATTACTGAAGGACACGGCGCCGTGTCGCCAGTATAGCAGAGAGTCTTCTTACCCACTGTCACGTGTAACCCATAGGCCTCAACGCCGTGGTCTACTGGAAAGCCCCGGACAGAGACCTTGCTGTCCGCGTAGACCAAGTCGGCTACTAGCTCGCGGAGCTCGACTCTAAACCCGGGGCGCGTAAAGCCCGTTTTGAATAGAGCTGAGAGGGCCTCGCGCATGCTCCTCGGGGCCACTACTACGAGAGGGTCTCTCCTGTCTGAGAGAGTCATGGACTGGAGTAGCCCGGGGAGACCCAGGTAGTGGTCTCCGTGGCTGTGAGTTATAAACACGGCCTTGACTTTCAGGGGGCTTAGCCCCGCTTTAAACATTCTCGCCTGGCAGCCCTCGCCGGGGTCTATTAGGTATATGTCTGAGTCTACTTTGAGCGCTATGCAGGGGAGCGACCTGGCAATGGGCATCGCCGCTCCCGTGCCGAGAAAGAACACTCGAGTATTCACGGCCGCTTCACCACGTTAATAACTCTCGTGAGTGAGCTGTGCACGTAGTCGTAATACCTCTCAACTACTCTTAAACCACGCGCGTGAACTAGCTCGTCAACGTAGTCTTCTAGCCAGTGGGGCGTCATGAAGACCGCGAAGCCGCTCTTAGATAAGTACTCTGATAGTCTCTCAACGAAGTCCCTGTATAGCTCTTTAATTTCAACTCCGTGAGTACTAGCCCCTCTACCATACGGTAAGTCCGTGGCAACGTGGTCGACACCTCTATACACGAGCACGCGCGAGTCTCCGTGTATTACTACGCTATTAGCCGCGAAGAACTCCGCATTACTCTCCATGCCCCGGACGAGTGTGTAGTCCACGTCTACTCCTACAGCCCGAATACCCATTAACCACGCCTCAACGAGCACTACCCCCGTCCCCGCGAAGGGGTCTAGCACGATGTCTCCCCTCCTGGCTCGAGAGAGGTTTATGAGCGCTCTCGCTAATTCCGGTATTAACTCGATGCTCCTCTTAAACGGCTTACTCCGAGCCCTCTCCTCGAGGGACTTAGAGTTCACAGAGTACTTCTTTAGGCCCAGAAATGCAGGCCCAGCAGAGAACATTAATCTATACTCCTCTACTCTAGCGACTCCCTGCCTCAGCCCTCCAGCTTCGAGGAAGGCCTTAACAGCGTCTCCGCTCACAGTAGACTTGAAAATAGACACGTGTACACGCCTCTCTCTAACCATACTGGCTGCCTCTCTAGCATCACTAGCCGAGTAGGCGCTGAAAACTCCTAGTAGAACACCCGCTTCTTTTAAGTAGCCAGCTCTACTAATAGTACTGGCCGCGATGTCGAGACCGCACTCACTAGTAGTCACACATATCATTGGGTAGCACTCAATACTGGCGTTAGCACCGAGAGCCTCGAGTAGCGCCAGGAGCTCGCCGCGAGCTAAGTACTCGTTATCTCCTCTCAGAACAAAGTAGAGCCTAGTCACTACTCAGAGTCCCAAGTACTTCTTCAACTCGCTCGCAAGCCTACTAGATATATCCACGTAGTCTACTAGTGGGTGACCGTGTCTAACTCCCAGCGTATTAGCTAGCAGGACTCTGTACACGCCGGACTCCTCGAGCTTCTTCACAGCCCCCTCTACTAGTAGTCCGTGTGCAGCCGCGACTACTACTCTCTCAGCGCCCCTAGAGAGCAGTGTTCTAGTCGCCTCCGCGACAGTTCCTCCCGTGCTTATAATGTCGTCGATTATCACCACGTCTCTCCCAGAGACACTGACTTCGCGAGGCACGTAGCTGACCTCGCCTGTTACTCTATCTCTCTGCTTAATTAAGTAGTCGCAGAGTAGGACGTGAGCCCTGGCGGCGTGACAAGCCCTCTCAAGGGCGCCTCTATCCGGGGCCACGACGACGGGGTCCTTCAAGTAGTTCAGCGCCCGCTTAACTAGCAGGTCTGAGACCATGATGTTCAGAGACCTCCCCTGAAAGCTCTCGAGTACGCGTGGGCTGTGAACATCAACTGTTACAAGCGAGTCTACACCTACACTACGCAGTAGCTC
>JBMSAO010000111.1:0-3512 GCA_049414425.1 Desulfurococcaceae archaeon
AACTCTCTTACCCCGAGTGCTAAGGGCCACGACTTTCGCGTTGTGTACTAGTAGGGGCGGCGCTGTGTCAGCTGCCGGTGAGGCGTTACAGAGATTGCCGACTACAGTCGCCATATTTCTGATTTGAATACTCCCCATTACCCTCACAGCGTCGTGGAGTGCAGGGAGGTATCTCTTCACGACGTCCGACTTCTCTACATCTCTCAGAGTAGTGAGGGCCCCGATTCTAATGTAGTCGCCGTCTTCTACAATGTAGCGTAGTCCAGGTATCTTCTTAATGCTGACAACCGCTTTGGGCTCTACTAGTCTAGTTTTCATTTTGACAACGAGGTCTGTTCCTCCTGCGAGTATTTTAGCGCGGTCTCTGAGCTCGGAGAGGACTCTGAGTGCCTCCTCTAGGCTCCTGGGCTCGTAGTACTCGAAGTCGAAGGGTATAATGTGAGTGTTTCTAGCCGTCACGTTAACAGGTGGTATTTTAGCTACCACTCCAGCTCACCCCTCTCCTTTAGGGCCTCGACAATCTTGTCCGGCGTTACGGGGAGCTCGTAGAACCTCACGCCAATAGCGTTGTAGAGAGCGTTGAGTATCGCGGCGACAGCCGGGTTTGTAGCCGCCTCGCCTAGGCCTTTAGCTCCAAAGGGCCCAGTGGGCTCGTAGGTATTGGCGAGAATGACTGTAAACTCCTCCGGTCCCGGGATATCGGCGGCTGTGAGTATCTTGTAGTCTGTTATGAGCCCTCTCCCAGAGATCTCGCCGGTGCCGGGGTCGTACCTCGTGTTCTCAGTGAAAGCCATGCCCCACGCCATGGCGAAGCCTCCGTGCAACTGGCCCTCCACCATGTCCGGGTTTATCGGAGTCCCCACGTCTGCTCCCGCTACTACGCGAACAGGCCTCGACTTGCCCGTCCACGTGTCTACCTCCACCTCTACGAAGTACACTGTAAAGCTTGGAGGAGCTGATGTAGCCCTGTGACTCACAAACGCGCCTATAGTACCCCAGTTCCTCTGCCAGGCGGTTCTCGCGATCTCTGCTAGAGGCATCTTCATGTCTGTTCCCTCAACGTAGACAACAGCCTGTTTAAGCCCCTCGTCGTAACCTATTCTCAGAGCCTCTGGATTTACAGCTCTACCAATAATTCTCAGCGCCGTCTCCAGGATCTTCTGCTTAACTATCTGGGCGGCGCGCCTAGCGCACTCTCCGCCAACGTAAGTCCCGCGCGACGCGTGCGTGCAGACGTCATATGGAGTAGTCTCGGTGCTGGCAGTCGCGATGTTAATTAACTCCGGGGGGACTCCCAGCTCCTCTGCTATTATCTTCACTTGCGCGTCCAGCGTCCCCCCACCATGGTCTTGCAGGGCTGTTATGTAGTCCAGTGTGCCGTCCTCGTTCAGCTTTAATATACAGCCCGTGTAGTCTACTACCTCGCCGCTTATCGGCCCCCCAGCACCTGAAGTGTGAAATCCCCTCCCCACGCCTATACCGCGCCTAAACCTCCCCTTTTTCTGACCCGGGTGTCCGCGCTCATCCCAGTTAATAATCTCCTTGCCCCTCAAGAGGAGCTCGGGCACTCCGTCAGACTTAATAATAGACCTCACAGTGGGGCCTTGACCCCAGAAGACGTCGCCTCTACCCACGTAGTTCTTGAGTCTGAGCTCGATTGGATCTACTCCCAGCTCCTCTGCGATCTCGTCTACAATGGTCTCGACAGCCCACTGTACTTCGGGAGCGCCGTAACCCCTCATAGCGCAGCCTGGTACTTTATTAGTGTACACCGCTATTCCGCGGTATCTTATATTCCTCCACTTGTACATGGAGACAAACCAGCCGAGGCTAGTGCCTAGTAGTGGGTACGGCTGTACTTGGTGTGCTCCGACGTCTAGTATATTGGTGAACTCGGCGGCTGTGAATACGCCGTCCCTCCTAGCCCCAACTTTGATCTTGAAGTAGAAGACGAAGTTTGAGTGGTCTAGCATGTCCTCCTCTCTAGTGTACGCGATCTTCACGGGCTTCTTGGCTTTGAGCGCGAGTGCTACTGCAATTGGCACTAAGTAGTTGGTCTGAATACTAGAGCCGAAAGAGCCCCCAATAGGCACTCTAACTACGTTTACTCTGCTCTCAGGTATGTCAAAGAGCTGACTTATGAGTATGCGCGTGTTGTGAATGCTCTGCGTAGTGGTGTAAATAGTGATCTTGCCGCCCGGCTCGGGGACTACTAGAACAGCCTTGGGCTCTAGCTGCATGTGATACCTCTTACCCGTTTTAAAAGTCCTCTCAACAGCCACGTCTGCCTCTTCAAAGCCCTTCTCGACGCCCCCCTCCTCGTAGTCTAAGCGGGCGGCAATGTTGTTTTCAACTTCAATCCACTTATCGCCCCTCATGATCCTCTCGTGGATTTTCGGCGCGTCGGGCTTTATGGCCTCGAAGGGGTCGAGAATGGGCTTGTATATGCGCTCGAATTCTAGTCTAATAGACTCCGCGGCTCTCTGAGCCAGCTCCTCGCTGGAGGCGGCTACAGCGGCTACGGGCTCTCCCAGATACCGCGGCCTGTACGTCAGTATGTAAGTGTCTTTAAAAGTAACTTCGTGGACGCTCACAAGCCTCGGGTTGTAGGGCTTCTGTGGCACGTCGTCCGGGGTTATGACTACAGCCCCCATTCTCACGGCTTCGCTGACATCTATTCTAAGTATGTCGGCGAACGCGTAGGGGCTCCTCACAATTCTCCCAATTAGCATGCCCGGGACTTCGAGGTCGTGAGTGTACTTCAGGGCACCAGTAACTTTCGCCTCGGCGTCTTTTCGAGGAGTCCTCTTACCAATAAACTTAAACTCCCCCACTACCCCGCACCTCGGAGGCCGCTTTAACCACGGCTTCAATTATTTTAACGTAGCCAGTGCACCTACAGAGGTTACCTATATACTCCTTAGCGTCCTCAGCGCTCTTTATCCTGCCCTGTTTAATTCCAGCGTAGGCTGTTAGCAGTATTCCGGGTGTGCAGAAGCCGCACTGCACAGCGCCAGTTTCAATAAAGCTCTTGGCGAGCCTCTCGAAGATCTCATCGCCCACGAGACCCTCTACAGTAGTGACCTCAGTCCCCTCGACCTGAATCGTGAGGAGTATGCAGGAAGTCACTGGGTTGCCGTTAACTAGTACCGTGCAGCTTCCGCACTCACCCCGCTCACAGCCCCTCTTAACGCTCTTAACTCTAAGTTTAAACCTCAGAGTGTCTATTAGAGTCTCGCGGGGATTCACGTCTACTTCTACAGGCTTACCGTTGAGAATAAACTTCACTGTCACGCCGCGTCACCTCACTCTCGCGAGAGCCTCTAAGAGGGCTTCTCGCGTGAGGAGCCTAGCCATGTACGCTCTGTACTCAGCTGGAGCCCTCACATCGCTAATAGGCGAGATGTCGTGAACTACGAGTTTAGAGACCTCTTCAATAACTTCGAGAGAAGGCTCCTTGCCGGCAAGGGCTCTCTCAACGCTAGTAGCCCGCACGGGTGTGGGGGCAACAG
>JBMSAO010000112.1:0-2611 GCA_049414425.1 Desulfurococcaceae archaeon
GAGCCTGTTCTCAGAGACGTCGCCTCTATGATTAGGAGTTTTCACTACCTCTCACACGCAGCCGTCATGAGCGCTTACAATCTCACACAGCACGAGGCCTCGCTCAAAATGCTCAGAGAGGACTCCACACTCGAGTGGAGGCTCAGACACGTCTACTCTATGACCTACAGCTACTTGGCGAGAATGATCAAGTCTGGCATAGTGTCGCGCAATGAGGAGGAGGTGGCTAGAAGCCCCTGGAAGCACATCTACCCCTGGATTGTGGAGAGAGCTGTCTACGAGCTCTACTACGAGTCACTGTACAGACCACTCTGGGTGTCAATACCAGTCACCGGGCTACTAGAAGCTAGAGTCTACAAGTCCCGAGGGGCCTCTACTCACTCGACGTGAACACGCCTTAACCACGCACTAATCGCTCTCGCTTAAGAGCGCTTTACAAATAGCTGTAGTCGACGCAGAGGCGTAGTAGCGTGATAGGTGCTCTTCGCTAAGTTTAGTTAGACATCGAATAGAGCGCTAAGCGTTACTGCGCGAGAGGGCTTTACTTAATTACGGCTCTTACTCTCCTCATCTTTTCATACTCCTTGACTATGTAGTAGAACGTCATAAGTAGCAGTACTGCGTACGCGGCTATTTGTAGAAATACTCTGAGTGTGGGGTCTAGGGGTAGAATTGATATAATTACGTATAGGGGTAGGGAGAACAGTATTGCTAGAAAGCCCACTACTAGTGCTCTGTACTGAGGAAAGAAAATACATATTAGTAACGCCACGAAAGCTACTATTAGTAGTACTGGAGAAAAGATAATTAAGGCGACAGTGAAGAACACTGCAAAGAGCGCTATTAGAATCACCGTGCCCGAGTCTATGTGACTTAAACTCGACATGTACATCGCCGAGACACACTTGGGCTTTAGCTTAAATATCTACCTGCTTTTTAATTTCACGAACTGGCTAATAAAAATTCCAGTAAACGTCAACGTTAACCAGGCCAGTATTATGAGGGGGCTTTCACGCACAATGAGGTAGCGCCCTTCCCGGGCACTTTTAATCACTACTAGTGGTATGGGGGATGAGTAGGCCTCAACCTCAAAACTATCGCCACAAGTATTAATTAAGTGCGCCTCGTTCACAGTACTCTCTGTGTCTAGTTTGATTATCTCCTCGGGGCCGTCCTCATTTACGACTCTAACAGTAATTCTTCTCACACTGCTATCTGTTACGTTTACTCTAATTCCGCACTTTTGAACTCTTATTACGAAGTGTAACTGGTAGGGGTAGTACGTTGTAATTACATCAAAGCTTCTAGTGTACTTCTCGTCAATGTGCGTTACCAGAATTCTAGTAAGCGTGTTGTCTACTAATAGGTAGGCTATGTAACTCCTATTACCCTGTAGAGTTACGTGTGAAGAGTAGTTGACAAATAATATCTCTACGTTACCCGGGATCTCGTGAGCACCTAGATCTACGTAGACATCGCGTGTACTTAAACCGGCTTCTCCGAATTCTCTAATAGCGACGCCTACTCTCAACGAGAGACTGTATTCCCGTCTAGGCGCGTAGATTTTGTAGAGAGTTATAGACGTGTTGAGTGCCTGGTACGTTACTATTACGGGGTCTTCTTGACTAGTTAGAGGTACAGGTATCTCGTTGACTAGTAGAAAGGGGAGTAAGGCGAGTAGAGGGAAGGTGAGAGTTAAAAAACGTGTCTTTAACAGGGGTTTTTTGCTCCTCCTCTTAGTTCTCCCTCTCTGCCTCTTCGCGCTCGTTTTCTTCATTACCTTCTCCTTAACCTCGGGTTAACTACCTCGTCTAGAGCTACTCCTAGTAGCACGAATCCCAGCGCGATAGCTATGATTCCCAAGATAGGTGGTCCAAACCACCACCACGCGTTCTCTAAGAAAGCCCCTTCTCTATACGCCTCGCCTATCATTCTGCCCCACGTTGGTGCTGTGGGATCTCCGAATCCAATTAACTGAAGCGCCGCTTCTAACATAATTACAGACGGTATGCCCATTACGATTCTGTAGACTAGGTATGGTATTAATTGTGGTGCTATGTGTCTGAATAGTATTCTCCAGGTCCCAGCACCTATACACCTCGCTGCCTCGACGAACTGTGCCTCTCTCAGAGCAACAGTCCAGTTCCTGATAACTCTAGCTGTGCCAGGCCAGGACAGCAGTATTAGTATTGTAAATATAACTACTAGACTCCTCCCGTAGACCAACCCGGCTGCTAGTATTAGTGGAAGTGTTGGTATGAACATTACGTTATCGGAAATGAAGGTTCCTATGTGGTCTACAATGGAGCCGTACTTAAACCCTAGTACTAGTCCTACAACGAATCCTAGGAATATGATCATTGTGGCCACGGAAAGCCCCAGGATTATTCCCCCTCTAGCTCCGTGTAGGAATTGCGACCACACGTCTTGACCTAGATGATTTGTCCCCAGGATGCCGAATGTCTTGCCAAATACTCTTATCGCTACAGGCTCTAGGTAGATCTCGAGACCACTATCCTTACTACATCTCATAATGAAATCTGCTGGGTTGCAGTAATACGTAATATTTACTAGTAGTGATATGCGCGTATCTCTCTCTAGTAGTAACTCC
>JBMSAO010000113.1:0-21315 GCA_049414425.1 Desulfurococcaceae archaeon
TACCACCCAAGTACATGCGTAAAGTAGCCTGGAGGCTAATGGTTAAGGCAATTCCCCGGGAAGTAGCGAGGTTCATACAGAGCCGCTTCGGAGAGCTCAAGGTATCTGAGGCCCGATACGAAGACCTGCTAGGCGAGGCAGACCAGTATTACCCGAAGTACCTTACACTCGTAAAAACAGAGTTCTCCAGCGCTAATTAATTAATTAGATCATTAAGTAATTAACTAAATAGAGGTGAGCTATGTGTCTGAGTCTGTAGGTCTTTCTGAGAGCAATGTTATGGCTATTTTAGACTTGGCTAAGAGGCTAAAGGAAGAGGAGAAGAGGCTTCTCGAAGAGCTCAAGGAGCAGAGGAAGTACTATTATCTGGGGTATCTGCCTATAACTTGCAGAGTCAGGGTCAACGTGTAATGTTAACTCTTGTAGACCTTGTCTTCGAGGAGGATCCTGGTAGAAGGAGGCAAGAGCTTTTAAAGAGAATTGAGGGAGAAGTGAGAAAAACAAAACATTTAGGGCAGTGATTTCTGTGTAATGTCGTTAGCTACAAATATCTACGAGTATGCTGCTATACCTGTTTACTTGGGTTACCCTGTAATAGGCCACATTGAAGAGCACCTAGTGAAGTTTCGCCAAAAGGGGTGTAAAGACGTTCTCATATTGCTTTCAACATATGGAGGTGAAATAACATCTCCAGAGGCATTAATAAGTGAAATTAGAGATATGAGTTTTGAGAAAGTGCACACTTTCATATTAGATGCCGCGTTTTCTGCTGGAACACTATTAGCACTGCTCTCTGATAAGATCATTGGATTTTCAAATTCTCACGTTGGCCCTGTAGATCCACAACTAGTTATTTCAGCACCTCAGGGGCTGTTTCCGTTAATAGGGTGGGTTGAGGTTGTTTGGGGCTTTTAGGGCTGTGTGGTGTGTTTATAAGCCCCTGGGGGCTTAGTGTATTTATTAATGAGCCCGCCTGGGCGATGGGAGCTCTGCTCCAAGCCTAGGTGGGCTAGTGGTAGATGGGAGCCCAGTGCCGTTGGGCTCAACAGCCACCCATGACCCCACAGTAGTCACTAAAACCCTGTGGGCGAGGTGGAAGCCCCTAGATAAGACCCCGAAAACCCTGAAATGAAGGAAATGACCATCTAGGGACAAAAGGCTAGTACACACTACTAAGTGAAATTGCGCCTACTAGTTACTGGCCTGCTGGATAGAATGATAACGTAGCTAGCAACTGTGTAGCTAGGTTTCTCATTTAGCTATTTGTGTGTACTCTCTACTTTCCTTACGAGTTTTCCACGAGGTGATGGAATTACTTCTAGTTTAGCATTAGGAAACCTTAAGTACAGTTCTCTGCCTTCAAAGAGCCTGTCTAGAAATACTGCTAGCGCCGCCACTTCTGAGTGCGGCTGGTGACCAATAGCAACATTGTAATCTGCTATTTCATAGAAAAATCTAGGCACTTTCTTCGCCCCGACGACTATGAGGAGATCTCTGCTATCACGCCTAATATCATCTATAAAACTATCTACGTGTAGTCCATACATAGTTAAGTGGACAATAATGCCATTACTCTTTTTCCACGAAGTGCAGTAGTTCTCTGAGTTCACGCCCATTTCAACGTGGAAATTTCCTCCCCACAACTCTACTACTTTAACTATGCTACTGTAAACACCCTCATCTACTACATCTCCTAGAATAAACCCGTTAGCCCCAAATGCCCGCGCAACTAGAGCAACATGAGTAGTTACTCTCTTGTCCCTCTCAGGCCTGTGACCATATCTCAAGACGTAGATTATTCTCATTGAGAAGACACCTCTTACTCAATTCAACGTAAACTCTCTCTAGTAGCAGATCTATATTCGTACCTTTAACACATGATATTGGAACAACCGCGTTGACGTCGCTAACGTGTTTACTAACCTCCTTAATAGTAGTCTCTAGAGAGGGCGCTATGTCAATTTTATTTAGAGCGTGTATTACAGGTTTTCCTTCAGCACCTATTTTCCTCAGAATCTCGCGGGTAGTACTGATCTCTCCAATAATGCTGTGCAGTGGTTTTGATGCATCAATAACGTTTATGATTAAATCCGCCTCTGCCACTTCTTCTAGTGTAGCGTAGAACGCCTCAATAATCTCAGGAGGAATGTCTCTAATAAAGCCAACAGTGTCAATTAGTATAAAACTCGCATTCTTATAGTTGACTCTATAAGCCTTAGGTGTTAGAGTAGTGAAGGGCTCGGGCCCCACTTGCATGGCCAGTTTAGTAATAGCGTTAAATAGACTCGTCTTGCCGGCACACGTGTATCCTACAATAACGACGTGTGGTAACCCCAGATCTCTCCGCGCCTTTCTCTGCACATCTCTAGTTAATCGCAAGTTCTCGGTCTCTCTGCGAAGACGTGCCTCTTTCTTCTTTAACATTAAATAGTATTTCTCGTATCCATACCTACCAGCACCCAGAAAACCGTGTAATTCGCCTAACTTAGCGTATCTTATTGCCTCCTTCACTAGTGGCAATGTGTATTTTAACTTGGCAAGCTCTATTTGCATGTGTGCTTCTCGAGAACCGGCGTGTAGCGCGAATACCTCGAGTATTAACAGTACTCTATCAATAACTTCTCGTTTAAGCTCTCTCGTGAGGTTAATTAGCTGTGACGGCTTTAATCTATCCATTACTATTAATTTGTCGAAATCGAGCTGTTTCAGCTTCTCCAGCTTTTTACTAGATAAATACGTTTTGTGAGTCTGACTTTTAACTATTTCGTAGTTAACTATGTTCCTGTCTCTATAGAGAGTTCTAATAAGCGCCAATTCCTCGTCGAGAAATCTTCTGTACTTTCTAGGTATGACCACGTAGACTCTCAACGAGACCCCTTACTAGTCTTCTCACCGTACTTCCTCGTATCAATTAAATCGCCAATTGTCAAGTCCTCTACTCTACTAGACGAAACATGATTTAATGGTTCTGCCACAACCGGCTCTAATAATTTAATTTTAAGTACTCTCTCTAGTTTTCTAGCTAACTCAATAGTAGGTTTTAATTTGCCAGCTTCAATTCTCCTTATAGTATTAACACTCTCACCTACTTTACTAGCTAAGACCTCCTGACTCCAGCCTAGTCTCTCCCTAGCACTTTTAATTAGTTGGTGATAGTTCTCGACTATTTCGTAAGTCTCTGCGATACGCGCCTGGCCTGCAACCGATCTAGACGACCTCGCGACACTAGTCTGTTGTACACTTCTCAACTGCTGAGTGCTTCTAGCTCTCTCTAGAGATTCTTCGCGAACAGCGCTCTTCCTCGATAACTTGGAGTAGCACTCGGGACATAAAATAAGAGGTGAGCCTTCAACTACAGCTCTCTTAGCCACCTTAGCATCTACTTCCCTACCGCACATTTCACAGTAATACGACACGCAACCCCCTTCTTAAAACATATTCACTAGACCATTATATTCACGGGTCTAGTTATGAATAGCGATTTCAGAGATGAGAGTGCAAGCAGTAAGGAAGAGATCAGTGTGCTAATAGAGGGTGACGAGGACTATGTAAAGTACTTGGAACTGCAGGTTAAGCGATTAGAAGAAGAGCGTAAGAGACTACTTCGAAAAGTCGAGTTCTACCGGAGAGAAATAGAGAAGCTAATATCACCACCACTTGTCGAAGCCTACGTAGAGGACATCCTACCGGGGGGTAAAGTAGTAGTTAAGAGTAGTAGTGGTCCGAGCTTCATTGTCGACGTGACTGGTGATGTAGATATTTCTCAGTTGCATCCAGGTAGTAGAGTTGCACTAAATCAGCGAGGATCAGCTATTGTCGGCATATTACCCGACCGAGTAGATCCACTGGTCCATTTAATGGAGGTTATTGAGAAACCAAATGTGAGATATAGTGATATCGGAGGACTCGACGAGCAAATACGAGAGCTTAGAGAGGTCATAGAGCTACCACTAAAACATCCAGAACTCTTCACAGAACTAGGTATAGAGCCCCCTAAAGGAGTCCTATTATATGGTCCGCCTGGCTGCGGCAAGACTCTCCTAGCTAAAGCCGTAGCTACTGAGAGTGGTGCCACGTTTATAGCTTTAGTGGGGAGTGAGTTAGTTCAAAAGTATATTGGTGAGGGAGCTAGACTAGTAAGAGAGCTATTTAACTACGCTAGGAAAAGAGCCCCGGCAATAGTCTTTATTGACGAGATCGACTCTATAGCCTCGCGCAGGCTGGAAATCGGTACTAGCGGTGAGAGAGAAGTACAGAGAACTTTTATGCAATTACTAGCCGAGATAGACGGCTTTAAGCCACTAGATAGAGTCAAGATTATAGCGGCAACTAATAGGATCGACGTCTTAGACCCCGCTATACTCAGACCTGGTCGACTCGATAGAATAGTAGAGATTCCATTACCTGATAAGAAGGGGAGAATCGAGACATTCAAAATACACTTAAGGAGAGTCAAAGTCAAAGAGCCCATAGACTACGATTTGCTCGCTCACCTTACTGAGGGGTTTAGTGGCGCTGAAGTTAAATCAGCCGTGACGGAAGCAGGGTACTATGCAATTAGAAGTGGAAGGGCTTACATAGTACTCGAAGACCTTTTAAAGGGCATTGAAAAAGTCAGAAACAAGAAGACTCTTCGAGGTCTCTCACTCGAAACGCTAAGAAGTGAGACTAAGTTAACACATGTATAAGTAGGTGTCTAGTAGTGATAGCAAGACGGCCAACCCCTAATGAATTAGTAGAACTTCGAAGTATAGCCGAGTTTCAGTTCAGAGTACCCGGTGTATTACTCATTCCCGACGACGTGTATGTAACTATTAGTCCAAACACTAATCGAGTACGCCTAGTGATGAGAAACGCTAGTAAATACCTCGCGCTAAGAGCACGAGATTACAGATTTAATCTCTACATTCCAGCTGGAGTAGAGTTGAATAAAATTCTCCCACACCCCTACATGAGAGTCTATGTTAAAGACGATTACGCGGGGTTTATAGCAAGCGGCAGAACTCTCTTCTGCAAACACGTGTTAATGGCCGACCCCGCTATTAGACCAGACGATGAAGTATTAGTCGTAGACGCGAAGGGGAGGCTTTTAGCTGTGGGGAGAGCTTTAGTAGCTGGATGGGAAATTGTGTATTATAAGCGTGGAGGAGCTGTAAAAGTACGTGAAGGTGTTAAGAGAGTTGAGACTAATTAAATTCGTTCCGCTAACTAGCTCGCTCAGTCTTAGAGAGCTTAAAGACTCGTACTTCATAACTGGTTACCAGGGATTTGGACTAGTAGGCTACATTACGACACGATATCTAGCTAGAGAGCTGGGTTTACGAAAAATAGGTTTCATTAAAACTAAGTATATACCAGATGTCACGATGTACACGAGAGACCTTGATTTAATCTACCCATTTGAGGTCTACGCGGGACCCGTGGGTAATAATAAAGTTGTAGTAGTAGTTAACAATGCTATTCCAAGTAACGTAGAAAAGACCGCCTATACAGAGTTCATAGCTAAATTCGCTAAGAGATTGGGCGTTAAAGAGGTTATACTAGTTGGTGGGCTCGACCAGGAATACAGGAGTAGCCCTGAAGAGAAATACAGGTGGATCCCGCTAAACGACCCGATAACTAAGCTCGAAGCTAATATTCTCGAAGATAGGTATATTGTGGGGCTATTGGCTTTAACCATGATGTTTGTGAAAGCGTACGGCTTAAAGGGCGTTGTGATACTCCCCTTCACCGAGCCCTTTAAGCCTGATCCCCGCGCCAGCGCCGTAGCCGTAGACGTTATTGGTAAAATTCTCGGTGTGGAAATGAGAACAGATAAGCTAATGGAAGAGGCAATGATATTAGAAGCTATTGAAGCTGAAAAAGAGAAGTTCAAGAGGACTGTGGAGGAATTAGAGAGAGCGCCTCGCTCAACTTACATGTAGTGATCTCTACGCGAGTGTCTTTAAGTCCTTTTAGTAATTTATCAGCTACACGATTACTTAACCAGGCTCCAGTAACTAGAACTATCTTCGAGGGTTTACTACTAGCAAGTGCTCTGATATGATCTCTGAGTGATTTCACACCGAGAGTTCTCCTAGAGATGCGGCATTCGTGCTGATAGAATGGATATGTCGAAGTGAGTTCAGGAGGTATTATGCCCAATAGTGGGTGTATAAACAGTATTTCCACACTAGTGCTAGCTTTATAAGCCTCGGAGAGAGTCTTATACTCCTTCTGTGTAGTGTAGGGCTTTTTGTAAGCTGGCACCAGAATTACTACTTTATTTTCCACACGTTTCGCCAGCATATTGCTAGCTTCTCCGACATTTAAGGTTACTCTTGGATTAAACCGCGAGAACCCGCTTATTAGTAATATGGCTTTTCCACTCGGATTAGCCTTTGATGCGAACTTCTCGAGGAGTGCTCTAAGCTTTATTAAGGCTAAGAAAGCCTCCTTGAGGCTGGGGTGCGCACTAGCTCTCCACTCGAGAAGCTCCCATAACCTATTCTCTCTGATCGCCTGTTTAACTACTTTAACTTCCTTGTGGAGTACGTAGAGATTGTGAATCGCTAAAAGCTTTTCTCTCTCAGGTCGCTGCATTTCTATTAGATCCTGCGGCGTGTACTTAGAGCACACGGGGCACGCGCATGGGAAGTACTCTAATTCGCGAATATTCTTCGTGCCCTCCTCTGAGAGGTACCTCCCATCGCGAGCATAGAGTATATAGCTACTACTATCAAACATATCTGCTCCAACCGCGACTAGAAACGGTATTATCATTGGGTGCCCAACGCCAAATACGTGGAGAGGTCTATCGGGGGGTATGTGTGCTCTAACTATTGCAACTAATTCTACTAGCTCAGCATACTTGTACTTCTCCAACATAACAGTCGGCGACCCAACAGCGTATACGTGATATGGAAGTCTACTAGCTAGTCTAGCTGATCTCAACAGGAGATCTTTAAAGGGGGCTCCTTGAACAGGGTACACCCATAACTGGTCGTTGTCTTGAATAAGAGGTAGAGACTCTAGTCCACGCCTATACGTCTCGAAAACCGCTCTCTCAGCCTCTTCACGGCTCATTGTACTACCAGTCGGTATATCCAGGATCACTGCTAAGTCGGAGCCTATTGCCTTCTCGTACTCCACAATTGTTTTATTGTCAACACCTATATCCCCGTATAGCAAGATCTGGTAGCCTCCAGAATCAGTCATAATAGTATTATGCCAGCCTAGTTCACTATGAATGCTCTTGGCGAGACCTCTGTTTCTCTTGTAGAATAGATATGCATTTGTAATTATTCCTCTAAAACCTATATTGCTAATTACATCTAAACTTGGAACCTGCCTCGCCGAGTCTACCACAGGGAGAATTATAGGTGTCTCTACTACTCCGTGTCTAGTGTAGAGCTTACCAATTCTACCTGCTAGCTCCCGTTTTTTAACTTCGAAGAACACTACTAGTTAACCTTGCACGCCTTTCTTCTTAAGCTCAATATACTTCTTGTAAACACCATACAGAGTCTCGGCCATCGCACCTGATCCCGTTACTCCCTCTTCAGTGATCCTATACCTGCCTAGTACTTCAACTGCCCTGGCGTCGGATATTACTTTTACCGCGTGTTCTTGTAACTTCAACTCTCTGAGAAGGAACTCTTTAAACTCCTCGGGGTCGAACAGCGACTCTTCAATAGCTATAATCTCAGATATTCTCTCACCTTTAACGATTATCTTCGAGTACCTGGTGCCCGACTCGTCAGTAGCGTTTTTTAGCAATATATTGAGAGAGGGGTGATCAAATCCTGCTAATATGCCCTCGTAGTGCTTGCCGTTAGTCAAAACAACTCTAATTCTCTTATCTAGCAGTATTACTAGCTCGTTTACTAATCTCCGTGAAGCGTCAATTGTCGACATTTAATTCACCTAGAGTTAGTTATTTTTACTTGAGCAACTTATTTAAAGCTATAGCCTTGCCAGTAAAAAGCTGTGTTTAGGGGGTCTGATTGGAGCTGGCATGCCGCGTAGAAGAAATAACACCTCTAAGAGTTCCGCGAGTATATAGGGTAAGAGGCGTCTGTGAAGGAGAGGTTGGAGAAGTAGAAATAGAGCTACACGAAGATGTTGTAAGCACACCAAGTAAAGGAGACTTCATGACAGTGAGTATAACAAGTAGCAAGGAAACATGTCTGAGTCACTCTTTCTGCGCTCATGGCTATGTAGTCTCTAACACGCCAATTGGAGAAATAAACCGAGCTATTATCTCGCTTTACGGCTTACTAGTTATCTTAAAGAGCAAAAAGCCTCTAGAGCTAAAGCCACTAGAACACCTCTATGTAGGGGTGACTATTAGATCTCCCCAATAGACCAGCTTATTGCCAATTCTTTCACCTAACCCCCTCTAAAACCCATTTTAAAAATACTCTCTAGAGTCGCTTTAAGTGCTCGCTGATAAGTACAGGGGTGATTCATGATTGAGCGCGAAGTCGTACTCCGACTATATCGCGTACTAAATAGCAGAGAGAGTGACGTTGAAAATGAGCTTAAAGAACTAGGTGAACTCATAAAGACGAGATCTCAGTTAAATAGAAACGTCGAGTACATAACAGTCTCCAAGATTAGCAGGGGGGACGTAAAAGGCTTAATTATAATTCGGGGTGGAGATGGAAGCGTTCGCGAGGAGTCACAACTACTTTTAACTCTCATTAAGTCCACATTTAAGTCAATAGACGCGGAGGCCTATACTTCACACAGTTTTTTCAATACCGTTATTAGTAGTATAAAGAATTTTTTCTGAGGAGGTTTCCTGTAGGGTACGCTACTCCCCCTATATACGAGGCCCGCATTAAATATCCTGAACAAAACGTACCAGTAGAAGAATATAGCGTTAAGGAGCCGTACTTCGTACTAGGTAAAATACTCAATCACATCCCCGAGTATCCCGCTAAGCTATATAGAAGCGCCTTATTTAGACACACACTAATAACCGGTACTACTGGTTCTGGTAAAACCTACACGGCCTCTAAGATAGCTGAGCGCGCGTGCCAGGAACTCAAAATACCAGTTCTTGTAGTAGACTGGCACAGTGAGTACTCGCAGGTGCTCTCTAATAATTGTGTTTTAATAGAGCCTCGCGAACTCCCACTACAACTATTTACTGGAGAGCCCGGAGATCTAAGCGTCCTCTCGAGTATATTTGAACTCACTCCACCTCAAGAGTACATACTAGAAAAAGTCCTTAAACAAAAGGATCTCGGAAAGTTCAAATCGATAGGTAGTCTACTTGATACTGTTGAAATACTCCCCGAGGAGTCTTCCTGGTTCAGAGAGTCTAAACTATCACTACACAGAAAACTCAGCGTACTCTCCAGAGACGAGTACAGTGATCTCTTTAGAGTCTACGACCCTACTAACACTTACATTAGCAAACTCTTCACTAGTGCCAACTCGTGTTTGCTTATTGTAGATGTCAGTGAAATAAGCGATCTCTCGGTTAAGAGGCTCTACGCCTCCTTACTAGTGAAGAGAGTAGTTGGTTATGTTACTAGTAACTCCAGGGAATTACTAGTGATCTTGGAGGAGGCTCAGAATTACTTGTCCAGGCAAAACCCAGTAAAACCTATATGTGACATGCTAAGAGAAATTAGAAAATTTTCTGTGGGCTTAGTAATTGTAGCTCAGTCGATCTCTCAACTAGTCGAGGATGTAGCCGCTAACACTAATACTAAGATAATACATTCTGTGAAATCTAAACAAGATCTCGAGGTTATAGAAAAAAGTACATACCTAGAACACTCTCTACTTTCTGCAATACCCTATTTAGGAGTGGGAGAGGCCGTGTATAGTACAATTAGTTTAAAAAAACCCGTATTAATTAGAGCTGAGTGAGGCGATCTACTCTTCTTCTTTCCTCTCTTCCGGCCTCTTGCCGACCTCCTCCTTCTTCTCTAGTTTAGTAGCTGCTATAATGTCATCTATCCTCAGAATTATTGTAGCCGCTTCGGTTCCGCCCTTAACAGCTGTCGCTACAACTGATACGGGTTCTAGAACGCCGGGTTTATACATGTCTACTAGTTGGCCAGTACTCAAGTCTATGCTAACCCACTTGTTGCCTTCAGCTTCGTGCGTGCTTCTGAGCTTCATGAGCATTTCTACTGTATCTAGGCCGGCGTTTTCTAGTAGCGCAACTACTAGTCCTTCTATAGCTCTAGCAAACGCCTCTATAGCTAACTGCTCCTTACCACCCACTTTCATGGCGAATTTTCTTAGGTGTTTAGCTAGCTCTATTTCAACGGCTCCGCCGCCTGCTACTACCTTACCGTCTCTAATAGCGTCTGCTACAGCGGAGAGCGCGTCTCTCAGACTTCGCTCAGCCTCGTCAACTAGCCTCTCAAGTCCGCCTCTTAGCAGTATGCTTACAGACTTCGGGTTCTTGCAGCCCTCTATAAACACCATCTTGTCTTCTCCAACCTTCCTCTCCTCGACGAGTGCCGCGTAGCCGAGGTCTTCTGGCTTCAAGTCGTCAATACTACTCACTATTCTTCCTCCAGTTGCTCTCTCTAGCTTCTCGAGATCACTCCTCTTAACTCTCCTCACAGCTAAAATACCCTTCTTAGCGAGGAAGTGCTGAGCAACCTCATCAATGCCCTTTTGCGTAATAACCACATTGACACCTACTTCTGTAATTTTATCTACGAGCTTAGCTAGTATTTCTTCTTCTTGTTGTAGGAAGGCTTTTAGCTGGGCTGGATCACTAATTCTTATCTCAGCGTCTATTTCGGGTTTCTCTATTTCAAGTGGTGCATCTAGTAGAGCTATTTTAGCATTTTCGACTCTCTTGGGCATACCTGGGTGTACAACTTCCTTGTCTAGTATAATGCCGTAAACTAGTTGTGTATCCATTAACGAGCCTCCATATTTTTTAATTATCTGCACGTTGTCAACGTCAATATAGATCTTGTCGCCGCGCTGCTCAGCTATGTGTTTAACCGCCTTAACCGCTAACTCAGCTAAGTATTCACGCGCGTCGTGAACAGCTTTACTAGTTAAAGCCGTTTTAGCAACTTTCTTGAGAGTCTCATCGTCGTTTATGTCGATAGGTATAGCTATTTCCTCGAGAACCCTGAGAGCTTCCTCCATGGCTTTTCTGTAACCTGATATAATGATAGTGGGGTGAATGTTCTTGTTGAGGAGTTCCTCCGCGTACTTGAGTAGCTCACCAGCGAATATCACAGCTCTCTTAGTGCCATCACCAACTTCACTATCCTGGCTTTTAGCTACGTGTACGAGCATTTTCGCAGCTGGGTTCTGTATCTCAGCTTTATCTAGTATAGTAGCACCGTCATTAGTAATTGTCACGTCGCCGAGCGCGTCCACGAGCATTTTATCCATTCCTTTAGGACCATAAGTAGTTTTAATCATCTCTGCAACTGCTCTAGCTGCTAGTATATTTATTCTGAGAGCATCTCTTCCGGCTGTTCTCTGAGTGCCTTCTTTTAGTATTAACACAGGTATGCCGGTGGGCTCTGCAGCCATTCTAAAATCACCTTTTACCTCAGCCAAGTACTCTACAATGAGAGGACTTCTATATAAACCTTTTTTCAATAACTAAGAAAATGTTCGTGTAATGGATCGCGCTTAGACTTCACCCCGGCATGAGAAGAAAAATTAAGCTGTTTTAACAATAATAGTTTTGTGGACGTAACGGTGAAAGTGTAGTGTCTAAGGAGTCGCATAGCAGCGACCCTACTAGTAGTGCTGAAATAGACATGGACGACTTGATTAAGCTAGCTAAGCTTATGATTGCGAAAATTTATGGTAAAAATTCAAATGATCTATTAACGTATTTATTAGCTAATGGACACGTAGTTGAAGAAACCCTCTTACAGGATACAAATATAAGGTCGAATGAAGGCCGTAGGATACTACAATATCTAAGCGACGAAGCTATTGTAGTTCCGGATAAAATTAGAGCTAGTGAAGGCGGTGTTTTACACGCATGGAGACTAAACAAACCCGCGCTAATAGCATTCGTATTGAAAAAACTAAAGAAAGCTCGTGAAAAACTAAGTTTAAGAATGGAGTTCGAGTCTGAAAACACTATTTACAGATGTCCACAGTGTAGAAAAATCTATACTCTCGAAGACGCCTTCGTGAATGACTTCTACTGCCCTAATGACGGATCAATATTAGTAGAAGTAAATAAAGAAGAGCACTTCAAAGCCCTCAGCGAGACTATAAATAAGCTAGATTACCTTATCAGGAAAATTGAGCAAGTGTATCGCTAAGATGACAACATACAACTTCATAGACTTATTCTGCGGGGCTGGCGGTTTCTCGCTGGGATTCTACTTAACTGGGAAGTTTAAGCCCGTATTAGCTATTGATAACTTTAAACCAGCCGCTGAAACCTACAAAGCGAATTTTCCAGAGGCACTTGTACTAGTAGAAGACATTAAAAGCATTCGCGAAAGAGAGCTCTCCGAACTCGTTAAACCAGATCAAGTAGATGTTATTATTGGGGGGCCTCCCTGCGAGCCTTTCACAGGGGCAAATCCGAGTAGACAGAAAAACCCTATTGATAGACTCTACGTTGACCCCCAGGGACAACTAGTACTACACTTTATAAGAATACTCGGCTTCTACAAACCGCGCGTTTTCATTATGGAAAACGTGCCTGCTATAGTGGAGGGTGAGTTGCGAGAAGCTTTAATCCGCGAGTTTAAGAGAATCGGGTGTGAGCGCGTGTACTTTAATATACTAAACGCAGAACACTACGAAACTCCTAGCAAGCGAAGACGTGTCTTTATTTCAAATATACCAATAAACCCACCTAGATCTAAGAGAAGAGTAACTGTGGCTGAAGCCCTCAGAGACTTGCCACCACCAACACCAGTAATTCCCAATCACGACCCGCCACCAGAACTCCCGTGGAGAAAACTCCGAAAAGTTGCCCGCAAGAAGTGGGGCGAGGCTCTCGTCTATTTCCACGGCGCGAAGGGGCTTATACCAAATCTTATCAAGCTTGATCCAGACGACGTGGCACCCACTGTTATGGGCTCTTCAAGATTTATACACCCATTCGAAAACAGACTCCTAACTGTACGGGAACAGGCGATATTAATGGGTTTTCCCGATACTTTTATCTTCATGGGTGGTCGTGACGCCCAGTACAACATGGTGGGTGAGGCTGTGCCTGTGCCTCTAGCTAAGGCTATTGCTCTCTACGTGTATGAAGTCTTACAGTCGGGTAGGGAGGTATGAGCGAGATATTTATAGCTCTCTACGCCCCCAGTAGTGTTCAAAAACTACTAGACTTCGTGAAGACCGTATACGTGTCTCCGAGACTAGTACCAGTTATTATAAAGCCTTATGGAGCCGCTGCTCAAGTTGGAATACCAGAGGCGTACAAAATATCGTATAAGCTGGGTAGACCATTAATAATACTCCCAGAGGCGAAGGACTTAGTAGATGTGTTAGCATGTAAGCGCGTTTACTACCTCGATGAGAGCGGGTCTCAGCTAGACCTATCCTCAATAATTTCGTCCAGCGAGAAAAGCGCCATTATAATACCCTCAGGAGAACAGGAACCAGCGCCAAGGGAGATAAGCAGCACACACGTTGTATGGCCTAGTGAAATTCCGAGAGGACTTCCACCTGTCGCCGTAGCTGGAGTTATTGTGTACAAGATTGTGAGGTAAGGAATATTAAAGTAAACTCTTCATGTCTCAAAGAGGTTGGGGTGTAGTTGTGAGCTTTAAGTTACGGACGTCTCTGACTCCCACTACTAGCGATACTGTGCTTAAAGACACTTTTGACGTGGTAGTAGTGGGTGGGGGCCCAGCTGGATTAACAGCTGCACTCTACTGTGCTAGATCCGGCTTAGACGCTGTTGTGATCACTAAGAGTATTGGTGGATTAGTTGTAGAAGCGCCTCTAGTAGACGACTATATAGGCCTCCTCGAGATTAAAGGAACTGATCTCGTAGAGAAATTTGTAAAACACGTGAAGAAATACGGAGTTCCAATAGTAATCGACGAAGTTGTAGACGTGTTCAGGGATAAATCCAGTGATGACTACTGGTGTGTTAAGTTAAAGAGCAACCGCGTCTTACGCTCATATGTAGTAGTGATCGCTGTAGGTAGCGAGAAGCGCAAATTAGGTGTGCCTGGCGAAGAGGAGTTTCTGGGGAGAGGAGTATCTTATTGCGCTATTTGCGATGGTCCTCTATTCAGAGGTAAAGAAGTGGCTGTAATTGGAGGTGGAAATTCAGCACTAACAGCAGCACTGTTTTTAGCAAATATAGCTAATAAAGTGTACTTAGTTCATAGAAGGAGCTCTTTTAGGGCGTATAAAGTTTACGTGGACGCTGTTCTAAGTAATCCCAAAATAGAAGTTATTTGGAGCTCTGTTGTTAAAGAGATATTTGGAGGCGATCTCGTGGAGGGTATTAGAGTTGCGAATTTAGAGACTGGAGAGGAGCGCATTATAAAAGTAAGTGGTGTCTTCATAGAAATAGGATTAAGACCTCCCACTGAATTATTCAAGAGAATAGGACTAGAAGTAGACGAGGAGGGGCGTGCTATAGTAAATATTGATAAGTCAACTTCTCTCAGAGGAATCTACGTAGTAGGAGACGCTGCCGGGGGGCCATATAAGTACAAGCTTGAACAAATAATAACAGCCGCAGCTGATGGGGCTATTGCTGCAGATGCCATCTACAAGTACATATTACTATTAAAATCCTCGAAAACCCCGCAGAGAGCAGGTTAAATCGGTCTTTAGGTACCAAGTGCTAGAGAAGGGATTTAAACCCTACAGTATAAAAGCTATGTGGAGGAGGGCCCGTAGCTCAGCCAGGTAGAGCGCCCGGCTCATAACCGGGTGGTCCGGGGTTCAAATCCCCGCGGGCCCACACTTATCTAAGTCCCGTACTTCCACGACTGCAAGTACTCTTTTTGCTTCTCAGTGAGAGCGTCTATTTCGACATTCATAGTCTTCAACTTTAGCCTAGCAACCATTTCGTCTAGTTCAAGCGGTAGCTTCATTACTTTAACTGGTAACTTGCCTCTGTTCTCAACGATGTACTTGACTGCTAGGAACTGGTTTGCAAAGCTCATATCCATGACCTCGCTGGGGTGGCCCTCTGCTGCTACTAGATTAACTAGTCTACCCTCTGCTAGCAGATACAGGTGCTTCCCGTTCTTCAACATGTACTCAGTTACATACGGCAAGATTTGTCTCTTCTCAACTGCCAGCTCCTCTAAATCTGGTATCCAGATCTCTACGTTAAAGTGCCCCGCATTAGCTAGAATAGCGCCGTCTTTCATTCTCTCAAAGTGCTCTTTTCTAATGACGGCTATGTTGCCTGTAGCGGTGATGAATACGTCTCCCACCTCGCTAGCCTTAATCATCGGCATAACCTCGAAGCCGTCGTATAGTGCCTCGAGAGCCCTAATGGGGTCTACTTCCGTTACTATAACTCGCCTAGCTCCCATTCCCCGCGCTCTCATCGCTACACCCCTGCCGACCCACCCATAACCCGCAACTACAACGATTTTTCCAGCAATTAGTATGTTAGTTGCTCTGAGAATTCCGTCAATAGTACTCTGTCCCGTGCCGTATCTATTATCAAATAGGAATTTTGTGTAAGAGTCATTAACTGCTATTACGGGGTATTTTAAAACGCCCTTTGACTCGAGAGCTCTAAGTCTATTTACACCAGTAGTCGTCTCCTCTGTACCTCCATGTATTCTGCTAGCTAAGTCCCGATACTCCTCGTGTATTAACACGTGCAGATCGCCGCCATCGTCGATAACAACGTGGGGTTCGCTCTCTGCCGCTTTTCTAATGCACCAATAGTACTCATCTCTACTCTGCCCCCTCCAAGCATATACGTGAATACCCCGCTTAACAAGAGCCGTTGCCACGTCGTCTTGCGTTGAAAGGGGATTACTAGCCGCGAGAAAGACCTCTGCTCCAGCACTTTTGAGAGCCGTTACGAGTACAGCTGTCTCCTTAGTTACGTGTAGTACCGCGCCTACCCTGATTCCTGAGAGAGGTTTTGTCTCAGAGAACATGTCTCTTAGTAGGAGTAAAACAGGCATATTTACCTCTGCCCATTTAATTTTCAGCTCTCCTTGCTCTGCTAGAGATAAGTCTTTAACCTTGAACTCCAAGACCACACACCCGTATTCGCCTTAACTTAGTAACCTGCTCGAGGAAAATAAACTGCCAGGCTCTCATAAACACGCTCAGACCCGCGAGATCTCGTCACTCTGAAAACTCCGCATCGGTAGTTTTCATCACTAGGTAACACCTAACTCAAGATAATCACTGTTATTGGTTATGTATTTAAAAGGTTGTTAGTGAAAATACTAGTGCTAGGTGTTTTCGACATGGGGAAAGTCAGAACTAAACTAGTTAAGAGAGTAGCTAGAATGCTACTGGAGAGGCACCCAGACTTGTTCACGAGAGATTTTCAACACAATAAACTAGTTGTCTCGAAACTAGCAGTAATTCCATCTAAAAAACTGAGAAATCAAATTGCTGGCTACATCACTCACTTAGTTACAATTACACAACGAGCTAGTAAGACACCTGTAGAGGAGAAAACTAGTTCAGAGGTTGCGAGCTAGAATTGTTCAAGTGGATTTTTCGCGGAGACCATGTCGAGTTGAGTATTGAGTGGCGCGAAAACCCACTACTAGTAAGAGTGTACTTATTTGCATGTAAGAAGACGTGTAAAGATCTTGATAGTGAAGTCGAAACTCGCAGATTAGTAAATACGTGTGCCCAGGCAATCATACCGGTAACTAGTATTGCTAGCATTCATCAAATACTACAGGGAGCTGTTTACTACTCACTATGCGCTTCAAAGCAACGTAGATTTAGAAATAGAGGGTTACTACTAGCCGCACTCATTCTGGGGACTACGCAGATAGAGGAGCTCACTAAACTCCTAGAAAAGACCTTTGAGGCGAGCAACGAGTACTACTTAGTTGGAGTAGACTGCAAATTAGACAGCCTTGAAGGGTGTTACCCACTTGAAGTGAGAAGCCTGCTGGAAAAACCCCCAACAATGCATGCCCTAGTAAAAAATGCCCTAGTACCACTCTCACTAACCTAGCCACTCCTAGCGATACAAGAGCCTGTGACCGACTAGACGTATTAGTTTTCCCGTGTATACTTAGCTGCTACCTGGGGGTTACGTGGAGCTCTGAGAGCCCTGGCTACGACGTAGCGAAAAACCCGAGCAGAGCCCGGTAACCCCGGGCAAGAACAAGTAGCTACCTTGGGGAAACCTTCGTTTGCATTAAACCACGACGCGTTAGTAACGTCGCCCCCCGGCTTAATTTCGCCTCTGATCGTACTTGAATCGAATAGCATGTACACGTGAGGTGGTGGTCTCATCTCTAATAATGTTGTTTAAAAACCAATAGTATTCCAATAGGCTCGGCGTATTGAAGTAAATGGGGGTCACTCTACTAGTTAATGGGAGGCACGTACTTCGCCGCGTCCTCTACTCTATGAAAGTACGTAACTAGTACTCTAATAATACTCTAAAGTCTTCTTTGAGCGTCTTAACAATATTATGGCATATACACATGTAGATTATTGCAGACTATCTCACGAGAAGTAAGAGGACTAAAAAGACACGTATAGCATTGGTTACCTCGTAAAGACGCTAAGAAGGTGCAGAAAACGCGTTGGCGTGGATTTCTCTAGAAAAAAGCGCTTACCACTCCTCTTCTTCCCACTCCTCTTCCCATTCTTCTTCTTCCCACTCTTCCTCCCATTCCTCTTCTAGTAGCCACTTCATGATTTAGTCCCCTTCTCCTAAGTATCCTCGCCATGAAAATTTATAAATAAAATTCATTTAGAGCACTAGCACTGTACTCGTAGTGCTCTGTAATATCCTCTAAAATCGAGAAGTTGTACTCTAGTGGGAGGTGTGGTAGCGTTAGGGATCTTGAGCCGCCGGCGGGATTTGAACCCGCGACCACCGGCTTTCTCGACCCCGGTGCTGGCCACTACCATACGAGGCCGGCGCTCTACCAGGCTGAGCTACGGCGGCTTTCTCACTACTACTATACCTAGTGAGTGCTTAAATGGGTTTCTCTAGACGCTTTAATAGCGTTTAAAGCCATTTCTCGAATTACCGCGTAGGGGTCTTTTGCCTTAACTATAGCTGAGGCTACGAGGACTCCTACTGTTCCCAGTTTTATAGCTGCGTAGACGTCTTCTCCAGTAGAAATCCCGGCTCCCGTTAGTATCTTTACTCGCTGATTTACCTTACTAATTAATTCAACGCTCTTAGTTATAACCTCGGGTTTGGCCTTACTTACACTAATACCTGTACCTATAAGCTCTGGTGGCTCAACAGCAATCATGTCTGGGTTTAAAGCAGCCACTGAAGCCCCTATTTCAGGCTCATCTGCGCAAACTAGAACTTCTAGTCCCAGCGCGCGTGCCTTTTTAATTAAGAAGAAGAGGTCGCTTAGGCGTAATTTGTGTTCACTGTGATTTAAAATGACGCCGTCAACGCCGAGTTCCCTGAGCCCTTCAATTGGAATATAACCAGTTACTGGTCCCGGTTCTACTGGGTCGGCGTGCTGTGCATAAACTTTAATGTCCTTATCTCTCACTTCTCGAATAATTCTATTGAGCTCTGTGAACGGGGGAGCTAGAATAATACTTATATCTCTCAGCTCCTCTAACACCTTAACAGCCGCTCTTGCGATATTTAAAGCGTGTTCTCCAAAACTATGGGGATAGTACGCCTTGAAGTTAATAGCTAGTATAGGCTTTGAGGAGTGCAAAGAAGACACCTCTAAACAAAAATAAATCACTATTCTGCTTCCACTACTTGCGAGTTTCGAGTTTTACAAATCTATCTTTTAACTTCTCTAGTACACTAGGTAGTGTTGTGTACTCCATTTCTTCTGGTCCGAGTCTGTGAGGCATGAAGGGGCCATGTCTTCTAATATACTCAGCAATTAGCTGAGCTAGTCTCCTGGTCTCATCGAACGCCACGTCGTCAAATAAGTCAACTGGACCAATGAGCCTGCCTCTACTAATGTTCCATCCCAAGGCTATGAGTCTGGGAGGACCATCAAACCTAGTGACTTTGGCATACCTCATTGGAACAGGCATAAGCGGGCCATAGTGACTACCTCTCATCCACCCAGCTACTAAATGCGGGAAGGTAAACGCCTCTAAGACCTCGCCCACTGCTGGTAATCCGTGCTGAGCTCTCACAATCGCGACAGGGTCGTCTTTTCCGACGTAGCGGCCAGCTATCAAGCTAAGTCTTTCAACGCTAACAACACCCGCTAGTAAATTATCACTCTTTCTATAGACTCGCCTAATAATGTACCGACCGGTAGTACCAATTAGTGCTAGTATATCGTACATTTCTTCGGGGGATTTTAGTAATACGCTTTTACCCTCTTGAACATCATATACTTCAAATATAAATCCATCGTGCATTTTTGGGTCAATTACGAGACCGGCTGTGTTAAATGGGTCTGCAAAGATTCTAAAGATAGGTAAGTTGAAAGCTCCCGGCTCGGTTTTATCGGCGTGAAATGTTATTACGGGCTCCGATGTCCTCTCCTCCATTTCAAGTTCAGCGACACCGGGTCCCAGACCCCGTACATTACCTGAAAACGCCTCTGAGAGTAAGTCTTGGCCAGCAGCGTAGAGCTTCAATTCACGTGCTACTTTAGCCGCCGCCTGAAAAGCATCCCATGTCAAGCCGTGTATGTCCGGGTGATCAGGCCCCTTGCTGTGAGTCATTATTAACTGCAAGTCGTCACCTACGTGAGTAACGTAGAAATCTATGATAATGCCTTTCTGCTTAGCCTCTGCTAGTATCTTCGTAGCAGCTGCGAACTGATCTGGGTGTACAGTGTGGTGACCAGCTATACTGCCAACATCCGCTTTTATCACAGAGAGAGTTATCTTTTCCGCCACAGACCTCACCCTTTTAAAATAACTATTTAAGGGTTAATAAAGTATCCAGGAGACCGCTTATTAATACTATTTCCATAAATTGCTTAAAATTGATTGTGGCGACTAGGTCTCGTAGTATATACCTTTCTGCCTCTGTTCCCTATCTAAGACAGAGCCGGGTTTATTTATACGTGGTCTCCCCGACTCCGGATCTCTTCGCACAGTCACATCTAGTTGTTTTAAGAGAGCGTTTAGCCCTAAACGAGGCTTCGTGGGCTGGAGTCCCATCCCCCTCACTGCGGGCTCGCCCCAGAATACCATTATTTTATCACTGACAAATGTCTGCAGTAAGAGGTCGTGTTCTACTACAATAGCTGTTTTACCTCTCTCCTCCACAATTCTCCTAATAACTCTCGCTACTGTTAACCTCTCTTCGACATCTAAGTACGCTGAAGGCTCATCAAGAATGTACACGTCGGCCTCTTGAGCGAGAGTCACTGCTACAGCCACTTTTTGGAGCTCGCCGCCACTTAGATCAGCAATATTCCTCTCGAGTAGCTTGTTAATTCTAAGCCTCTTAACGAGTTCAACGTAAAGCCACGACGTGGGATCTACTACGAGCAGAGATGCCTTTTTCAAGTTAGCTAGAACTGTCTCCTCGGTAAATATTGAGGGAGAGACCTCCTGAGGCTTGATCACGACTTTCTCGGGCTTAATTAAGATGTCGACGGAATCTGGTTTAACCTCGCCACTGAGCATTTTAATGAATGTGTTTTTCCAGTAGCATTAGGACCTAGAATGTCCAGGACTTCTCCACTGTAAACTCTGCCCTCCTCTACAACTAGTCTGAATTTCGAAGACGGGTATGTGTATTCAACTCTACTCCACTCTAAAATGGGGTATTCTTGCTCCTTTACCTGTTTCTCTCCACTGGAAATTCTGAACTTTACCTCTTCTTCACGTATGCGCATATTTTCAGCTGGTAGGTAGCCCTTAAGGTAATTATTTTTCCCAGCTCTAGTTGAATAGGGTTTTGATGAAATACCATAAACTCCTGGTTCACCGTACATTATCACTACATAGTCCGATATAAAGTCTAGTATCATCAAGTCATGCTTTACAATCACAACGTAGTTTTTAGCTGGATTAGCTAGTCTGCGTGAAAATAGAAGACTTGGTGAGTACACGGCTCCAGTGAAATGCCATTGCGAGCCCGGAGCCGAGGATTGTGGTGGTGTACGTGATGCCTGAGGGACTAATACACATCGTAATTGTTACGGGATTTTTGTAAGCTTTCTCAACAATGGCTGGTTTTCAGCTTTCCTCTGCGAGAGCGCTCCACGGGTGCGCACGACTGGGTTTCTTGCCAAACTCGGTGTT
>JBMSAO010000114.1:0-36845 GCA_049414425.1 Desulfurococcaceae archaeon
TGAAGTCTCTGTGAGGTCACGAGCAGTGATCAAGCCCAACGGCACGGGGCTCCCATCTAGGCTTAGCCCACGTAGGCTTGGAGCAGTGCTCCCATCGCCCACGCGGGCTCTGAGAAGCATAAACAAAACCAAAGCTTATAAATCTAACCCACAGCCATCAACTACAAAACAGCTCCACCTCGAGAGTAGTGAATTCGAGGAGTGTGTGCGGCGGCCGGGATTTGAACCCGGGATCTCCGGCTTGGGGGGCCGGCGTCCTAGTCCAGGCTAGACGACCGCCGCTCCTCTAGGTAGTATTGGTCGCTGTGAGTTTTAAACTTAACACAGCGAGTGGAGCGTTAAGCACACATAAGTCTCTTAACTGTTTTTACTTCGCGGGGCGAATATTGGTGATCTCCTGCCCCCGCTGTAGAGTTTTAGTTTTCCTCGCTTAACAGCCTCTTTCAGTACTCTCTTAGCTGTGCTAATTTTTACATTTAGAGCTTGTGCTAGCGTGTAGGGCGTGTAGTACTTGACACCGCCCTTTGAGACTTCGCTTTCGACTTTCTTTACGAGCTCCTCTATCGGCTCGACATACCTGTAGTAGTCGGCTACACTAGGCGTCTTGCTCTCGGGCTTCCTAGCTGGAGGCTTCTTAGCTGCGGGTTTTTCGCGCTTAGTTGACAAGTTTCATGCTCACCTCTCACAGCACACGCCTAGTAGTAGTAACTCCGGGGACTTTTAAATTCACACTGCGTGGAGAAAATACTTTTAAACTTCTCTCAGAGTTCTAGTTAATGCTGGTTGCGGTCATGATGAGTACTGACCCGCTGACTCTAGTAATAGCTATTGGAATGCCGCTGTATCTCACCGCTGCTGTTCTCTACTCTATTAGAGCTATAAGAGGCCCTACAATACCGGACATGGTTTTAGCTATAGACTGCTTATCATACGACCTCGCAGTATTCCTCGCCGCTATGGCACTCTACTACAAGACCCCATTTATGACAGCTCCTCCAATAATGCTCGCTCTCTGGGTGTACCTACTAGACATCTACGTCTCAAAATACCTCGTTACGCGAGAGGTGGGAGCGTGATTGAGTACGCACTGTTCTGGATTGGATCTGTACTGTTTGTTATTGGAGGAGTATTCGACTTACTGGGAGCTATTGGACTACTGAGATTTTCAAACTTCTATGTGAGGCTCCACGCCGCGACAATTGGAGCTATATACGGTGCTGTACTCCCGCTAATCGGGGTCTCGCTGATGGCCCTGGGCTCTCCGGAAGTACCGGGAAATTACACAATTGCGGGAGCCTCGTTTGTCACCGCAGTAATACTTCTAATTACCGCGCCAATAGGCACTCACGTGTTGGCACACGCTGCTCACAAGTCTAGAAGCGTCTCGTGGAGCCCAGTTGTAGATATGCTGGAGGAGAGTGAGTGAAGTGATCGCGACGCTAATACTGCTCACAGTAGCACTACTACTAAGCGTAGTCTTCGTCTACTACACTATAACAGAGAAAGACCTGTTAAAGGCGGCTGTCTTCTCAGCTGGGCAGAGTATATGCTACGCTATACTACTACACGCAATGGCGGCGCCCGATATAGCAATGACTTATTTAGCCGTCTCTGTGGGGCTCTACTCTGCTCTACTAGTTTTCGTAATTAGCAAGACAGAGAGGTACGAGGCGTGAAAGCTGTGTCTAAGAGAGTAGTAGTCCTACTCTCACTACTCGCAGTAGTAGTCTCTACAGCCCTCGCAGTAAGCCTCGTGGCTAGGCTGGAGGCTCCTGCGAGTATTAGAGATCTAGGCAAGTACTACATAGCAAATACTAGGCGTGATACTTCAAGCCCCGAGGCCGTAACTGCTATTGTGTGGGACTACAGAGGGCTTGACACAATTTACGAGACATTAGTTCTCTACATGGCTATTATGGGTGGCTTAGCAATATCAACTATAGCTAGAAAAGTCGCATTAAAGACGCGCGTAGGCTTAACAAGTATAACGAGAACGGGCACGAGAATAATTACTCTACTAATAGCAACTATAGCCTTCTCAATAGCACTACACGGTCACTTAACGCCCGGTGGGGGATTCCCGGGCGGCTCGGCACTGGCTATTACAGCCATGCTAATAATACCCGTGTACACTCTGCAATCACTACTTGACTACGGCGTAACCTCCACAAGGCTTGTGGCTACTAGAGGTCTAGCACTAACAGGACTAGGCCTAGTAGCAATTCTACCGGTAATAAGAGGCTTAGAGGCGGTTACTAATTTGAGATTCTATCCCTCGCACGTAGCGGGCATGTTAATAAGTGGTAGTCTCTGGTTTTACAACTTCTTCGAGTTCCTCGCAGTCGCCTCGGGCTTCGCCGCCGTAGCGCTCTACTTGTCTATTCCAGAAGAACTGTACAGAGAGGAAATTGAGAGGGGGTGATAGTGGAGGGCTTTGTCTACGCGCTATTCATAGTAGTACTAGTAGTGAACGCTCTAATGGGAATATACGGTATTGTATTTAGACGTAGCCTAGTCAAGAAGCTCATATCTCTGACAATACTCTCAGACACGGTCTTCGTGGCTATTATACTAGTGGGCTTTGTGTTCAAGCACCCCGTTGTACCACCAGTCTACAGTGGAGTAGAGGGCGAGGAGAAATTCCTACTAGAGCACGCCAGCGACCCCCTCCCCCAAGCTCTAGTGTTAACTGGAATTGTAATAGGCCTCGCAGTAAACGCTCTAATAGCATTCGGCATAATACAGATCTACAGGTTAACCGGGACAACCGACGCGAAGAAGGCTATTAGAGTGCTAGTTGAAGAGGTGATGGAGGAGTGATCAGTTCTCTGGTAATCGCGCTACTAGTCTTCTCAGTGTACGTCCTCTTCTCCGGCTCGCTCTCACAGTACACACTACTAACAGGGCTAATCGTAGCACTAGTACTCGGCTTCACCACGTCAAAATACCTCGTTAGAAACGAGTATAAGCTACGAGACCCCGTGAGACTGTTTTACCTCGTGTACTACTTCCTCAAGTACATAACTGTAATTGAGTTTAAAGCGCACATGGATGTCGTTAAGAGGATGTTTACGATGGATATTAAACCGGGTATTGTGAAAATACCCGTCTACGTGAAGTCTTCTTACGCTAAGTTACTAGTAGCCTCGTCTATTACAAACACGCCTGGAACAGTCGTCGTGGATGAGAGAGACGGGTACTTCTACGTTAACTGGATTTACGTGGCGGCAACAGACCCGGAGTCCGCGAGAAGGTACATTAGTGAGGAGTTTGAGAAGTATGCGAGTAGAATATTCGACTAGGTGATCGCGCGTGGTTGAGGTGCTTGTGGGCTTAATACCACTGGTACTAGCCCTCGGGGCCTTTACAGTACCAATTATATACTTGATCTTGAGGAGCAGACTAGTAGTTATGAGTGTCGGCGTAGTCGCCTCGCTAACATCACTAGTTCTGAGTGTACTCATAGCCCTAAGCGCGTTTTCAAGCGACGCACCCATAGTGTTTAGAGCTGGCGGGTGGCCGGCCCCAGTAGGCATTGTCTACATCGCCGACAAGTTCACATCGACGCTCAGCTTGATAACGTGCTTTACAGGCCTGCTCATATTTATCTACAGTGTAAGCTACATTACAGACGAGAACTACCCGTGGTACACAGCTCTACTACTAGGCGTGCTCTCGGGGATACTCGGGGTAGTGTTGACAGGTGACTTATTCAACCTCTTCGTCATGCTTGAAGTCACATCAGTATCTGCTTACGGGCTAGTAATGTACTACAGGTTTAGAGCTAACTCAGTAATGTCGGGGCTGAAGTACGCCTTTATAGGAGCTCTCGGCACAACGCTGTACTTACTAGCAATGGGACTCGTCTACAGCGTCTTCGGGACACTCAACTTAGTGGACTTCTCGCTGAGAATTAGAGAGGCTACTTCACCAATATCTATTCAGGTGTTCTCAATAGTAATGATCCTCGCTCTCTGGGCTTTTAGCATTAAGAGCGGCGTCTTCCCCAATCACTTCTGGCTTCCAGACGCACACCCAGCCGCCCCCACACCCATATCTGCACTACTCAGCGGGCTAGTAGTGAATACCGGTGTTGTAGCGCTCTACAAGTTTCTCTACTTAGCTACGTGGAGCACGCCGGACCAGCCACTGCCCCCCTTACTCGGAGAGGTCAGGTACATTATTTCACTAATGGCTATTGTTATGGGGGAGCTCTCAGCTATTATTGGAGCACTACTCATGTATATTCAGAGAGACGTGAAGAGGCTAATAGCGTACTCTACTATAATGAACCTCGGATACCTCTTCATGGCTGCTGGCTGTGGAACTAAAATAGGAGTTGAGGCAACACTACTATATGTGAGCATTCACTCTGTAGCTAAGGCCGCACTATTCCTCTCTGTTGGCGTGTTTATAAAAGCCGCGAAATCGCGCGATCTAGAGAAACTCGCAGGCTCCTGGAGGGCTTCTCGAGTAGCCGCCATTGCACTAGCTCTCTCCACACTAACTCTCGCCGGGACTCCTCCACTTCCAGGATTTATGGCTAAACTCGCACTATATAACGCGCTATTCGAGTACAGCGCACCGCTAGCTGTTCTCATGGTGGTTTCGAGTGCAATTGGGCTTATAGGCTACATGAAGCTCTTCTACACAATTCTACTGGCATCTCCAACTAGTACTCTAGTACGAGTAGATGTGAAGCTCGCTAAGTTAGTTCTCGTAATTCTCTCCACCGCGATTCTGGCGGCTGGACTAGTATTTACAGTCATGCCCCAACTACTCTTCACAATCCTAAGTAGTGTCTCTGAGCAGGCCCTAAACAGCGAGGTATATATACAGAGTGTTATCCCTCCTCGCTAATACAACTCTATTTCAACTACATCTCCATCTCTCAAACCAAGCACATCTCTCAACTTAACACTCGATACTATTTCTAAGACCCTGCACTCATGTCTCGTGACCAGTGGCTTTACGACAACTACACTAAAACCCCTCAAAACACCTCTACGAATATAAGCTGAAGCTAAACCTGGTTTAAGGGGCTTGACGAGGTGTTTCTCCGAGAAGATCTCTTCTAGAGCACTACACGATTCTAGTAGTATATTTAGAGTTCCTGGATACGGCTCTCTCTCCAAGAGCTCTCTGAAGTACTCACTATACAGCTTAACGTAGAAACCCGCTTCACCAATACCAGAGACAACAACACCTCTAATCTTACTCAACACGCTTAACTAGACCTCTAAACTAGTACCCGAACTAGTAGAAGTGGGGTTGAAAGAGGAGAAAAATTCTACTTAAATTAAACTACTCTAAGCCGACTATTTCTTGTAGAACTGGTGCTGTGAACTCTAAGTTCAGTTTTCTGAGCGTCTCGAGCCTGGGAACTCCTCTGCTGTCCCACCCGCGCATCTCGTAGTACCAGTCTAGCATTTTATTGAACTTCTCGAAGTCTAGTTTAACGCCGGCGTAGGGCCCTTTAGTTAGTGGTTGCTTAAACCACCTAATTGGCGGGTAGTCTAGTTCTCTACTCCAGTCTCTGTACTCTCTAATCCAGTAAGCCCTGATCAGCGTGTAGATCCTGTTAGCTACTACTCTAATACTATCTAGCGTCCACGTAGTACCAGTCACCGCGGAGAGTAGTTTCGGGTAGTACTCGAGATCTAGTCCCACTTCAACCCAGGGGAGTCTACAAGTTGTCAGGGACTCGAACATACCGCCCCTCACGTCCTGGAGGAATACTAGTCTCTCGGCTTTTTCTCTCGTGTATCCAAGCCTGTCTGTTCTCACCTCGTAGCTAATAATCCACGCGTCTTTGTGGTGAGCACCTATTGGAGACGTGCCGTATGCTAACGCCATTGCCGGCGCTGAGTGGCAGTCATATGCTGATACTTCAAGCCCCTTAACGTGAATAGCGAATTCCTCTGCCTCTTTTCCGAGACTACGAGCCATTCTCATAACTCCCTCTGCCAGAAACGCCCCTACACCCCTTCTGTAGGCTGTTTCCACTGCGAGTCTCTTCACTTCCCTGAAGTCGCCCCACTCAACACGCTCATCTACGAGTTTCCTCTCGCTAGCCTCCATGTGGAAGCCCAGGACGTTACCCAGGCTAATTGTGTCTATTCCCAATTCATCCGCTATTCTGTTAACCTCTGCTACTCTCCTCAAATCACTTAAGAGAATATTACTCCCAAGCATAGCCACATTTTCATAGTCCAACTCGCTCTTCTCGATAGAGAAGTCTAGTACTACGTTACCACACTGCATGTTACAGTAGGGGCAGCCGCGCCTCTCGACTTTGAGTTTCTCCATCAAGTCTCCACTAATACTCTCATAGTACTCCCACACACCCTCTCTAAAGTTCATTGTGGGTAGACAGCTATTCTGCTGACTCCACACTATTGTCGCCATAGTGCCCTGCCTAATCCAGAAGTTGTAGGCGTCTGACGCGAGGACCTTTCTATAGGCCTCTTCACTGACCTTTCTAAACTCCTCTTTATTTGCAATTGTAGGCTCACGCGTCCCTTTAACTACTATAGCCTTGAGCTTCTTACTACCCATTACAGCGCCTATTCCGGGCCTGCCGCCACTCCTACCTCGCTGAGACACTATTGTAGCGTAGCGCACGAGGTTCTCACCAGCCGGTCCGATTACTAAGTACCCGGCATTCTTGCCGTGAATACACATTAGCCCGTCTTCGGCCTCGAGAGCAGACCTACCCCACAAGTCCTCCGCATCTTGAAATTCTACTTTATTATCTTCAATGTAGAGGTACCCGGGCCTCTTGAGCGCGCCCGTGATCACTACAGCGTCGTAGCCTGTTCTCCTCAAGTGGTAACTCGCCATTGTACCTATATTCCCGTCACCGTAGCCACATGTAAGCGGGCTCTTCGAGGCTACTACTAGTTTACCACTACTAGGTAGTGGTAGCGCTGAGAGGGGCCCCGCCGCTATAACTAGGTGATTGTAGGGAGAGAGCGGGTCCACTCCAGGCGGGTTTAAGTCCCACAGTAATCTAACAGCTAGCCCCCTGCCACCAATATACTCGACGTAGTACTTCTCGTCGAGAACTACTTCTTTAACTCTCTTCGTAGTCAAGTCTACGTAGAGGACTCTACCCCACCAGCCGTACATGCTTTAATACACCACTCAGGGTATAAGGGGTGCGTGGTATATAAGTGCTCTACTAGTTCTCGCTACTCTCAGAGAAGTCTGCTCAGGAGCTTTAAGCGGAAACGAATATCTCCGCGTGGGAGGGCTCATAGCCTAACCTAGTGGAGTGCGCAGTTAATAAGTGGAAGATTCGGGGGTTCGAGCCCCGCGTGAGGCCGTTCACTTAGTAGTAGCCTTACCCTTAACTTCTCCGAGCTTGACTAGAATGTTGTCGACTCTACTAACTGGTATTGCGAGGTTTTCTCCGAACTCGAAGAACACGTCTCCACTAACAAATACTATGTCTGGTTGCTGGGATCTCGCGATAACAGCGTATAAGTGGTCTTCACTAGTGCAGGGAGACGCCTTGAGCGGGTTTCTCAAGTCGTACACTATTAGATCTGAAGTCGACCCCTTCTCTACATAGCCATCGTCAAGAACCGCTACTCTGTAGGGTCTAGTGAGGACCTCGTAGGCCTCTCTAATACTGAGAGCACTCATGTACACTTCTTCTATTGCTGTGAGCGTGTTGCCGTAGCCTCTCGCGTCGACTAGCATGCACTGACTACTCGGATTTTGAGGCTTACACACTACTTCGCTCAGGCTACCCAGCGCTTTGTCCTCGAAGTAGAGTTTTCCACTGTCGATTTCAAAAAGCACTACAAATGGATTAGAGCTCAGAGACCCCCTCTCAGCCAGTACACCGACTCTAATGCCATTCTCTCTAGCGGCGTTAATTACGGCTTCTAAGTACCTGGTACGCGTAACTGGGAGTGTAACGCCACTCATATACGCGTTGACTAAGCCTATTTCAGCTAGCTTTTTGACCTCCTCTCTCGTGAGCACACTCAAATCCACATCGCTGTGTATTCTCCTGAAAACATACTCTACTAAGTCCACTAGTAGGCTGTAACCGTGAATAACTAGCGCCCTCCCCTCAAAGTCTATTACTAGCTCTGAGAGCTCGTATTCTGGTAGAGGCTCCTCGCCTTCATCAGCAACTCTGCCACCGTAGAGGAAGAGAAAGCCCCTCTTAAAGCCGCTCCTAGAGATGTACCAGGCGTTATTTAGTAGGCTCCTAGAAGCCATCATTGAGCTCATAGCCAACACTCCACGCAGAGCTTCACTGGTTTATTTATAGCTTAGATTTAATAGCGTTAAATCACCCCTCGTCTTGAGCCTGGTCATCACCGCGAGGCAGCTTATCCACTGGTCTTCATCGGGTTTAGAGGCCGGGTTGACTAGTAGTAACTCATCACTCATCAGGCCGCCCGTCGCCTCCATCCCCGGCCCACAGGTTACTACTCCTAGACATCTTCTTATATTTTGAGCACAGCGGAGAGCTCGAAAGTGCACGGCTTTTAGTAAAGTGCTCGTTAGATATGGAGAAGCATGGCTGAGAAGCTGAGAGTCGAGCTGAGACGCCTCGTCATTGTAGTGTTCACTAAGAGCACTTAGAAGTCGCGGTGAAAACTCTACTGGGGTGTCTTAGTGAGCTTGATGCTGTGCCTGTACTCTTTACTGTGCTTTTCAAGCTCTCTGAGAAAAGCTGGATTAGACTCCACGACGTCGTTGACAATACTGAGGTACCTGGCTACTCTAATAGCATTAGGTGATATCTTCTTCAACTCAACACCGTCAACTACAACGTAGTGCTCGCGTTCAACTCTCTCTCCGAGAATGTACTCGGCTTCATTAACAGATGCCTGTAGCGCGAAGCAGTGGGGGCTACCATCAATAGTTACAACTACTAGTCTTCTAGGTCTAGTAGACCTGATGATACTAGCGAGCTTACCGTAGTACGCTGCACTCTCCCTCTCAGGGCACGCTAGCAGTACTACTCTACCGCGAGAAAGCTCCTCGAATAAGCGGGGGTTAACTACAGGCAGGCACGCTGAGGCGACTAAGACCTCCTGGCTCTCTATAAACGGCGCTTTAGCCCACGTACTCCAAATCCAGGAGACTCTGCACTCACTACAGTTCAAATACACCACCTCTATACCTCTCCAAGAGCTCTCTTAGCGAGGGCTCCTCGCGACTCCCTGTGTACTTCTCCAGTAGTAGAAACACGCAGTACTGCCCACACATAGTACAGGACTTTAACGCCACGCCTCCAAATTGCTCTCTAATACTCTGAGCTCTCTCGGGGTCTAGTGCATACTTTATCTGAGCGCTCCAGTCTAGTTTAGCTCTTGCAACACTAACTAAGACGTCTAGCATAGCTGCTCTCTCACCTAGTTTTACAAGGTCGCCGGCGTGAGCGGCTATTCTAGCCGCTATTAAGCCCTCTTTAACCTGCTCTAGTGTGGGTAAGCCTAAGTGCTCTGCTGGCGTTAAGTAGCATATTAAGTCCGCTCCAGCCGCTGAGGCTATTGCCGCTCCTATTGCGGAGGCTATGTGGTCGTAGCCCATAGCTACATCTGTTACTAGTGGACCCAGCACGTAGTAGGGAACTCCGCCAGACAGGCTCTTCATCACCTTTATATCCGCGACGATCTTATCGAGCGTCATGTGGCCAGGCCCCTCGATCATTACTTGAACACCCCTCTCAACAGCACTCCTAGCTAATCTCGCGTTCACTACGAGCTCAGCCAATTGAAACTCATCGTGAGCGTCTGCAGTACAACCTGGTCTCAGGGCGTCTCCTAGGCTTATAGCAGCGTCGTACTCGCTAAACAGCTCTAAAACGTAATCCCACTGAGAGTAGTAGGGATTTTCCTCTCCAGTCTCGGCCATCCACACAGCTATCATTGAGCCTCCACGACTAACAATAGGCATTAGCCTCCTACTCTTCAAGACTCTTAAGCCCAGGTCTCTAGTAATCGCCGCGTGAATAGTCATGAAGTCTACTCCGTCTCTCAAGTGCCTCTCCACTACTTCAATAAACCACTCTCTCGGAATACTGGCTACACTACCATACTTCTTTACACCATAGATCCACGCCTGGTAAGTCGGCACAGTTCCAAATGGAGTTCCATTAGAGACCTCTATTAGCGTCCTCCTAATCTCGTCTAAGTCGCCCCCTGAACTGAGATCCATTAGTGTGTCTGTACCGTACTTGACAGCTATTCTCACTTTCTCCACTTCTAGTTCAGAGTTAACGTAGACACCGCTAGTACCCACGTTTACATTAACTTTAGTAGTTAAGCCCTCGCCAATAGCTACTAGTCTAGCGCTTTTCTTCCCGTTATTTCTAGGCACAATTACTCGTCCACTAGCAACTCTCCGCTTCAAGACCTCGTAGTCAATACCCTCAATTTTAGCTACTTCTACTAGCACGTCGACTTGGGACGAGCTACGAGCCTCCTTGATAATAGACAACTAGTCAACACCGAGTATAGTATCGTGAAAACTCCGTTTTTAAATAAATGATAACCAGGTTATCCAGCTACTGCCCCCTAAGAGAGCTCAGAACTTCACTGAGAGTGCTTATCAGAACAGCGTAGAGATTATACTCGTGAAAAACCTCACAGCTCTTAGTAGTAACGATAATGAGGTCTCGCGGGTTGAGCCAGCTAGAGTATTTCCGCGCTACCTGCACCGCTACGAGTCTTGCTACGTCCTCAGCAAACATGGGGTTCTCGAAACTGGCCTTTAGAACTCTAGCCTCTTTTTCTCTCCTTAAGTAGTTTGCAAGCTCATTTACCACACTGCTAAGTACTCCTAGTAGCTCGAGAGGGTCTACTAGGCGACTAGAGGACTTAATAGTAACTCTAACTCTTAGTTTTGATGTGTGAGTATAAGGCTTACTGTAGACCTGCTCGGAGACCCTCAGAGCGCAGGGACACGCGACGAAGGCCTCCGTGCTCGCACTCGACGCTAAGTACTCTACTCTACTCCTACTAGCAGCGTAGTCTACGGAGATACCTCTAAAACCCTTAAACTCGCCACTCTCCTCGCTGATAACTCTAGCAGTGAGAGAAATACGCGCTCGCTCAGCATACTCGTTCTCGTCTAGTACGCGGCGAGCTATTTCACTAAGAGCGCTAAAGCCCTCCTCCGGGAGTTTACTAGCGAGTAGTGTAATGGCTCTGTAGAGCCTAGACGTGTGTACTCCTCTCTGCGCTCGCGGCAAGTCCACGTAGACACTCGCTCTGGGTATTAACCAGAGATCCTTTACTCTGAGAGGCGGTAAACTAGCTCCTCTTAATCCAGCCCAAGTCACGTCAATGCTGTAGAGGGGGGGCTCATAGTGCACGTCGACGATTTCGTTTCTCTCCATTTCGCTCACTTCTTAGAGACAAACTCACTCACGAGTTTTAGTAACTCGTCTATTTTCTTCACTCCACTGACCTCTACTTTCTCTTTAATCTCTCCGCTATTCACTCTCATTAATATTGTAGTTGGAGACGCGTGAACATCAAATTTTCTAAAAGCCCCGCTCGCAGCCTCTGATATGCACTCTCGAGCAAACCAGTCGCAGAGAACTACTGTGTAGTTGACTTCTGGGAATATCTTTCCAAAGATCTTAACGAATGGAAACCAGTAGTTGTCGTAGCTCCTGCAAGCAGGGCACTTCGAGTTGTCAAAGTATATTACGTAGTACCCGTCGCCCCAAGGTAGATTAGGAGCCCCCTCTACTTGTCTGAGAACCCACTTCCCTCTGACAAAATCGTAGACGTAAATTCCGTGTGGCGAGTCGGGCTCTATTTTCTCCAGCTCTAGTCCCTCACGACCCTTTTTCCTCTCCGCATCCGAACCGAGCATTTTCCTCAATAGGCTCAAAATGTCTTTTTCACTATTCATTCAGCACTACACCTGAGTCTACTAGTAAACCAGTAAATCAAATACAACGCTAAAATAGAGTTATAGAATAGCGTCCTTACAACGTCCAGGCGGCGTCCCCTCAGCTAAGTAACTGGTTTGAACAGTGCTAAGAGCTGTGAAGGTAGTGAGATCGGTTTAAACTGTTAGTTTTGAGAACTCTAAATTTAATAGAGTTTTCAGAGTAGTTAATGTAGTGGCTGAGTAGTATGTCCAAGTACAAGTTGTACAGGGACTTGGAGAGGGCTGTTGAGCTGTACAATAGACTGCACGGCACTGAAGCCCAAGCTAGAATTATCAGTGTTGAGGGAAATAGAGCTGTGGTAGAGTTTACGGGTACATTTTGCCACACTTGTGGTGTGCGCGACTGGCTAGAGGACTTAGCGTACTTGCTGGTCTCAATGGGTTACGATGCCAAGCTCGTAGAGTTTATTGAGCCTGAGGGGGAGGAGTCCCTGTACAAGAGAATAGGGGTCTTTACCATTGATTCTAGTCCCAGTAGTCGAGTAAATGAGAGCAGAGACTATGAAGAGAGCCCAGGTAGATGAAGTCGATAGAGTTATAATTAGAGAGCTCTCGCGTAATTCCCGCGCTACGTACAAAGAGATCGCCGGAGTAGTGGAATTGACAGATGTCGCTGTTATGAAGCGTGTGAAAAAACTCGAGAGAATAGGCGTTATTAAAAAGTACACAGTTATTATCGACCCCCGAGCACTCGGCTACGAGTACATTAGTTTCACTGGAATAAACGCGAGACCCGAAAAGCTCTTCAACGTAGTAGAAGTGTTGAAGAGCAGAGACTACGTGAAGTACTTAGCGCTAACAGGGGGAGATCACGACATACTAGCTGTTATATGGGCGAGTACGCGGGAGGAACTCGAGAATATTTACAGAGAAATAGATCAAATAGATGGAGTAGTAGCCGTATACCCCATGATACTAGCCACAACTATTAAAGACGAGTTCTACGTCTAAGCACTACTAGAAACACCTACTTACAGCTGTCTCGATTGAGCACTAGGTAAAAAATATTATTTTGAGTGCAGAGTCTACTAGTTGGGTGTTACACTTGTCTCTATCGCTACTTCAAGACCTCTTCAAGTACCTCTTACCAGAGGGTCTACTCAGAGGCTCTTTTATAGTAATAGCCGGTGAGGGCGGCTCTGGGAAGAGCGTTATTCTCACTCACATAGTTAAAGATGTTCTGAGCCTAGGAGAGCCTGTAATTTACGCGGCTTTTGATGACGACCCACTAACTGTCTTAAAGCAACTATCAGCATTTAGAGTTCCCGTTGAGAAGTACTGTTCTGAGCGGTTATTTGGCATTATTGACGGGTTTAGTTATACAATAACGCAGCGTAGAGGAAGAGTCCACGCATGTATCTTAGACGAGGTTACACCCGATAACCCAGATGACATTGTAAACGCTCTTATCAGAACAGCCGATCAAGTGGGGCTGGGAGGTCGCGGTCTCGTAACCATAGACTCTCTAAATGAAGTAATGATCACACAGGACCCAGTGCGCTTTGTTCGCTTCGTTAAGTCTCTGAGGGCTAACATCGCAAAGTCTCGCGGCGTAGTAACTGTAGCGACTCTCCACACGTCGACAAGTGAGCTCAGAAACTACCTCCTACTAGTAGAGCATCTAGTAGACGGAATACTAGAGACTAGTAGCCTATCCGAAGAGCTGGCCGCTGTACTCTCGAAGAGGGAGATTCAGGCCTTTGTCAGGCAAATTAGGGTCTTAAAAATGAAGGGCGTCGCGCACAGGCAGGGCTGGTTTCTCTATGGAATAGACCACGAGGGCGTTAAGCCTGTTGTGATAAAGCAGTGAGTTTACTCGCTCCTGCGTCTCCCTAGTAGTGCTCTCGCTTTCTTAATAGCGTTTTCAGCTAGTGTAGTGGGGTTTTCGGCGAAGACGTAGAGTCCGAGTGGAGAGTACTCTAACTCCGTGCAGTCTAGCGAGGAGAGCTCGTCGGCGAGTGCTATCTTAGCGTAATAGGCGTTGGAGTGACTGCCACGCTTAAAGCAGAACACTACTTCTCTGCTCTCAATACTAGCAACTACAAGTGTGTAGTCGCCCTGCTTTTCACTCAGAACCCTATTACTGCGAGCCCTGAGCGCGCTGATAAAGAGGTCTACTGGCGAGCTCATTACTAGACACTATACAGTTTTTCTCTAACAGTCTGCGGTAACGACTCCTCGCTAACAATTACAGCTGTGTGTGGTGGCTTCTTGGTCTTAAAGCCGACAATAACGTACCGAGATGGATCTGAAAGATCGCCTTCAACGCCTCCCCGCCTAAATCTAACACCGAGAACTCGGACTTTAACGTAGTAGCCGTCTGCCCGCTCAACGTATATGTACTTCCCGTGCTTGAGTCCCACACTGAAACACCTCTACTAGTACTCTCACTTAACTCTATGTATGCTCCACGTATACACGTAGCCCAATATAAAGTTTACGACGAAACCCAGTAGTACTCCGATTAGCTGTGCGAGTATAAAAGGCGTTTTGAGTAGGAGTGGTAAGAGAGTCGCCATTAACACTTGTGTAGCCCAACTACCAATACTCGCAAGGTGGTACTTCACTAGCCTAATGAGCACGCTTCTCGCGCTCTCATCTAGACCTGTTCTCCTAAACGTAACTCTCTCGTGAAGCGTAAAGTTCCAGATAACACTCATCTCAAAGCCCGTAGTAGAGGCTAAAGGATTAGCAATGTAGCCGTAGCCAGCTAGTAGAGTGTAGGTCAAGTGCGCAAAGACTAAATTGACTAGCAAGCCGGACCCCCCAATAGCCGCGAAAATAAGTACTCTCAGTGGTTCTGACAGCAGCAGCGCTACTAGTCTAGGGAGTTTTCTAGAATATAGTTTAAACCACTCCTCATCACTGAGACTAACTAAAGTAACTTCACTACACTCAGGTTTCTCACTACTACGAGTAATAGCCCAGGTTACAACTCTCCCTCGTGAACTAAACGTTCTAATCCCCAGTATTCTAATTAATAGAAGCCTGTAAAGAGAGACACTCGAGCCAATACACGTGCTCTTGTGTACTTTAATATTACTCAGTTTTGAGAGCAGTACTTCTCGCCACTCACGCGGGGCGCAGACCTCTAAGTCTCCAGTAGTTACACAGGACTCGAGGACTTCCTCTCTAGACTGCGCACTCGTACTCAAAACACCTCTCCTAAAACTCCCTGTGCTAATTTTAAAATTTTTGTACTTCTAATACCCATACCCAGCCATGTTCAAGTACGTTCAGAGGTGTACTTCGTGGAACTAGTGCCGAGCGATCTTCACAGAGAGCTCCTCGTCGCACTAGCCCTGTTCATTTATGTTCTAGGCGCTGTCTACACTACGAAGAAGATCTACAGTCACATGTTGAAGAGGGGTTTAAAGGTTAATGTCGCTGTCTACTACAACAGGAAAATTATACACATTCTAGCTGGAGGCGTTGTGGCCCTCCTTGTACCACACCTCTTTACCTCGCCACTAATACCACTAATATTCGCCCTAGTAATAGCTACACTGCTCTACGTGCCGCACTCTAAGAAGAAAGAGCTCTCGTGGTTTCAAACTACTGACAATGCTTACGAAGTAAACTTCTGCGTAGTGTGGGGGTTATCACTATTTGGACTCTGGCTTATAACTAAGAACCCCTACTACGCTATTATTCCACCACTATTCATGTCGCTTGGTGATGCCGTAACTGGTATTGTGAGAAACGCTGTCTACGCTAGGAGGACTAAGTCTTGGATTGGAAACTTAGCAATGCTGACTGTAACAGTCCCTATTGGCTACTACTTCGCTGGTGTACACGGAGTAATCGCCGCAGTCTCCGCGACTATTGTAGAGCACTTTGAAGTGCCACCACTCCTAGACGACAACGTGTTAATAACAGCTACTTCGAGTATAAGTCTCCTCATAACCACGACGTTCTTTAAAGACGTAAACCTAGCCACGCTATATCAGCTAATCAGCTTTGCGAGGTAATACCGGGAACACCGAGAAGGGGTTTCCCCGAGGCAGTCATTTGTAGTTAGTTGTAAGTAGTTGTGAATATTTTTCTTGCCTCGGGGTTCCCGGGCTCTGCTCGGGTTTTTACTGCATTACAGCCCGGGCTATCAGGGCTCCACGCAACCCCCAAGCCCCTCATCCGCATCGAAGACAACAACTCAAACACCAAAACTAACCATCCACAATCGTATACACGTAGAGAATCGGTCACGGCTTTTGCTTAAACACAAATAGATAACTGTCAATTACTTTAATACAGAGTAGTTTGCAGTCAAAGCGAGGGGCTTGCTCTTGACTAGTGATCCCTGGAGAGCCCTTGAAGAAGAGATCTCTACTTGTACTAAGTGCAGGCTATCTATGTACAGGAAGAGAGCTGTACCGGGAGAGGGCAATAAGAGTAGTATTGCAGTATTTATCGGCGAGGCTCCTGGTGAGAAGGAAGACGAGCAGGGTAGGCCTTTTGTCGGCCCAGCTGGAAAGCTGCTCACAGAACTAATTGAGTCTATTGGCTACAGGAGAGAGGACTTCTACATTACAAATGTCGTGAAGTGCAGGCCCCCTGAGAACAGAGATCCCGGGGACGATGAGATCGAGGCGTGTCTACCGCACTTGAAGAGGCAACTAGAGTTAATTAGACCTAAGCTCATAGTGTGCCTCGGGAGGCACTCAGCAAGAACAATTTTTAAACTAGCTGGACTCAAGTGGGTTAGTATGACTAGTCAACACGGCAAAGTCTACTCTGCTAAAATTCTCAATTTAGACGTTAGAGTAATACCTACTTACCACCCAGCCGCCGCACTGTACAATCCACAGCTGAGAAGCGTTCTCGAAGAAGACTTCAAAGCCGCTATTAAGCCAACACTGGCAGAACTACTAGAGGGTAAGCCTTCGAGAAAAACACTTTTAGACTACGTCGCTAAGAGGGCCGGCTCCGGTTAAGGTGCACTAGAGATCATCGCGCGGGAGTAAACGTAGTGGTCGAGTCTGCTCTCAGCGAAACTCTGATTAATCACAGCTCATTCTTGCCGGGTTGTCATCACCACTAGGAAAGTTAGAAGAGCACCTCTTAAAATCTCTTGAGCGTTCACGACTTTATTAAGGTCTTAACGGGAATAGAGCTAGTGGGCTGAGTATATGAGCGATATGCCACTTAGCCTCCTAGCCGAGACTATTGATAAACTTGAACTCGTATCAGCGAGAACACAGATGATAACTCTCCTAGCTAACTTATTCAAGAACACTCCACCGGAAGTTATTGACAAAGTCGTCTACTTAGTAACTGGTACTCTGTGGCCTGACTGGAAGAACATGCCTGAACTCGGTATTAGCGAAAAGCTCCTCATTAAAGCACTCTCTCTAGCCTACAATGTCAGTGAGAGTCAAGTAGAGCAGATAGTGAAGAGTACGGGCGATCTCGGCAAGACCGCCGAGGTTCTTAGAAGTAAAGCTCAAAGCGGAGTCTCACTACTCGCCTTTACGCAGACGGCTACTAAAGCACTCACTGTAAACGAGGTCTACGCGACTCTGACAAAAATAGCGCAACTCCAGGGTGAGGGCAGTAGAGACCTTAAAATCAGGCTGACTGCCGGCCTGCTTCGAAACGCCTCGCCCAAAGAGGCAAAGTTTATTGTGAGATTTATAGAGGGGAGGCTGAGAGCTGGTATAGGCGAAGCCACAGTAATGGATGCTCTCGCGGTTGTCTACGGGGGTGGCGCCTCGGCGAGACCAATAATAGAGAGAGCCTATAACCTGAGACCAGACCTCGGCGAGGTGGCTGAAATACTCGCAACACAGGGACTAGAAGCCATCAAGAAAATTAAACCTGAAGTAGGTATTCCAATAAGGCCGATGCTCGCTGAGAGGCACAAAGACCCGAGGGAAATACTGGCAAAAGCTGGTGGAGTCGCTCTAGTAGAGTACAAGTACGATGGTGAGAGAGCTCAAATTCACAAGAAGGGTAGCAAGGTAGTAATCTACTCCAGAAGACTGGAAGACATTACTAACCAGTACCCCGACGTAGTTGAAATGGTCTTGAACAACATTAACGCCGAGGAGGCTATTGTCGAGGGCGAAATAGTAGCGTACGACAAGGAGACGGGTGAGCTACTGCCATTCCAGGAGTTAATGCACAGGAAGCGTAAACACGATATACACATAGCTGTTAAGGAGTACCCGGTTAAAGTATTCCTATTCGACCTCCTCTACTTAAACGGCGAAGACTACACCGTTAGGCCCATACTCGAGAGGAGGAGTGCCCTCGAGAAGATTGTCCGCGAGACCGAGGACTTCATGATCGCGAGGTACATTAAGGCGAACACCCCCGACGAACTAGAAGGGTTCTTTATGCAGGCTATTAGTGAGGGCTGTGAGGGAGTAATGGTCAAGGCTGTACATAAAGACTCGATATACCAGGCGGGGGCTAGAGGGTGGTTGTGGATAAAGTATAAGCGTGACTACAAGAGCGAGATGATAGACACAGTAGACTTAGTCGTCGTGGGGGCTTTTTACGGTAAGGGTAAGAGAGGAGGTAAATTCGGAGTTCTCTTAATGGCTGCGTATAATCCAGACAAAGACGTATTTGAGACTGTGTGTAAAGTCGGCTCAGGCTTTAAAGACGAAGACCTAGACAAGCTTCCAGATATGCTGAGACCGTATATTAGGAGTACTAAACACCCGAGAGTAGACGCTGAAATGGAGCCCGACGTCTGGGTAGAGCCGGCACTAGTAGCCGAGATCATAGGAGCGGAGTTAACACTCTCGCCAATACACACGTGCGCTAGAGGTGTAGTTAAGCCAGGTGCTGGAATTTCAATTAGATTTCCGCGATTTATTAGGTGGAGGCCCGACAAGAGGCCTGAAGACGCGACTACGAATAAAGAGCTGGTTGAAATGTACCAGGGACAGTTAAAGAAAGTGTCTGTTAAAGCCCCGCCGGAAGGCGAGGTCTAAGAGCCGGAAAACCCTAGATCGCTAAATAAGCTGTTAGGGTAGTATTTCTACACTCCTCAACTCACTCGGTAATTTTACACCTTAAATCGAGTAGTACTAGGGGTGTTACGGGTGCCAGCTGTAGTAGCCGTGTTTACGGGTCCCGCCGGCTCGGGTAAGAGCAGTCTCGTGAGAGCGTATAGCGAGTGGGCTCGTAAAACCCTGTTCTTGAGAGTAGCGACAGTAAACCTCGACCCCGGTGCCGACGAACTACTATACAAGCCTACATTTGACATTAGAAAGCTGTTTACACTGCGCGATATAATGACTAAGTACGGCTTAGGACCTAACGGCGCGTTCATCAAGGCTTCTGAGCTCATTGCGGAGAGAATTGACGAGATCTTCTCTGAAGAGCCCTTTACTAATATTAACAGCTGGGATCTCGTACTCGTAGACACGCCGGGGCAAATGGAGGCCTTTCTCTTCAGACCAGCTAGTAGAGTCTTTCTCGAGAAGCTAACTAGAATGACGCACGCAGTGCTAGTCTACGTTATAGACGCCTCAGCCATAGAGCGAGTGTCTGATGGAGTATTCCTCTGGTTTCTCTTCGTGCTCCTACAAGTAAAGACGGGCTTACTGGCTGTTCCCGTGATTAATAAGAGAGATATTGCAAGAAACCCGAAAATAGTCCAGCTACTCGTCGAGGACCCGGCAAAGCTAATTAATGAGGCGTTTGAAGAGGGTTTATCTAGTGAAGTAGTATCAGACTTAATATCCGTAGCCGCGAAGACGAAGGGGCCTTTCAGAGCAGTCCTCGTCTCGGCTCTCGAAGAGAGTGATATGGAGAAACTCCACCAACTAGTACACGAGGCTTTTTGCGTCTGCGGGGATCTAACGTAGTTTTAGTTTTAAAACCCAAGTCTCACTAGCTAGATCTAGCTTCAAAGCACACTCGACGCAATTACTACTTTAAAGTCAAGACTACTCGGTGACAGCGTCTTGACTAAGCTCTACAAGCCGAGAACACGCGTTGGCAGGTACTACTCTATTCTCTTCTCCCTACCTAAGTGGCAATACCTGGTAGCCGCTCTCTTACTACTATCATTTACACTACTACTCACTACTGGTAGAGACTTCTATCCACTACTACTAAATTCTCTGCTAGTATTCACATATACTAGGATCTATGCGAGTACCTATAAGAAGTCCGTTTTCTACAAGATTAAGAGGTCGCTCGGACTCTCACTAGTTGTTCTAGTATACTCATCACTACTACTCCTCATTACAAGAATTATTCCACTAATAGTTGTCAGCTCAGCTACTCTAACTATAGTCGTTATACTAGGACTCGACAAGACATCTCCACTAAAATATCTCCTTGCAACTTCACCACAGTTAACCACGCTACTAGCCATGAGCGCTGCTGGCTGGTTAAACCTCGTAGAGTTAGTGAAGTGGGTACTAGTGCTGTTAACTATAGTAGTAGCTGATGTCGCAATATACCTCTACATGGCTAGACAAAAACTAGGTAATACACCACTACCTGATCTAGGGACGCTATTCCTCAGGAACTGGCTTGACAGGAGAACTGAAATAGAGGACGTGTTTAGTGGTGCCGGCGAGGAGTTCACAGTTAACCCGAGAATTCTCGAACTAGGAGACCTACTACTAATTTACACTGATGTGCACTACGGCCCCTTCTCGAATATTGGTAGTAGTAGACTACCAGCTCTCCTCATAGAGGACTTTAGTAGGCTCGGCAAGCACGTATTAACTCTACACGGGCTCGGATCACACGATAGGAACATAGTCTCTTCCTCGGAGGTGGCTAAGTACAGAGAGAGGCTTTTACAAGAGTACTTTAATGGCAATAGGAGAGAGATTTTGTATCACGGGGGATTCTGCTCGGAGTACTACGAGTGGAGGCTTTGCGGAGTTGTATTTGACAAGCTAGCACTCGTCTTCATATCTAGACCCGTAGCCGGGATAGACGATCTCCCCTATAGTATTCAATTAGAGTACGAGTTGAAGGCGAGAAGACTCGGAGTTGGAGATCTAATACTAGTAGACTCTCATAACTGGGAGTTGCAGAAACCACTTGAAATGGACTCTCTGAGAGAGGCGTTAGACGCTGCACTACAGCGAATTCTAGACATTAAGAAGAGAGAGCCCACGACTACGCTCTTTAGATATGTGTGCTTCAAAGCGACAGCTCACGGCGTCATTGATGGAGATGTCTGCATACTCTGCATTGAAGGATATGAGCGGGAGAGGTTCTGCTTAGTACACGTGCGGGGTAACAATATGAAGCCCTATGTGAGAGACCTCGTGTTAGAGCGGGCAAAACCCCTGGGCACAGAGCTAGTAGAAGTCATTACAAACGACGAGCACAGTGAAACGGCTATTAGAGCGTCAATAACGTATATTCCAGTACACGAGAGCGAGGAGCTCTTAAAAGCTATTCATGAAAGATCAGGAGAACTGGTGAAGATGTCGCCTAGAGAGACTGTGTGGATCTACGCACTGCGTGAAAACGTGAAATTAATGGGCGAGGTTGCCGTGAACTTAGAGAGGCTTCTGGAGACTTCAATTAGAGAGGCCACTATTCTACTCCTACTATACGTATTTCTCACTCCAGTAGTCTTGACGGCACTGAGTCTGGCAGGACTGATCTAAGTAGTGCGCTAGAAGTGTTTTATAAACCTTCTTGGAATTTAAAAAGTAGCGGTAATTCGTGTTTAAGGTGAAATCTTGTCTACTGAAATCCCCCTTAAGTGGAGTTACAGAATAGAGAATATTGTCGCAACTGTTATACTTGATCACGAGTTAGACATAGATCAAATAGAGATCGTGCTGCCTGAATTTGTGTACAAGCCCGAGCAGTTTCCTGGTATTGTCTTTCACATAGATAAGCCGAGGGCTACAGCACTGGTCTTTAGATCTGGAAAAATGGTTGTAACTGGAACTAAGAGCGTTGCCCAGCTAGTTGAAGCTGTAAAGAGGATACTGAAAATTCTGAGTAGACACAGCATTGAAATACACGGGAAACCGCGAGTACAGATTCAGAATATAGTAGCCGGGGGAGACCTCCACGCATATGTAAATCTAGAAAGGGCTGTGTACTACCTAGAGGACTGCATGTACGAGCCCGAGCAGTTTCCGGGACTAATTTACAGAATGAGAGACCCACGAGTAGTCCTCTTAATCTTTAGTAGTGGAAAAATGGTCATTACGGGGGCTAAAGATGAGAAAGAAGTAGAGAGGGCCGTTAAACAGGTAGCCGAGAAACTGTGGACTACTGGCTGTGTAGTAGGCCCGAGAGAAGAGGAGTACGAGTAGTCCGTTTACTGTAATTTCACTAGCAGTCTCTACGAATACGACTACTAAACGCGGCTAGTACGCATTTCGGCTTAGCCGGGCAAGTATATTACTCCCATAAGAGCTCCTAGATACTCAGTGATGAGGCGGGCAGCCTCTAAGACCATGAGGTGGAATGAAGAGCACTCTGCTCACTCTGATAAACCACTAGTTCCAGGCGTTATTGTAATTATTGATCTAGACAGGTTCGGCGAGTACGTCGAGGAGCGCGGTTTGGACCCCTATAAACCGAACACCGTGACTAGTGAGCTTACTAGGTTAGTTGAAGAGTTTGCGAGGAGATTTCAAGGCGTAGTTGTATACGGCCTATACTACGAGAGGGGCACCGAGGAGGCTGTTATCGAGATCCCGTACAGCGCTGAGTGCTTAGATCAGATTATAAGTGAATTAGAATACATAGCTAGTAGAGTAAGAGAGCTGGGCGTCACGGTGACAGCTGTAGTTGCCACTGACTACGTGACTGCGAGGCCTGCTCGAGACCGGAGAGAGGCTTATAGAGGGACTCCCGGTAGGAGGAGGGCTTTAAGAGCTTTGAGAGAGGCTAAGAGAAGGGGTGGTAATAGAGTAGTCGTGTTAGCGTAGTGAAGTACTTCTAGAGTAGTACAGCGTGTCGAGGAATCTAATTCTCTTTGGTATTGGTGGGTGTGTCGAGAGGAATTCAAATGCCTCTTTCACTTCTGCTCTCTTGAGCTCTTCTACAACTCTGTCTATGTCAACGCTTCTCGGGTCGACTGTGGGTCTGTATCTGTAAAACGGGTTTGCATAGGTCTCTGTAAAGGCGTATATGAACAGTGCTCTGAGCTTACTCTCTCTAACTATTCCTCTAGCTTCAGGAACCCTGCTGTAGTACACGTGTAGCCTTGCTAGAGCCCGTTGCATTGCACGAGGACTAGTAGCGCGTGCTCCAGCCGCGTCAGCATAGTACTCTCTGAGCCTACTAAATGCTAGTACTAGTATCTGCACTATAAAGCTCACTACAATGGCAACTAAACCTGCGAGGACTAATACTAGACCTCCGCCACCCTCTCTTCTGCGAGAAGAGTATGTTCTAGTGTAACTTGAGATTATTCCAAGTCTCACGAGCATCACTCCGAGGAAGTAGAGTAGGCTTGGAATAAGACCCATAAACAGCATTACGGCGTTGTCTCTGTGTTTGTGGTGTCCTAGCTCATGGCCAATTACAGCTCTCAGCTCTTCCGGAGTTGATATTTCTATTAGACTACGCGAAACCGCGACGTATCTACCCGATATGAAATTACCATATGCAAACGCGTTGGGAAGACCTTCAACTACAACTGCCCTTGGGGGTTTTGAGAAGCCCAGTGTTCTGGCTACTTCGCTCACAATAAGCTGTAATTGCGAGTCTCTTCTAGCACCATACATCATGTTTATTGCAAAGGGAGCTAGCAGGTAGCTTACTAGATTTAGTAACAGGACGAGAACGAGCATCGAGATTATCAGTCCCACTGTTACTTCTACTGCTCCAAGAGCCTCGAGTAGAATATATGCAACAATACCGATTCCAGCAATGCCTGCCAAGACTACTACTAGGCCTAAAATAGACATTGAGGCTCGGAGCGAGAATTTACCAGCTACTCTCCTCGCTACTCGCGGCGCAATGTAGCCAGCACCTAGAATTATGACCGTGAAGCCTACGATGTAAACTAGTATCAGCGTTAATATTAGTGACGGCGAGTAAAACAGCCAAAACCACACAGTACCTCACCCACTTGCCTAGAATACGTGTAAGCTCTTTAAAAACCTACTAAGTCGGCACACCAGTGCTCCTAGAGGACAGTCTTAGCAGTAAGACTACAATGGCTACTACTGTCAGGATCACTATTACAACGTCAACGTATGATCTAGTGCGGGCAACACCCCCTCCAGTAGTAGAGACAGCGTCTGAGCGGTTACTCGGTGTAGTAGTACTCAATTGCGTATAAGTACTTTGACTGGAAGGAGGCCTCGCAGTGTTCAGAGTGTCCTTAAAAGTGCTACATACTTGGCTTAACACCTGTAGTATGGCTACTGAGTAGAGAATAGCTTTATAGTAGAGTTCACTGTCGCCTGCACTGCGAGCGCTACTCGCTAAGTCTAAGTACAGATCGTAAACAGGCGTCCTTCTATCCGTGTGCACGCCCAGCAAGCCCTCCAGCTCGAATAAGCGGTTAATGTCATTAAGGGCTTGGTGGAGTAGTAGTGAAGTCTGGGCGAGAATTAGTGCAGAGATCCCAATGAGCCCCGTCTCGTTTCTCTCACTCATATACTGGGCTGTATTAATGTAGTCGTTAAGCAGGTTGATAGTGCTACTCGGCGGTAAGGCTTCCAGCTCACTTAAAATTCTCGTAACATACACGCTAGAGGCGAGCACGTTAGAGTATACTTGTATGAGTTTGCGTGGAGTGCAACTAATTCTCGGGCTGTCTTCGGAGTTTATGTCTCTATAAATAGTAAACTCCAGTAGGTTTCTATGACTGCGAGCAATTCTATTTAAGGCTTCAGTTAATCTACTACTGTTTAGTGCTAGTACTGCCTGTGAGTAGTAGTACCAGGCTAGATTTAAGTGTGCTCTCGCCAAGGAGATTTCAATAGTGCAGGTGTCTGCAACTCCTCTGCTGTAATCACTGAGTGCCTGTAAGAGGTTATTAGTGATATCCTCGACACTAGTCCTCCCAGTGATCAGTGAGAGCTCTAAGTATGTATATAAAGAGCGCTCATATAGATCTAGTAGTCTAAACAGCGAGTAAGTTGGGTGCTCCTTGGATCTCTCTAGTAGCTTAGTAGCTGTGTTGTTTAAGTGACTTATTGTCTCGGCGTAGTAGTATCTGTAGTAGCTAATTTTAATTTCGCTAATTATGCTGTTAGCGAAGCTAATATACGTGGTAGTAGTGTTGTAAATCTCACTCAACCTTTTACTCAGGACTCCTGTTAATTCCGGGCTTAAATTAACGTGCGTACTCGTAGTGTTAGCTCTGAATTCTACTCCAGTAAAGTAGTAGAGGGCGTCGAGAACAGTACTAACTTCTACCACGCTAATACCTAGATTTTTACCGTACTCGACTAGGTCTATTACTCTGTAAGTGACTCTTCTTATAGTAACCCAGCCTATAGTCGCCTCCTCGTAGACTGGGTAGCTGTAAACTCTTTGACCACTCGGTACTAAGAAGACTTTAAATCCACTAGAAGCCGCCGCCTCTAGCTTCTCTTTTAAGCCCCTTACAGGCCCTATAGTCCCGTCTGGATTAATCATACCGGTCATGGTCACACTGCTATTTAAACGCAAATCTAGCAGTAAAGCTGTGAAGCCTACTGCAAACAGCGCACCCGCACTAGGCCCTTCTATTATCGGCGTATTCGACTCTACTAAAACGTAATAGTCGTAGCTGGAGAAGTCTGCTCGCGCAATCACCGATGCTATGAAAGCCGCAACTCGCGCTGCACCCTGCGTATCTACTTCCGTGTACGGCAGTGCTGAGAAGAGGACTCTCCCACTGCCCGGATAAGCTATTCCAATTGTGATCTTGGATATAACCCCCCTGCCGCTACTAGACACAGCTGGTGCGTAGATTTCGAGTACACGAGCGTACTCGTACTCTACTATGCTATTAACGGGGGTGGTGGCGAGAGGTATAGCCAAGATCACTAGTAGCCACTTCGAGTTCAAAAATAAACACCTAGTAGCATGGGATATCTTTTCTGGACTTAAAAATCTCCTGAGCTCCGAGGACGCGCTCAGGGTGTAAGCTTTAATAGAGAGTTTAGAGTAACTCGTATACGTGATGACGCCGACATAATCTGAGCTTTGATGAAGGGTCGATTGACTGAAAGAGTGTTCTTAGACCATGCAGAGGTCGTGTGCTACGCTGTAGTTAGCGAACTCCACTACAGCATACTCTTGATCCCTGACTTTAAACCACTTAATCTCCACGAAGTTCTCGAGGCTGTGAGTCTCAAAATACTCGACACTGCTCGGAGAAGCTCTCCCCAAGTCCAGCCAGGTTATTACAGCCATTGAGTGCAAGTCCCTCATTCTCCTAATTATTGGTGATAAGTACTCTTGAGGATTAGGTGTCACTGTCATACCGGGGTGATAGGGCCCCGTAGCCGGCATTACAACTAGATATCTGCCTTCACCGAGTGGTATTCTTAGAAAGCAAGGTAATTTGTAAACATCAAAACACCTGAGAGCTGGGTGCTCGTGGCCTATGACTACGATGTCATATTCGCTCAGATCCACGTCCTCGTGCCCGTGTACAAATAAGATCCTCTCACTACCGGCTAATAGTGAGTAGCCACTTACAAACTCCACATCTAGTCTACTCAAGAGGGGCTTTATGAAGTTATCGTGGTTTCCGCGCACTACGAGTATTTCGCCGACACCCCGCTCCCTGAGGAACTTGACGAGCTCCATGGTCTCTTCGCGTTCTTGACTCAGGAGCCTGTCAAAAGCGTGTTTTAAGTCGCCATTAATTACTACGCGCGAGACTCTCAGCTCGTCTAGTACTAGGCTTAACATGCTCAGTGCTCTCCGCAACTGAATTCTAGGGAGGAAAATAGCTCCGTAGCTGCTGGCTCCGCGCAGACTGTAGCTCAGGCCGCGAGAGGCCGCTTCTTCGAAACCCAGGTGTAGGTCTGAGAGTACTAGCGTCTCGGACTCTCTCACGTAGATAAATGGCGTGCCTACAACCACGTTTACGTCTACGCCGGGTATTAGTGGTTTTATCATGATCAGTATCCGCGCTCGAGAGTATTGTGCGGGCCCGCCGGGATTTGAACCCGGGACCTACGGGTTAAGAGCCCGCCGCTCTACCAGGCTGAGCTACGGGCCCAGCCACAGAACTCTTACTAAGAGAACGCCTTATATACTTTGATACTGTTCACTCTCTCTATTTTTAACGCACTTTAAACTACCTATACCTAGTGGGGCGTCTCAGTGAGCACTTTGAGAAGAGTAAGAAAGATTACTGATTTCGCTAAAAAAGCCTCTGAGAGCGAGAAGGAGAGCACTAGGTCTCCTGAGCACACTAGCGAGAGTAGCGCTGAAATCGAAGAGCTACTCAGAGCGAGAATATCTAGAAAAGAGGAGGAGGCCGTTGAACTCAAGGACGTGAAAAAGCCTAGTGAGCCTACAAGAGAGGAGACTACTAGTACTAGTAGTGTTCTCGAGAGACTAGTACTATTAGCTCGCGAAGCCGCGTCTAAAATGCAAGTCGAATTCGTAGAGTGTGATAAGCAAGGTAATTGTAGCGACGGCAAGAGAATTGGAGAAGTCTTTGAGGATTCACGGGGAGTTAAGTGGCAGAGAGGCTTTCTAGCTACGAGTAGACTACCAATTTTCCTGAACTTTGTGGCGGAAGAGTCTAAAATAGTGGGGCGTATAGGAAGAGCACTCGTAATCGAGACTTCGAGAGGGGCTAAAGCAATAATCCCCGAGGATTATATCTGCGAGTTGACTAGTAGATATGGTGTTATGCTCGAGATCGAGAAGTGTGCTAACTACAAGAGCTCGCCGTGGAGTGAGAGAGAGGGGAGAAGTAAAAAACGTGTTTGAGAGAGAGTGTCGTAGTGAAGCCCTAGGCGAGAGTATATAGTGGTTTTCGAGGCTCCTCTATATCCATTAATCTAGCGAGTCTTCTCCTCCTTCTCCTCTTAATGGTTCCTGATGGCTTCCACTCAATGTCTGGTGTTCCTAGAGTGCCATCTGGAAATTCCACTATCTTCTTAAGCGCTAGTAGGTGATTTACAGCTCTCCTCACGCGGTCTTCTCCTACAATACCACTAAACTCCTTAACTAGCTCTTGGAACTGGACTGGTCTTCCCTTCTTTTTTACAGCCTCGTACACTAAGTCTGGTAACTCGTAGTCTCTTGGCGATATCTCTACAACTATGTCGCTGTCTTCGTATAGGATCCTCTTGCTAGGCATAAGCACACCCCTTTCCCTGTTTCACCCATATATTACTAAGTGGGATAGCTTGCTTATAAACTTTGTCATTATTCGCACCCACCGACATTTATACCAGTATATATATCGATACCACTGGAAGTGTTACTTCTGCTGTTCGCGCGCGTGAATTGGTTTTTACCTCGTTAGCTATTACTAGTTACTGGTGAATTATTTGCGAGAACACCCACTGCTAAGACCGCGGGGGAGCAGGGTTTTACTTCTAGGTAACGAGGCTATAGCGAGGGGTGCTCTTGAAGCGGGCATGTGCTTCGCCACTGCATACCCCGGAACACCCTCTACAGAAATAGTCGAAGTGCTCTCAGAAGTGGCTAGAGAGTGCAGTGTCTACGCGGAGTGGAGTGTTAACGAAAAAGTCGCGTTTGAAGCCGCTTACAGCGCTGCAATAGCTGGAGTGCGTAGTTTAACGGCTATGAAGCACGTCGGATTAAATGTCGCCGCCGATATACTCATGAGCTCTGCTTACGCCGGTGTAGAGGAGGGCTTTGTCGTCGTAACAGCAGATGATCCTAGTGCTCACAGTAGTCAAAACGAGCAGGATAACAGGTGGTATGGGCTACTAGCACACCTCCCAGTACTTGAGCCCTCAAGTGCTAGAGAAGCCTATAAACTAGTAAAAGAGGCTTTTAATCTGAGCACTAGGTACAAAATACCAGTTATTTTCAGGTCTACTACGAGAATTAGCCACACTAGAATGCCAGTAGAACTAGAAGACGACGTTCCCCTCAACAAGAAGTGCAAGGGCACGTTTACTAGAGACTACGAGAGATGGGTACTTGTACCAGTACACACTAGGAGGAGGAAACCCGAGTTAATTAAGACCTGGAAAGCTCTTAGCGAAGAGGAGCGCTTCGTGACAGCTCACAATCCTGGAAAGGAGAAAGTAATTGTGTCGAGTGGCCTAGCTCACTCTTACGTAAGAGAAGTCCTCGAAGCCCTCAACATGCTAGATAGAGTCACACTCGTAAAGGTAAACATGCCTGTTCCACTCCCCCGAAAACCACTACTAAGTGTTCTCGAGCACGCTAAGGAGATTCTAGTAGTAGAGGAGCTAGACCCCGTTGTTGAAATGCAGTTAAAAGACCTAGTCGTCACGAGCGGCTACAGAGTCGCTGTGAGGGGAAAAGACCTCGTACCAGAGAACTACGAGTTGACTCCCGAAGCTGTATATAGAGCTGTAGCTAAGTTTATAGGTGTAGAGGAGAAAGTGCCGTGGGAGGGCTTAGAGCCGGTTAAACTAGACCCGCCTATACCGCCGAGGCCGCCAGTGCTCTGCACTGGGTGTCCACATAGAAGTACTTACTACGCGTTAAAAGTCGCCGCTAATAGAGCTGGTATCCGAGACGTGATCTACACTGGCGATATAGGGTGCTACACTCTCGGCTACCAAAAGCCCTTTGAGACCCAAATGACTTGTTTTGAAATGGGGGGTAGTATAGGAGTAGCTCACGGACTAGCTAAGGTCACTAATAGTGCTTTAATAGCCGTTATTGGAGACTCCACGTTCTTCCACGCTGGTATTCCGCCAGCGTTAAATGTAGTCTACAATAATAGCAGTGTACTAGTACTCGTACTGGACAACATAACAACCGCTATGACTGGTCACCAGCCACACCCCGGTACTGGAGTTACGGCTATGAGCGAGCCCACTACGAGGATAATGCCGGAGACCGTGTTGAGCGCTCTGGGCTTTAAGGTCTACACCGTGTACCCACTAGACGTTAAGAAGGCTATTGAGGACTTCACAAAAGCTCTCGAGGACTACAAGCGCGGAGAGAAAGTAGCTATCGTCTCGCGTATGCGGTGTGCACTAGAAGTCCTGAGAGACGCGCGGAGGCGTGGAGTGGTACTACCCATATACACCGTGCTGGAGGAGAAGTGTACTGGCTGCATGGCGTGTGTTAAGTTAACTGCGTGCCCAGCTATAATAGTAGAACCGGGCTCTAAGAAGCCCCGCATAGAGAGGGCTCTCTGCGCTGGCTGTGGGCTCTGCGCCGCTATATGCCCCTACAAGGCAATAGTAATAGCAAATAAGCCTAGTGAAGACTGGGTGAAGGTGTGGACTAGTCTATGAGAAACTACAATATTCTAATCACGGGAGTTGGAGGACAGGGGCTACTCACACTAGGCTCGATTATAGGCGTGAGCTGCACAATTAGAGGCATCGACGTCAGCGTCGCCGAAGTGCACGGAATGAGTCAGCGCGGTGGCAGTGTAGTGGTCTACGTGAGAATAGGGCAGGAGCCGGGGCCAATTACCCCTGTAGGTGGGGTTGACCACGTACTAGCACTAGAGCTTCTGGAAGCCGCTAGATACATACACTACGCTAAGAGGGGCGCTCACGTTACAGTTAACGACTTTGTGTGGCCGCCACCACTCTCGGTGCACCCTAGTAGAGATCAATTGATAGGGGAGCTGAGAGCTAGAGACATAAAACTCCACGTTGTTGAAGCTAATGAAATGAGCGAGAAGGTATTAGGCTCGCCTATATCTTCTAATATCGCTATACTAGGCTACGCGCTCGCTGTTGATAAAACACTAAGAGACCTCTTGACGCTAGAAGCCGTGGAGAAAGCTCTTGAAGAGCACTTTAAGGGGCGCGCGCTAGAACTAAACAAACTGCTCTTGAAGAGAGCTTACGAAGAGGGGTTAAAGAGTGAGCAGTGCTCTAGTTGAAAAACTAGATGAAGCCTTAAGCCTCATTGACAGAATTGAGAGCACTATTAGTAAGCTAAGACCGGGAGACCAGATCTCCCCTGGACTAATATACCAGCTATACGAGACAGTAGTACTACTCAGAGAGAGAGTAGTAGAGGCTAGGCTCAAAGCCGCTTACTGCAAAGAGATCTCTACGTGATTACTTGTTTATCTAGTATTTTTAAACCTAGTTATTACAGATTCAAAACCGAGATTTGAGATAGCGTAGTAGTGGTGTAGGTTATGAGAGAGTCTCACATATCTAGAGCTATTATCAAATACGCCCTCAGAGACCTCGAAGAGCTCAGCGAAGTAGACGTAGTAATTGTCGGCGCGGGCCCCTCTGGTTTAACAGCTTCGTACTATCTAGCTCGAGAGGGCTTTAAAGTCCTTGTCTTCGAGAGGAGATTTAGTTTCGGCGGTGGAACAGGGCCTGGGGGTAATCTACTACCCAGAATAGTATTCCAGGAGGAGGCCAGGGGTATTCTAGAAGAGTTCGGAGCTAAGTACACTAAGACAGAGTACGGCTTATATGTCGCTGACCCAGCTGAAGTCGTGGCGAAACTAGCTAGTAGAGCTATAGACGCGGGGGCTCGTGTACTTCTAGGAGCACACGTACAAGACCTCGTGTACAGAACAGACCCACTTAGAGTAGTCGGTGTAATGTGGATGTGGACACCTATACACGAAGGTGGCTATCACGTAGACCCGCTCTACACGGAGTCTCGAGCAGTTATTGACGCGACTGGACACGGCTCCGAGATAGTTAACATAGCTGCTAGGAAGATACCAGAGCTCAGACTAGAAGTCAAGGGCGAGAAGTCCGGCTACGCTGAGCTCGCAGAGAGACTCATAGTCGAGTACACGGGGAGAGTAGCTCCAGGCTTATACGTGACTGGCATGGCTGTTGGCGCTGTCTACGGACTACCCAGAATGGGCCCGATTTTCGGTGGAATGCTACTTAGTGGTAGGAAGATAGCTGAAATTGTCACTAGAGACCTCAAGCAGAGTAGACCCAGTTGAGACCGGCTCTCTTGAACTCACTATTTTTAAGCCGAGTAAGTCCTTTACTACTTCTTAGCTTAGCGCAGTGTAGTAGTTCAGGTGTGAGCTATTGAGTGCTGTAATATTATTTATAGCTATTCTCGCAGTCCTGTGGATAGTTATTAATTTAGTGTACAGGAAGTACTTGTGCAAGTACTCGTTTATCTCCCTTAAATACGGTGTTCTCCTGGTAATTAAGAAGTCCTCTAGTGTTAAGCCCAGTGGCGTTATTGGAAAAATAGGCTCTCTGCTCATTGCTCTCTACGTCTTTGCTCTAGTTGTATCTGTATACACTGCCGTCAGTGCTGTGTACATGAGATTTACTGGGAGAGAGCCTGGTGTGGCCATTTTAATACCCGGAGTAAACGTGACGGGAGTAGACCTAGTAATGGTTCTAGTAGCTGTGTGTATAGCCGCTTATATACATGAGTACATGCACGCTAAAGTCGCCGCGTCGAGTAATATTGCTATGCGGGGGTTTGGAGTCGTAGTAGCACTAGTAATCCCTATAGCCTTTGTGGAGGTTGACGAGTACTCGTTTGAGCAGGCTGCTAAGTCCAGTAGAGTCAAAGTCCTCGTGGCCGGTGTGGCTGGAAACATTATACTGTACTTCGCCGCTCTACTACTACTTCTCTGTTTAACACAGAGTGCAGGAGTACTAGTAACGAGTGTTTATAGTGGAAGTCTCGCTGAGGAGCATGGCATTAAGCCGTACGATGTGATCTTGGCTGTGAACGAGACGAGAGTAGTGTCTATTAGTACTATAAGAGAGTACATGTCGCTACCCGAGAACACTACTTTAAAGCTCACAGTGTGGAGACACGGTGCTGGGTACTTGAACATTACACTATTTAAGCCCGCGAATGTGACTCTACTCGGAGTAGCCGTCTCAGTTCCACCTAGACTCGAACTAGCCTCTATTCTCACACCACAGCTAGCGCTGTACATAGTAATCTTCGCCACGTGGCTCTCTATTGTGAATTTCAGTTTAGCACTCGTCAACGCACTACCACTATACATTACAGATGGAGGCAGAATAGTCAGCATAGTTCTAGGCGAGAAAATAGGCAGAGTAGTTAATGGTCTCGGAGTACTACTACTCGTACTATTAATAGCATCTAGTAGAGTGTGGTAATGGAAAAAGTGCTGAAGTCTCAGAGAGATCTACTCCTAGATATCCAGATTCCTGCCTAGTTTACGGGCTATTTTAATTAACATGTCCTTGACCATTGCTTCAAATGTCCACTCTGGGCTCCAATCCCACTCCTCTCTAGCAACACTATCATCGAGGCTTCTAGGCCACGAGTCTGCTATTGCTTGTCTAAAGTCTGGCTTGTACTCCACTCTAAACTCTGGTATGTACTTCTTAATCTCTTCTTCTAGCTGTTTAGGCGTGAAGCTGAAAGCCGCTACATTGTAGCCCACAGAGAGTTTTAATTTAGCCTTATTGGCGCTCATTAGCTGAATAACAGACTTTATAGCGTCGGGCATGTACATCATTGGTAGCTCTGTGTCTTCTCTTAAGTAACACGTGTAGGGCTTGCCCTCAACAGCGTAGTAGAATATCTCTACCGCGTAGTCCGTTGTCCCGCCTCCAGGTAGAGCTTCACTACTAATTATACCAGGCCACCTCACGCCTCTAATGTCGAGGTCGTACTTGTACACGTAATACCTAGCCAAGAGTTCTCCCGAGTATTTAGTAATACCGTACATTGTTATGGGCTCTATAATTGTGTGTTGAGGTGTCTTGTACTTAGGTGTCGTAGGGCCAAACACAGCTATAGTACTAGGCCAGAAGACCCTAAACCCGTACTCCCTGGCCAACTCGAGCACATTGTAGTGCCCAATCATGTTTACTTTCCACGCTAAATGCGGGTTCTTCTCGCCAGCCGCTGATAGCACTGCCGCTAAGTTGTAGACCTCGTCGAAGTCGTACTTCTTAATCACAGCTTCAAGAGACTCTCTACTAGTCACGTCTACGTACTCAACAGGGCCCTCTAGTAGAACTCCCGTGGGCTGTTTACTGCGATATCCAGCTACTACGTTATCAGCTCCGTAGAGCTTCCTGAGGACGGGGACTAGCTCGTAACCTATTTGTCCAGTCGCACCTACAACGAGTGCGCGTGTCAATAGAGACCCCTATATTATTTCGAGTTTCTTGCCCCACTTCTCGTAGGTTGCGAGAGCTTTGTTCAAGTCTTCTTTAGTGTGACCGGCGTTTACCTGGTTCCTAATTCTTTCAGTACCTCTAGGCACCATTGGGTACACTATAGGCACGACGAAGATGCCCTCCTCGAACAGCGCTTTTGCTAGTTCACGCGTCTTCTTCGTGTCGCCTACTATTACTGGTATTATTGGCGTCTGGCTCTTACCAGTATTGAAGCCCATGGCTTGTAGCTCCTTCCTGAAGTACTCGGCATTTGCGTGTAATCTCCTAATACGCTCCTTGCCCTCGGGGCTCATGACGATCTCTATGGCCTTAATGTTCGCCGCGACAACGGCTGGCGGCGGTCCTGTGCTCAGTAGCCATGTTCTCGCCCTGTTCCTAATGTACTCGATTATTTCTCTATCAGAGCCTATCATCCCCCCACTAGAGCCCAGAGCCTTGGAGAAAGTCCCCATGTGTATGTCTACTTTGTCTTCTACTCCGAAGTGAGCTGGCGTGCCGTGCCCATCTCCGAGTACTCCATCTCCGTGGGCGTCGTCAACGTATAGTACGGCGTTAAACTCCTCAGCTAGCTTAGCTATGTCTCTCAGTGGCGCTATGTCTCCATCCATAGAGAACACTGCGTCGGTTATTATTACCACTTTGTTGTACTTGTCCCTGTTATTTCTCAATTTATCTTCAAGGTCCGCCACGTCGCAGTGGTTGTAAATTGTCTTCTCGGATCTTGAAAGCCTTACACCATCAATAATACTGCCGTGATTCAACTGGTCTGAGAGTATGAGGTCTCCCTGCTCTACGAGAGCCGGTATTGCCCCAGCATTAGCCGCGAAACCCGTGGGGAAGAATAGTCCTGCCTCTGTCTTCTTGAACTCCGCTATTTTCCTCTCTAGTTCAGCTAAGATCTCGTGGTAGCCGGCAATAGCCCACACTGCTCCAGGACCCCACCCGTACTTCTCCATAGCCTCAATAGCCGCCTGCTTCAGCCTGGGGTCGTTAGCGAGGTTTAAGTAGTTGTTTGAAGCGAGAACAATTACTTCTCTACCCTCAACTACAGCTCTAGGCCCGGCTGGACTTAGGAGTTTCTTAATCTCCCAGTACTCTCCCCTTTCGTAGAGCTCACGTAATTTACTCGCATAGTACTCTCCGACTTGTTTCTTAGCCAAATCTCAACACCAGAGAACTATTTATTTAGACTGAAAATATAAGCTTATACACATACTTACAGTTAATACACGTATATAGAGATAGTCTGCGCGACCCGTGAAGAGGTATTAAACATGATCTAGAACTAGAGGACTGGCTTGTACTATTTAGAGGGATTTATGCTGACGAGTGTAGAGGTGTTAGCAGTATTGTGAACGTGGCTGTCGAGCCCGCTACTGAGGAGCTGAGTAAGCTGAGTGCTAGGAGGAGAGTCGTTCTCGAAGCAGTAGCGTGTGGCCGTAGATCTTGGAGTCAAGTAAGTAGACTCGTAGCTAATAAGCACGGAGTAGTAGTACTGAAATCCCCGCTCACGAGGATAACTAATAAACTAGAAGAGATAAGTGTAAATTAAAGCTACGAGTTCTCAGACTCCGTGTACAGAGAGCCGCTATGAGGCTGAGAGCGAGATTAGTAGAGTAATTGTAAACCGCGTGGAGTCAACGCTATTTTTGAAGATTTCTAATGTAGAGCTTGTATGCCAGTATAACTGTTGAAGCGCTCCACACTAGTAGGCCAGTAGTATTAAAGACTAGGTCTACTTCTCTACTGTAGCCAAAACAATATCTGTATGTCGTGACAGCCATGGATACAGGGGAGTAGAGCGCAACTGGAGCTACGGGTCCTAGTCTGGCTTTGAGAGCTCTCTCGGGGTAGAAGACGTTTGACATAAAGAAGAAGACGAAGTAGACGAGAGACCTTATAGCTGCCTGAATATTGAAGTCTCTTGTTAGTGTCACTAGTGTTATTGATAAACTGGACATAGTCACTGATATGAGTATTGAAGCGGCGAGTATTAGTAGCCACTTATCCAGCGTTGGAGGTGTCATTATTAAGACAGCTAGTATTAAAAAGCCGACCTGGTACATCAACCCCCTTAAAACTCCACCCAGCACTCTCCCAGCAACAAGAGCTCCTCGAGTTATAGGCAAGGAGACTAAGTAGTGAGTTACTTCTCTACGTAGCTCAACACCTACTTCTCTACCAATAGTAAATGAGGATATGAATATCGACAAGCAGAGAATGCCGGGAGTTATGAACCTTATATAGTCTGGGATCAGCTCTGGTCTAACAATACCGCGGAATATTAGCCCGAATATTAAGAGGTCTGCTATGTTCATTGCTACTTGGCCGGCTAGCCAGTAGGTATTCTGCCAAAACCTCTTGAGGTCTCTTAAAGCCACAATATATGCTTGAGTGGCGAACTCGAGGAGACTAGTGATCACCTCCACCCACCGGCCTCGAGCTTCTTCTCGTAGAATCCCATTGCCAGTAGTAGCAGGCCCATTGAGAACCCTAGTAAGTAGAGTATACTGGCTACTGGGCCGTAAGGGGCTACGAGGTAGTACTCTGGAAACACGAGAATTCTGAGAAAGTCGGACATGTGTGAAATAGGATTTAACACTGTAGCCACGTAGTAGGGGGCTATTCCCGTAGACGCTATAACTGGCAGTGGGTAGAAGACTGTACTAAGCCTTACGAGTAGCGCGTCTATAGCCCCTACAATGATATCCGTTAGATCAGTAGACTTTATAG
>JBMSAO010000115.1:0-11143 GCA_049414425.1 Desulfurococcaceae archaeon
GTTAAAATCAACTTAAGGGCCTATAAGAGTGCTCTTCTAGGAGCCATGGGATTTATTGGTGACATATATAGTTTCTATGAAAACTTGAAGAACGGTTTTAACATCACCGAAGTATACAAATTCATACATAATATCGTAACAGTGCACGACGAGTACGAGTTGAGGAAAGTAGTGTGTCAGTCTGCTAGTCTTAATTTTAGAAATACATATCTCAGGGAGACTGCAAACAGCGTGGATATTACCCTTATAGAGCCCGAGCAACAGTACAAACTTTACTTGACGATATATGACGAGAAAGGAAGAATCTTAGGATTCAATAAAGCAACAGGCACAATAGAGGCTGGAATACCAGGCTCATACTATATTGACTTTGGAAATGCAATAAAGATAAACATTCCTCTCGATGTAAAGATCGATAAAATCGTCGTTGACGCCTCAGAAGCGACACAACCAGTAGAAAACTATACACTACAGGTTGAAACTCGCAAAGATGGAAAAACCATAGGGACCGTATCCGTGACCAGTCAGATATCATTCAACGAGCAAAAAGCATATAGTTTTCAGTTGACAGAGGATCTAAAGCCATTACTTAAGGAGACAACAATAACAACGCCTCAGACTCCTTCACCAATTGCAGGAGGCATCTTAGTACTTGTAATAATTGTTGCAAGTATTACTGCATTTACGCTGGTTACAATGATGCGGAGAAGAAAATAGCCCTCTTAGAATAATTTTAGATATTTTTCATAGCGTCATCATTCAACAATAATTGTTAATTTGGATTTCATTTAAATACTTACTTAAGCTGTCATTTTAGCATTAATTCCCGTAATATAAGTCATATAGAGGGTTTTGTTTATCTTTTATTGTATCCTAGATGATCGAGAGTCTAGAGTCTCCCAAAGAGGCCTCGAGAAGACGCACCACATGTTTTTATACACTTCTGCTGGATACTTCAACGTGATTAGTGGAATGCTGTGACTACTTGCATTCACCGCAAATGCGTTAGTGGCGATAGAAGGAGATAGCTTACTATCAATGATACTTATGTGAGTTTAAAGCACAAATTGATAGTTTTCACTTTTTCGGAATAAACAGCTACTTATATACGTAGCAAAACAGTGAGATTTAAGCTAAATAGGATTTCAAAATAGGGATTGCTGAAATGCGCAAACACCCTAGAAAGAGTACTAAGGCAAGGATGAGCCTACCCTATTTTAAGTTGATATGTTATCTCTGTTAATAACTACGCTACGGGAAGATAACCGTTAAGAACAAGTACAACACATAATTAATCCGTAAAACTCTAAATATGCTCACTTAAAACACTAAAATTACTAATATGCTCAGGAATCTATAAGTATGAGGCACTCTCCCTAACCAACCATAATAACAGAAACAGCCCAAGCGTAGCAACAAGTAAAAGGTGGATCACTGTAGTGAATTGTTAGTTTATCTCCTTGTAGTCTCTTATTAGCCTCTTAAAAACCTCGGCATCTGAGTAGTTTAATACGTGAATTTCAACTCTCCTATTGGGAACCAGTCTCCTGGCTTCATGTAGTACTTGAAGTCTATCCACACTGTCTGGTATCTCTATTAACACGTCTATGTCACTGGCAGCTATGTACTCTCCTTTAATATAAGAGCCAAAAACGTATGCTTTACCACCATACCTTTCAGCTAAATCCCGTAGTGCTTTAAGATACTTCTCTAAGTTCTCCGCGAGGTTTTTCTGAGTTCTCTTCAAGTACTCGTAATACCTGTGCACTTAAACACCTCTTCTACAAATTTCCTCGCAGCATTAAACTCCCTTATACTATATCTCCTAATGAGATACCTACCACCAATATACGCGTCTTCTAAGATGTCAATAACATACCAGTACTCGTCGACTAGTCTTCTCAAGCACTCGTTTTCACATAGCTCTACAAGATCCTTAATAGAGTGAATTCTTGGGTAGTCTCCTAGCGTTTTTAGTAAGTGTGCTTTTAGAGCTAATTGCACTGCTTGCTCAAGGTGAAATAGTGCTATGTCGTAGCGTCCACTACTCGCGTCAAAATCACTAACCTTGTAGAAGTGGACTGCTCTCTTAACTAGCTCCTCGTAAAGCCGAGTGCTCAGCTTCCGACACCTACTGTAGTTTACGATCTAGGATGATCTAGTAAAGGGGTTTAAAACAGTAAGGGGTGTTTAGTCTCTTAAGTTAATTTTACTATAATATACTCGTTGCCTGAGAGCTTGCTAATAAGGGTGTGTGTTTTCTCTAGTATTTTAATTAAAGTGTCACTCCTAGTAACTATTAGCTCTCTCCGCTTAACTAGTGCTTCAACATCACTATTACTGAGAATATCCTTTAACTCGCTTAGTGGTATTGAGCCAATCTCATTACACGTGGTTATCCCAGTTATGAAGTGCCTTGAAAATACAGTCTCGTACTCTGAGTACTTGCAGAAGTATATTGTAACACGCACACTACTCCGCCTTGTAGATTTTCATTTCCCGTTTCTTTGAGACAATTCCCTTAATTGAGGCTACAGCGTAGAGGAGGGCTTCAGGCCTAATAGGGCAGCCTGGAACGTAGTAGACTGCGTCAACTACAATACCCCTCTCCTTTAAGATTTCTAATAGCTTGTTGACGCCGCCAATAGTTGAGTATGTGTCGTGCCATATGCCTCCTCCACACCCGCAGGAGCCTAGGGCAATGATTATTCGGGGTCTCGGCACGGCTTCGATAGCGTTTATGACTTTGGGGAGGGACTCGGCAGTCACTGGCCCAGTTAGTAGTATTGCGTCTGCGTGTCGCGGCGAGGTTACTAGTTTAACTCCAAATCTCTCGGCGTCGTGAAAAGGCGTTAGGACATCCAGTACTTCGATATCACACGCGTTACAGCTGCCAGTATTTAAGTGGAAAACCCAAATACTCCTCTTCAAAACACTACTGCTCTTCGAGTTCACTGGACCCCACCCTTCTCGCGGAGACTCTCTCCGCGAATACTCTTCTCCTGCAGTCTGGGCAGAGATACACGTACTCCTCGGCTACCTGCACTTTTTCAACTACATACCTCCTCATTCTGGTAGTTTCAACGGGCTTACCGCAGGCTTCACACGTTACCCTACTGTGCGCAACTAGAGTGTAGAGGTCAGTGTACTTGTCTGTTGCTAATTCAAAGTTTCTCGTGCCCTTTATAGCGCCTACGGGGCACACGTCAACACATCTCCAGCAGAAGATGCAGCGGCCAACAAAGTACCTGAGAATAATCTCCCTCTCGGACTCTACGATTTCTAGCGCGTTGGGCGGACACGCCTTCACGCAGGCTCCACACCCAATACACTTTGCCGGGTCTATTTCCACTTCTCCGCGGAACTCTGGGGTTACAATTGGCTCTTTATAGGGGTACTTAACTGTGACTCTTCCCCTCCGGCCAGCGATAACTAGTAGTTTCAGGGGCTTGAGCGGCACGCTACTTCACCACGGGGGCTAGTCTCATTACCTCTACTCTGCCGTCTCTAATCACTAAGACCCTGTCTGTGCAGGAGAAGCAGGGGTCTATACTGGCTATTGTAATTGAGGCGTCTGCTAGGGGCTGGTCTTTCAGCATTACGCGCAGAGCTGGTATATTAGCGTATGTCGGGGATCTAACTCTCCACCTGTAGGGAGCGCCCCTGCCGGTGATAACGTAGTGTATGTCTCCTCCACGAGGCGCCTCAACGACTTGAACTCCCACTCTGCCCTCCGGTATCTCGAAGTCTGTTAGCAGTACTGGGCCTCCTGGGAGCTTGTCTAGTAGCTGTTCTATTATGGATATAGACTCGAAGACCTCCTCGACTCTTACTAGTACTCGGGCCAGGTTATCGCCCTCCGTGTAGACCGGGACTTTAAACGAGGCGTACTTGTACGCGGCGTAGGGCAGGTCTCTCCGAGCGTCTTTGTCTATTCCTGACGCTCTAGCTACAGGCCCCTCAACTGACAGCTTCACAGCTGCCTCTCTGGGTAGCACGCCCGTGCCGGTTATTCTCTTCTTAACCTGTGGAACGCTCATAGCGACTTCAATAAAGCTCTTGAAGTCACTACTCAGTTCGCGGAGTGCTTCTAGCGCCTTCTGCTTCTTCTCCTCGTTTATATCTCTGCGGACTCCGCCTACTAGGTTTATTCCGTAGGTCTTCCTACTCCCAGTTAAGAGCTCGGCGAGCCACATAACTCTCTCTCTTATACGCCAAATGTGCATGAAGCCAGCATCGTAGCCTAGTAAGTGAAACGCCACGCCTAGTAGTAGGAGGTGGCTGTGAATTCTCTCTACTTCTAGCACTATGCTTCTAATGAACTGAGCTCTCTCGGGGACTTCGAGCTTAGCGGCTTTCTCCACGGCGAGCGCGTAGCAAGTACTGTGGACGAAGCCGCATATACCACATATTCTCTCGGCGAGGAAGTTCACTTGCTGATAGTTCATTCGCGACTCGGCCAGCTTCTCAATACCTCTGTGTACGTGGAATCCCCTGTACTTCACATCTACTACTCTCTCGCCCTCTACATAGAGCTCAAAGTACTCTGGTTCGTGCAGCGTCGGGTGGTAGGGCCCTAGTGGTATTACTCCGTACTCGGGGCTGTGACCCACCTTCTCGCTCTCAACTCTAGGCTCCGGCCTGTAGTTGTACGGTGCGTCTTTTCTGAGGGGGTAGAGGTTGTAAGGCCACCACGGGGGTAGCACGAGCCTGTGGGTCTCTCTCCCCGTGAACTCTATTCCCAGTAGATCTCTAGCCTCCATTTCACACCAGTCAGCGGCTGGGACAACGCTAACTATACTGGGGGCTACTGGCTTGTCGCCGCTTAAATACGTCTTGACGGCTATGTAGCAACCCGCCCGGTCGTCTGTAAAGAGGTGTACTAGTGAGAAGTGCCCTTTCAGCGGCCTCTCGTCCACGCCCGCGCAGACTCTAAATGAGCAGTTGTATTTGTTGAATATAGTGTCCGCCACGTCTACGAGCCTGTCTGGCGGGATGGTTATGAACACCGTGTCGCCCTCTGCATAGGCCTCTCCGCGGTTTTGAGTCGCTAACTCAATGTACTTCTGCGCTTCTTCTAGCCTAGGCACGGGTAACCACCAATAACACCGTTATAGATATAGTAATTAGCACTATATAAATCTTAGCCAGGGTTAGGGGAGCCAAGTCTACTCTCGACCTGCCCAGCACTACGGCAACAGTGGCGTAGACAGTCCATAGTGCTGGGAGTGCGAGGAGTGAGAGGATTAGAGTGCTCGCGCCGTGACCACTAATTAGTGCGAGAGTGGGGGCTAGGACTAGGAGTTTACTTGCAAGTCTCCTCAGCAGTAAACTGTAGATATTCAGAGCCAGTACGCGGCCACTAAACTCTATTAACACGCCAGAGGCGAGTTCCGCCTCGGCCTCGGCGATGTCGAAGGGCACTCTGCCCGAGGCGACGTAGCTCGATATAAGCGCTACTACCACTACTAGGGTTGTAGCTACTAGTAGGACCGGGCTTGAGCCGCCCGCGATAAGCCTCTCGACTATTGTAGCGTAGAGCGAGATGCTCAGTATGAGGGCGGCCTCGTTGACAATTGCCAGCACGACTTCTCGCATACCACCGATAATACTGTAGGGGTTTGGTACTAGTAGCGGTGTAATTGTGTGCGCTGTTGTTGAAGTGGCGAGGAGGGCTATTGAGTAAAATATACTCGACAAGTCCCCACTAATTATGTAAATCACCGTGTAGTATAGAGAGGCGAGGCTAGTTGCTACTGCCGATACTAGTGTAAAAGTAGCGTAGAGTGTAGTTGGCGTGATTTTAGTCTCTTTTACTAGAGCTAGTTTTAACAAGTCGTATAGAGTCTGAGTGATAGGTGGCCCGATACGGCTCTGAAGCACGGCTCTCAGCTTGCGCTCAACGCCGTCGAGTATTAGCGGGATAAGGGCGTAGATGACAAGCACTACTAAAATGTACAGATGGCTCATGCCCACTCACCACTCACACTCCGAGAGTGAGTATTATTACCAGCGCTAGTGCAGAGGCCCCGAAGACTAGAGACGCGATGATCATCGACTCGATCATAGTGAGCTGAAGCCTATTTAGGACCTGTGAGAGAGTAGTGGCCATGTACACGAGCCTGGGGAAGACGACGTCTCCCAGCTTCACAATGCTACTAGCGAGTAGTTCGAGTCGCGGTGCCCGCGTCTTACCGACAACTCTCCTCTTAGCGTCTTCGAGTAGGGTCTCAAACCACCTAGTTACACTCGACTTTAGAGAGCTCAACTCTCAACACCTGTAAGCCAGTACCTCGACTCCTCAGGCGTGAAAGAGGTCCTATAGTACTTTACGAGGAGCGCGATGAAAGCGGCAACTGTGACACTGTACACAGCTATAAGTGCTGCTGAGTAGCCTAAGAGCCAGAGCAATACTGCGGGGAGGCACGTAGTGGATAAGCCCAGTACGAACTCAGAGAGAGTCTCTTCACTCGGTATCTCCACACGCCTCGAGGGAGTAGTTCTCGGGAGCGCTGATGTGTATACGCTCATAAACTTCGCGCTGTACATTACGGCGAAGACAGTGTGTACTACTAGCACTAAGAGTATGAACACTACTACTAAGTTCTCGTAGAGTAGCTGGAGGCTCAGTGCGAGAGCAGATACTTTGACTACAAACCCGGCTGTAGGCGGTATTCCCACGAGATTAGCGAGCACTAGAAAACCTGATAGGGTAGCCCACTTAGAGGCGTAGAAGAGGTCTCCGAGCCTGTAGATGTTGTACGTGTTTGTTAATTGATACACCAGCCCAGTGTTCATAAAGGCTAGTGCTTTGAGAATACCGTGGTACACGGCGATTAAGAGTACTAGGTGGTAGACCTGGCTCGCGTTTAGTAAACTAGAGAGTGCGTAGAGAGACGATACTACTCCATAGTAGCTAATTGAGCTATATGCTAGTAGTCGTCTTATATCTGTTTGAAGAGCAGCTGCGAACGCCCCGTAGGCGGTCGAGATCACTCCCTGAGCTATCAGCGTGTAAAAGGCCACTTGGTCTATAATAAAGAGCCTAGACGCGAGAATGTAGCCTAGTAGCCCAATCTTACTCACTACGCCACTCATTATGGCCGCTACGTGAGGCGGGGACTCACCGTAGACTAGTGGAGCCCACGAGTGTAGTGGGAAGAGTGCTTGCTTAGCAGAGAAGCCAAATACTAGTACTATAGAGAGCAGTGGGCCTACAGGTAGCTGTAATCCCGGATTTGCTATGTCTGTAAATAGAGACTCGTAAAGTCCTCTTTGAGTAGCGAGTATAGCCCAGAGTGTTAGTAGAGACACGTCGCTTGGCGCAATAGACATTACTAAGTACGTCGCGGAGACTCTTATGTTCTCGTAGCCTCGCTCTAGTGTAATAGCTGTGAAGGCTATCATCACGTCTGCGAGTAGCCAGTAGACTAGGAGTTCTAGTAGTGTACTACTAGAGAGTAGCAGAACTATCACTGCAGACACGGCATTTATTACTAGTTTCACCTGACTCGTCGCGCCGTACATGTACCTGTAGTACCCAGTACTGTGAAGCGACACTGTTGTGGTGACTACGCACGCTAGTAGGAGTAGTACTAACTGGTAGTCTGGTAGTGTGAGTAGCCCTGTAAACGTGTATATGAGTGGTACTCCGAGGAGCCCGAGTGTACTCAGTACTTTACTGAGTCTGGGGTTTCTATCTGAGAGTAGAGAAGAGAGAGTAGTTAGCAGGACTATGAGTGCTGTGTAGTGCACCTTGATGAGAGTGCTCACGCGGTGGTCACCCCTCCGCCTCTAAGTGGTGTTCTCGCAACTTGAACCACAAAGTACGTGGTAGCAAGTGGTAGTGGTGTTAACAGAGCACTAATTGAGGCTAGTTGGAGATACCCCATTACGTAGAAGAGTAGTGGTGTAGCAACAATACTACTTACTCCCAGCAGTAGGACTGGTAACTGGTGTAGTGTGCTCACAGTCCTCACTTCTAGCAGTGGTCTCCGCGGCTGAGTGTAGTAGAGTCTCATGTACTTTACTCCCACAGCGGTAGATAGGATCACGTAGAGCGCGAGTAGGGCGATAGCTAGGACTACTAGTGGGCTTACTGTAGCGGTGGTTAGCGCTATGTAGGCGTAGCCGAGCTTGGCTACAAATCCAATTGTCCCGGGCACGCCTATTAGTGAGAGCACGGATACTACTCCCCCTATCGAGGATAAGGGCAGTGACTTCGCTAAGTTGTGCAGTAAGTGTAAATACCTATTTTCGTAGAGAACTTCGAAGAGCCCTGCCTCGCAGAAGAGAGCAGACTTGTACGTGGCCTGAGTTAGTATTCCGATGAGGAGTAGTGTGAGAGCCTGTTGCGACTCTGTGAGCAGGTAGAGTGAGAGAACTGCTAGTATAAACCCATTTGTTAAAATAGTCCCGTATGCTAGTAGCTTCTTGACGTCTCTCTGAGACAACGCCTCTAACCCCCCGTACAGCACAGAGGAAAAGCCGAGAACTAGTAGTGCTAGTACGAGAGGTCCTCTGAGCTCTTCTACGTCAATAAAGCCTAGTACTTTGTAGAGGCCGTAAAATCCCAGTGAAACTGTAAACCCGCTCAGCGAGGCTGAGGCTGGTGAGGGTGCTACTGAGTGAGCGCTCGGCAGCCAGAAGTGTAGTGGTGTAATAGCGGCTTTTGTTAAGAAGCCTAGTAGTATGAGTGGGAGCACAGCGTAGTGTACTGGGACTCTACTCGTGATCTCGGTGAAGGGCTCTAGTAGTATCTGCGGGTTCACTCCGAGCGCGAAGAAGCTCGCGACTACGAGTGTGAACACTGAGAGTTCATATGTAGCTGTGGACGTTAAGAGAAATCCACGGGAGGATGTGAGGGGTCCTTCTAGCGAGTGCTCTTCTCCTAGTCTTATGAGAGTAAAGCCCAGTATCTCCACGAATGTCCACGCGGATATGAGTGTAATTATGTTTGGCGCTGCGTAGGTCGCTACTAGCGCGTAGAGAAAAGAGTCCACGAGGAGTTCAAGTTCTCTTGGGTAGCGGAGAGACATAGCGTAGAGTGGCGTGTAGAGTGATATTAGTAGTGAGAGCGCTGTGAAGAATGATGAGAGAATGTACGAGGCTGTGTCTATGGCGCGAACGTAGTACAGTGCTAGAATTAGGACTAGTAGTAAGGTGTAGCCGGCTACTTTTAACACTGCTTTGTGCGAGTACTTGGCAGCCTTGTGAGAGAGTAGCGTGAGTACTAGTGATATTGTAAACAGCGCTATCGCTAGTGCTATTTGAATCATGTAGCCGCCGCACCGAGCTACTTGAACTCGTACTCGAAGCGAGCTCTAGCCATAGTCTCCGCTGTCCTCTTCTTAGTCAACATGAACACGAGCGCCTCTTCGCCGTACAGTATCGCCTCAGCCGGGCAAATAGCGCTACAAGCCGGCTCGAGGCCCTCTCCTCTGAGGTCTCTGCACAAGTGGCACTTTACGGCTGTTCTACTAGTCTTGTCTAGCTCTGGTATTCCAAATGGGCACGCGTACAGGCAGGAGAGGCAGCCAATACACCTGCTCTCTATGACGTACACGGCGCCGTCTCGATCTCTGGTCATAGCCCCAGTCGGACACGCCTCTATGCAGGGGGCTCTACTGCAGTGCATACACGAGACTGGCACGTCTAGTCCTATAGGCGTCCTGTAGACTACTATGAAGGGCCTTCCGTGAATGAATTCACAGGCGGCCTCGCAGGCCCCGCAGCCAATGCACACTCCCAAGTCTATTACTCTGATGTATCTCGGAGCTGGGTTATGAGGTGTGTTCACGCGCCTCACCTCTGAATGGGGGCCACTAGTCTCTGTGCTGTGAACCAGTTGTGCATGTACCTGGCTGTGCGCAGGCCACTCCTTATAGCTGGCCCGATTCTACTCGGACCCTGCACGACGTCTCCGGCCGCGAATACTCTGGGCACTCTTGTCTGCATGAGCTCGCTTACTACTACAGTGCCGCTCTTACTGTCTAGTTGTATTCCTATTTTCTCGGCTGTCTTAGCTGTCAGCGGAGGCGTCGGTGCTTCTCCAGTAGCGAATAGCACTAAATCAGCCTCGAGCACGAACTCGGCGCCAGGTATTGGCACAGGAGTTGGTCTTCCGCTCTCGTCTGGAGGGCCGAGTTGCATTTTCTGTAGCTTAATGGCCTTCACTGTATAGTTCTCCGTGACTACTTCTAGTGGCGAGACGAGCTCCATGAACTCTACTCCCTCGCGCTTCAACTTCTCGATCTCGTAAATGCCGGCCGGGGCTTCCCTAATAGTCCTCCTGTACACGAGGTACGTCTCGGCGCCGCTTCTCAGCCCCCTCTCAGCGGCGTCTACAGCGCTGTAGCCACCCCCGATCACAACGACTCTCTTACCAGTAGGCGGCTTCTTACTAGTGAAGCCCAGCTCGTGTAGCCTCCACTCGTAGAGGTACTGTAGTGCAGTGTAAACGCCCTTAGCGTTGTGGCCCGGTATTTTCGGGATTTTAGACGACCATGTGCCGGTGGCTATTAGCACCATGTCGTACTCGTTCACCAGGTCCTCGAGGGGTACTACTTTCTCTGCGAAATCGTCGCCCTCCTCGTGTACTGAGGGGTCGCTGTGCACTTTAACTCTGGTCACGAATTTCACTCCGAACTTCTCCTCTAGCTCGCGGACACCCCCGAGGACTCTCTCTGGTGGTATCCGCCAGGGGGGTATTGAGAAGAGCATTAGTCCTCCTGGGAGTGGGAGCTTGTCGTAGACGTCTACCTCGTAGCCTTCACACGCGAGAAACCCGGTGGCAGAGAGCCCGGCGGGCCCCGCTCCAATAACGGCTACTCTCGCGTTCACGCCTCTCTTCTTTTCTCTGCACATGAATGTGAACCGCATGTACTCGCCCACGGGTAAGCACGCTCCTGCCTCAGTTCTCTTGGAGAAAATACACGCCAATACTTAAATACCATTATGTCCTGTACAGGCACTAATTGCTATCCCAGATATATCCCACTACTCCGAGTTGAACAGCGCCTCCAGGTGCTTTTAGACTAGTTTAACTAGTCTACTTTTTAAGGTATACTTTAATATGAGAGCACCGCGAAGTCGAGAGGTGTGTCTAGTAAGTGGCTGTGAAAGTGCTTTTTCTCGATGTGGA
>JBMSAO010000116.1:0-5981 GCA_049414425.1 Desulfurococcaceae archaeon
ATACAGAAAGTCTTCAGTGTGGGTGCACTGGGCCTGAAGGGTCAGCGCAGACTAGTTCCTACTAGGTGGAGTATTACAGCTGTAGACAGCATTATTTGCAAGTCGCTTATTAGAGAGATTAAGAAGTACAAGCCTGTAAACGAGATCTTGGTGTACGAGCACAGAGTACACGATAATCTCTTCGCGGCCATACTATACCCGGCTAAGTGGAGTTACGAGTGGATGGAGGCGTGGTGGCCTGGGTCTACGTGGAATCCCGGTGGACTAGAAGTCGTGGTTGAGGGTAGTCACGAAGACTACTTCGGGAGGACTACTTACCCTAAAATAGGAGGCTGTTACTACGCGAGCATGCTCGCTACACTAGAGCACCTGAAGTCTATTAGGAGGCAGGCCACCGCAGTACTACTCAGAGAGATCTATCCGGGCTTTAACATACCTATAGGAGTGTGGTTTGTGAGAGAGTCTTGTAGAGTAATGTTTAAGAAGGGCCCAGTGCTGAGAACTAGTAGCCTGAGAGAGGTCTGCGAGTACTTAGACAAGACTACTCGGCTCGGCTGTAGGAAGTGGTTTTCGTCTTCAAGACTGCTCAGCCGCATATACTCAACTAAGCGCATTGAAGAGTTCTTGAGGAGAGAGTAGTGGTTACTTTTAGAGCCTTCAAGGTGCGCTTGACAACAGTGAAGTCAGCGCTGTCTGAGACGGGTCTACCAGACCTCAAATACGCCCTAAACCCGTATATTGGCTGCGCTCACAGCTGTATATACTGCTACGCGAGGCTCTACACTAGAGATCGAGCGGTCTCCGAGAACTGGGGTGGTGTTGTAGTAGTGAAGTACAACCTGCCACAAGTACTAGAGAGGGAGGTTAAGAGCAGAGAGCGCGGTGTAGTCGGTGTTGGGACTATTACAGACCCCTACCAGCCCGTAGAGGCCTACTACGAGATTACAGCGAAGTCTCTGCGAGTACTACTGGGAGCGGGGTTTCCAGTTAGTATTCAGACTAAAAACCCCCTAGTACTCAGAGACCTGGAACTACTAGCTAGGTGCAGAGACCTCGTTGACGTGGGCTTCACAATAACTACTCTCAGCTACGAGAAAGCAGAGTTCATTGAGCCCCGCGCTCCGCTACCCCGTTCACGAGTAGAAGCGCTCAGAGAGCTCAGCGCTAGAGGTGTTAAGACGTGGGTTTTCTACGGGCCAGTGATACCGGGTCTAAACGACGACGAGGAGACCACTAGGCGGCTAGTTACACTAGCGGCTGAAACAGGCTCAGTACTATACTACGACCCAGTGCACGTAAAGCCCTTTATGAGAAATCCGGCTCACCCACTATATGTATACGTACAGAGAGCGACGCGGGAGTGGAGATTAAGAGTAGAGGAGAGCGTGCTTAAAATCTGTAGAGAGCTGGGTGCGACGTGTAAACCGGGATTTACAGGTGACGCGCCGGAGTAGACTGCGGGGCTCTCCGCGTACAGGTCGCGCTCGAGAGGCTCCGGACAGCTACCGGCGACTGGGTATTGAGGCTTCTCAATCACAGTACCCGTAGTGGTGGTGAAGTGGAGTGCGTAGAGCTGCGTGAGGGATTAAGAGCTGGCTGGTCTGTATGCGCGAGAGCTCTGTGTTCAGAGTAGACCTGCCTAGGGGTGTTCTCTACGTTAACGTCGTTGGGAGTGTTAGTAGAGGGTTTGTAGAGCTCGTTCTCGAGCTGATCGTGGGGGCCTATAGGGTTTTAGAGTCTAGTCCGGAGCTCTTAGAGCTCTACATTTACGAGTCTAGTGAGGTTAAGAGGAGAGTTCTGCTCAGTGAGGCGCTGGAGCTAGGTATTAGTGTTCTAGGCGACTATCCAGTATCGCACGAAGCGTGGACGGGGTGGCCGAGAATGCACGTTGACTACGAAGCGTGTAGAGATCTGAGGAGAGAGTACTTGAGGGCACTACTATACCACGAAGCTGTACATAGTATTCTACACGGGTCTCTAGCTAGTTACATTGTGAGTACAGGGGATTTAGAGGGGCTCCTAGAAGTAGACCTGCTCGAGGCCGTGTACTTAGCTAGTGTTGTAGTTAAAGATATTGAAGTTCACAGCTATCTCGCTAAGAGAAGGCTACACGATATTCTCAGAGAGTACTACGAGTACACGAGTAACTCGCTGCGAGAAGTGCGCTGCGGCGCTCTGCCGGGACTACTAGAACTAGCAAAACTAATATCTCCGTGTCTCTACATAGACTGTGGTGATGTAAGTAAACTCCTCCACGAAACCTGCAAGAGCAGAGTCTCCGAGATACTGAGTATTCTAGAGAGATTTGAGAGCGCGCAGGGAGACCTCAGCTCGAGAACGCGAAAACTACTACTAGATTTAACTTCAGTGCTCACTAGGAGATCGCAGAGTAGTCAGCGCTGAGGTAGAAATATAGCCACTCACACCGAAATACACACGTGTAGAGAGGGCCCGTCGCCTAGCCAGGACAGGGCGCCGGCCTCCGGAGCCGGAGGTCCCGGGTTCAAATCCCGGCGGGCCCGCTATCCTTTTACATGGCTGTTTAAACTCCAGCTCGTTAGAGTCCGTGGTTCACACTTCTACGGGAGGGGTATGAACTTGCAGGTGACCTCGGAGTGATTTCGTAAAGTGAACATTAAGGCGCTTAGTGTTGAGGCTAGAAGAAAGATCCTTGAGAGAGTCAAAAAGAAGTTGAGCTTCACGTGGGCTCTCGGAGTTCTCGACATCTCTAGGGGTGCAATGTACAATTACCTTCACGGTCTTAGGGGAATATCCGATAAGGTGGTGTATAGAGCACTGCAGTTTCTCGAGGAGAGGGAGTTCAGCGAGCTAGACCATACTCAATAAACCTAGAAGACGTGGCTGAGACGCTCAAATACCTAGAGGAGAACCACGAGCTCTACTACTTCATCTACAGGCTAATGCTGGAAGAGGGTTTAAGGCTCTTGTACGCACTACTGTTGATTGAGTCTTTCAGCCCCAGGGAACTAGTCGAAATACCTCGCGTGGGGTTAGAGACCGCTAGGCTAGTTTGCTTCCAAGACAAGGGATTCTGCAGGTACTGCCCAGGCGTCAGAGGCTCGCAGAAGCCCTGCGAGTGGGCATACTTCTCAACCAAGACGCTAAAAAACTACTCGAGAAATACGCAGGTGAATCAGTAGATAGGAATAGCGTGAGGAAGTACGCTAAGAGAAATGGGCTACTACCACCAAAATACATGAGGAAAGCATCCTGGAGGCTAATGATAAAGCCAATGCCAAAGGAAGTAATAAGATTCATACAGAGTTGCTTCGGAGAGCTAAAGATATCAGAGGCAAGATACGAAGACCTACTAGGTGAAGCTGACAAGTATTTTCCGGAATATTTAAGCTACATACAGAGCACTCTAAACATCATATCCAATGAACTTTATGCTCTTTTAAATAGAGATCGACTACCTTGAAATTGGTGAAGTTTTATGGCTAGTATAGATGTAGCCATGTTTACTCAGGTACTAGTAGCACTCGCGGAGTTTGCCATGGCGTTTGCAGTGTTGCTGAGTATTAAGGAAGATTAAGGAAGTTCGCAGGGATAGGAAAAGGGTCTATCTTGAAAAGAGACTTGAGGAATTCTATATACCACTAATAAATCTCTTTAGCCATGGAAACCTTAAGAGAGATTATCATATTCACGATAAAGTCTAGGAGATAGTAGTTTCTAAAAGGCATTTATGTGGAAAGAAAGTTGCTACAATAATGCCTCCACACTTCGCGGCTATAATGGCATACGATGGAGACTTCTACTTTCATTTTAATGATGGAGAGGAGTGGAGGCAATGGGTAAAGGCTGCAGATGCTATTTGGGATGAATATATAGAAGTATTAAGGAGTACTACAGGATTATCGGTATAAAGCACTATATACCACCACAGAAACCGGAGAAGTAGATGTTTAAATTAAGGAATACCTCCACGTAGCACATTTTAAACAACTCTCTCGCTTCATGCTTATAGAAGCATCCAAGGGATTAAAGTAAGTTCGAGTATTTATAGTAGTTGAGCAGTATAATTTACTAGCTGAGTTCGCGTTTTAACTCATTGGTGGCATAGATGAGTGATTTTGCGAAAGACTGGGCTTTGAAATGGCTTGAAGGCTTTGTTGTGAGCTACTTCTTCGGCAGGACATCTCTGGAGGAAGTCTTAGGTGTAATTAAGAGGGCTATCAAGTCTTACGGTGTAAAACCCAGAGAAATCGGAGCCTTCATAGCTCTCAAAACACTAGACCCCGCACTAAACATATCGAGAAAAAACGAGGGAGGGGAGAGCTAGGCCTTTACTAGAGTTCATTGAGAATTTAGAGAAAGGTGAGAAAAGTAGTTAAATGCCCCTACTGTGGGTACGAGGGTGAATTCAAGATCCACAAGACCTGGCACTTCAGGTTCTACGAGGTCAAGTGTCTAGAATGCCCAAGATGCCACGGTGTATTCAATCACTACCAAGGTATAAGCACTAGTGGTAGGAAATCAGAGTTTGTGATCAGGATTAAGCCTAGAAGGCTTGGTTCTGGTTGAAGCATATGGTATATAACTTGTTGAGTGAAGAGGAGAGGAAAAGCCTTGATTTGATATTGGGAGACCTAAGGCTACTTATTGGAAAAGACAGGATAAGTGTTGGTGAGATAGGTGATTTACTTCAGAAGCTGAAGAGCGAGGAGGCAAAGCACTATATTGAGAGCTTAAGCAGTGGCTCTAAGCCAGAGCAAGCATTACGCGAGTTCTTCCTGGCTCGTAATTCTCCGCTAGCAAAATACCTGTTTAGGGAGCTATTGCCAGAGGTTAGGATCACACATGATGAAGCTAGGGGCTTTATAGACTACGTAATAGTAGACAAGGATACTGGACGTACTATAAGACTAGAACTAAAAGCCCTGTTCGAGGCGAAAGAAGAGACAGGTAAAACAAGAGTGCTGAGGGAGCTAAGACAAGTACCCCTAGACCCAGACATATACCGCAAACAAGTCCAGAAATACCTTTCAGACGAGAATGCACAATACGTGATCCTCACAAATCTAAAAGACTGGTACTTCTACAGCAAAATGACATTTCCAAATGTAAAACCCCTCGCCAAGCTAACACTAGACGAGCTCCTCCAGCGGTTAGAACCCATAGGCAACATCTTCGAGTTGCTTGTAAGGCTAGAGCACGAATCAGTAAAGGAGGAACTAGGCGAGAGGTTCTTCGAGGACTTAAAGAGATGGGTTAGAGAGCTCTCAAAGGTGCAGTTCGAGGGAGACGAGAAGACAAGGCTCGAACTCATAATAAACCTCATAAACAAGTTCATCTTCATACAGACCCTCGACGACTACGGGGTCATACAGTTCAACTGGATTAAAAACACGTGGGGTCTAATCAACGAGCGGTGGAGGAGTAAGGGGCTAGAAGAGGTCATCAAGAGGTTTCTAGCCGAGGTAGACGAGTGGTTCTACAGCTACTACGACACCGAGTTGTTTAAAACCGCTGTATTCAACTATGTGAAGAAGACTCCGGAGAACGTCCAAGTATTCTACAACGCCTTGAAGAACGTCCTTGGCTTTGCAGAGATCCCGGTGAGGGGGATAACACACTACAACTTCAGACACATAGATGAAGACATATTCGGTAGGGCATATGAGACTTTTCTAGCAGAGGCTAGAAAAGAGAAGGGGATATACTATACTCCAAAATACATCACTCAGTACATCGTGGACAATACCGTGGGGAGAATATTTGATGAGGCATTAGAGGAGGTAAAGAGTAAGCTAGAGAGTGGCAGACTAGACGAGGCATTCGAATCCATAAAGAAGTTTACTTCCATAAAAGTGCTTGATCCAGCTTGTGGATCTGGCTCATTCCTCATCAAGGCGTTTAGAGTAATTGTCGAGAGGTATAGGAGGCTTGGTGAGCTAATAGATAAGGCAAGGGAGAAGGTCGGCGGTTGGAAGACGCTAGACCCCAGGAGCCGTGAG
>JBMSAO010000117.1:0-2257 GCA_049414425.1 Desulfurococcaceae archaeon
TCGTTAGGTACGTATCGACCCTGAGGAAGGGTGGTAACTACGTAGTCCTCGCGCTAGTAGACGCCGACGCCTACGTACCCGGCCTAAACTTTGTGTTCGGGCTAGCCATACCTGAGCTAGGGTCCGCCGCGGTATTCCTCAGGAGGCTTAGGCTCTGGACAGATAGGGAGGGGTACCTGAGGAGGGTTGTCAAGGAGTCCGTACATGAGTTGGGTCACGTCTTTGGGTTGGGCCACTGCAGGAACCCCCTCTGCGTTATGAGCTTTAGTAACAGCTTACTGGAGGTAGATGGGAAGCTGGACGCGTTCTGCTCTACCTGCGCTAGTAGGCTGTTGCAGAACTGACGAAAAGTTTAAACATCTGTGAATCCTTGTAAATACTTGGTACAATGCGTTGGGCGAGCGGTACCTTGGTACTGGGGAGTTTGCGAAGCTTTTGGGCGTTTCAAGGGCTACTGTGATTAAGTGGATTAGGAGTGGTAGGGTTGCTGCCTACAGCGTCCACGGTAGGTGGAGGATCCCCTACGGCGAGGTCGAGGGGGTTCTTAGGGGTGTTCAGGGGGTTAGGCGTGTAGCTGTGTACGCTAGTGTCTCCTCAAATACTCAGAGAAACGACTTGGAGGGGCAGGTCGAGTCCTTGAAGCTTGTCTAAACGCTAGGTCTAGGGACTGTGCTATAGTCCGTGCTTGGGTATTCAACAACTGTGATTTGGTTTAGACTTAGACATAGACTTATCACCCGCTATATACTTTGTGCTGTGGTAGTGGGGGGATAGTGTATTGAGACTTCAATAGTTTAACAGTAGTATTTATTTAAATCTCTATTATACTATATAATTACTGGGTGACACCACATGGCTATGAGATCCGGGTGCAATAACTATAACGCTACAGCAAATATTACCAGTCGTGATACAAGTAGCCGTGATAGGGTTAGTGATAAGTCTAATATTCCAGTTCAAATGTGTTAGGGGTTTTAAGATGACTATAAAGCTAGTCGACATCTACGCTGGGTATAGGCGTGGAGACTTCATCCTTAAAGGGGTGGACATGGAGATCACCGGTGACACAATCATGCTGGGTCCTAATGGTAGTGGCAAAACAACTTTAATGAGGACTCTCCTCGGGATTAGCGTCTCTAAGCGAGGCAAGATCATCATTGACGGTGTGGACATAGACTCCATCAAGGGCGCCCCGGGTCTCCTATCTGGCAATCTACCAGAGCTCTTTATGCTCTCGAGACTCCCCGTCAAGCACGTAGCTAAGTTCTACTTAGACCTCATTGGCGGAGACTATAATTACTTCGAAGAGCTCGTTACACGTATTGGAGAGAAGGGGGTGCTGGGTAAGAAGTTCTACGAGCTCTCAGCTGGCTTGAAAACGATAGTGCTAGACGCGCTCGCTTTGGCGTCAAAAGCTAATTATGTGCTTCTCGACGAGCCGTTTGAGAGCCTAGACCCGGCTAGAAGGGTGGCTATGCTAAACGAGATTGTCAAGTCCAAGAGCGTCAAGATCATGAGTACACACACCACCTGGCTCTTGAATAGTCTTGGAGACTGGAATGTTTACCTAATGGTTGAGGGCCTAATCTACGGCCCATTAAAACCACGTGAACTGCTAGATCTAAAGGTATCGAGGAAGCCCGTGGGGGGCATCGTTCTAAGCATAAAGCTCAGATCAGGTGGCGAGGTCTACTTGACCAAGACGACGGGGACGCCTATCTCAGGCATAGACTCGCTAGATAAGCTATACGAGGTGTTAACGTGGCAGTAGGTAGGGTCTGCAGGTTCTACCTGAGGAGTATTCTGAGTGATATGAACTTCTGGGGCTGGTCAGTGGCATTCTTGATCTTCTGGCTCTTTATGGGGGCGTACGTCTACGGAGCTGGAGTGACGATGGAGGAGTTTATCAAGCAGTTCCCAGAGGGGACACCAAGAACTATAATAGATGAGGCGTGGAACAAGTATGTACTGTACTATACAGCCAGCTGGTATGGCTCAATAGCTCTCTTCTCTATGTCATCTCTCGCTGTGGGTCTAATATATTACATTTACTACTCGACTATACCGATAAGGTACTTGATAAAGTACTCTAAGGCTTCAGTCTCCAAGTTTTACGCCGGCTTTACACTCGCAGCAATTACAGGTATAATGGTGAGCGTCGTAATACTCATAGCCACCACCACACTCTTATTTAGCTATAGGTTCTATGGTGTTGGGCTTCTCAAGTTAGAGAACCTGATCGTTCCGAAGAGCCCGG
>JBMSAO010000118.1:0-2054 GCA_049414425.1 Desulfurococcaceae archaeon
AAGTCAAGGTAATAACAGTCATAGAGAGCGAATAACAAGGTATTCACAATTATTTTTAGATCGGTCACAGGCCTTCAGCGCAGAGCTCGAGTGTACTTGCCGAGCTCTGGGAGGGGGGCCTACAGCTAGAAATAGTTAGTAATCACTCAGCGAGTAGATTGAGCAGAGAACTAGTAGTGGAAGAGACGCACCTCAATGAGTACTAGTGTAGCTTCAACTCTGAAAAGTGAGCCGCGGAGTGCACAGTACCACTAACAAGTAACCCCGTAAGCGCGATTTAGCAAAGCTTACAAGACCACTCCCTACGACTCCAGCTCAGCGACGTAGTGACCTACGCTCCTAGAGAGTAGAAACTCTAGTTTACAGCTGAGTGTACGTAGAGTAGAACACTAGGCGGGGAAGTTGGGTGAAGGGAAAAGTTGAAAAGAGAAAAAGGGCTGAGTAGTGGTTTTTAGCTATCTACGTGGCGGTGTCGGCGTTAGCGTTGGAGTCCGCCGTGGAGTTGGCGTGGGTGTTGGGATCGGAATAGTGGTGCCTGTTCTATTAGCAACTACCTCCTTTACCCTGTTGAGTACTTGTTGTGCTAAGTCTACTCCCCTCTTACCCTCTCTCCACGCATCTTCAGCTATACTCTTGATCTCCTGGTCGCTCACAGCCCCTGATACTCCATGCCTCTCGAGCATTCTCTTAATGGCTTTCTCCAGGTTTTCTCTCTCGCGTAGTTTTAACTGCTCTCTAGTAGCCACGGCTCTACTGGCGAGCTCGCTGGCGATATCTTTCATGTCCTTGATCTCGCCGGCCTCGATCTTGGCTCTCACGTGCTCTCTAATCCACTTAGGCATCTTCTCGAGCGCTACTCTAGCTACTGGTACTCTCTCCTCTACTAGTTCTCTCGCTGTTGCCGCCTCTCTAGTGTACTTTGCAAAAGTAGTTACTACTAGTGCGTGATAAGACCTCACGTAGAGCCTGTAGCCCCTAATAGCGTACATAAAGGCTTCAGTTACATTTCCAGCGGCTAGTAGACTAGTAGCATTAGCTACTGCGGCGTCACCGCGTGCTAGTAGAGCCTCGGATATACTAGTATCAACACCTATGCTCTTAGCGTACTCTAAAGCCCCGATTAGTAGCTCTCTGAGCTCACTAGACACGTTGATAACTGCTTGCACTGTCTGCTCAGTAATAGTAGCGTTCTCGCCTAGATTAGCCCTAATGACTCTACCCAGTACCGGGTTAGCTAGTGCCGGTGCGTGACTATAGTGCACAGCGGCTACAAACGCGAAGACAGCCGCCCTCCACGGCGCGGTGTCTTTTAGCTCGAGAGCTCTCCTCAAGAAGCCGTCGCCGCGCTCTAGCAGTACTCTAGCGGCTGTAATGTTGTACTTTATCTCCCACTGGAATAGGTTGTATGTGAGATTTCTAATAGTGTACGCCATTTCAATAGTCTTGTTTACATCTAGTACTAGTGCTCTTATCTTGTAGACACCAGCAATACTGACGAGGGGCTCTGGGTACTCGTCTCTGGGCTCAGGCGTCTCAGCTACTACTAGTGGAGCTGTGAGTACTAGTACTAGTAGGGCTACTACAGCTATTCTCCTGTACTCCACGCGCCTCACCCACGAGAGTGCTCTGGTGATGGTTTAAAATAAGGGACAGTGTGAAACACTCGTTGAAACTACTATGCAACTGTTTCACCGCGCAAATAGCTCTTGACTTTCTCAGCGAACTTCTCTCTGTTAACTATAAACCTCTCGTGAATACCCTCACCTACAAGCACGTCTCTGTAGTATGCTTTAACCTCGAAGACCAGCCTCCTCCCCTCTACACTAACTAGTCTAGACACAACTCGGACAGCGCCGCCCAGCGGAGCGGGGTTTAAGTGGCGCACGTTAACGCTAACACCCACAGTAGTGTAGGGCTCTGGCAAGTACTGCTGAGCACACCTCATCGAAGTCCTCTCCATGAAGAGAATCATTGCCGGCGTCGAGAGGACAGGAGCGTCACTACTAATGTGCTTAGCAGTGTACTCCTCTGTGACAGTGTACTCGTCACTACAA
>JBMSAO010000119.1:0-2149 GCA_049414425.1 Desulfurococcaceae archaeon
AACGGGCTTTCAGGGCTACGGAGTGGCGGGAGCCGTAATGATCATTTTAGCCCTGTACTCTATGGCCCTGTTGCCAGTTGAAATACTACACTTAGTGCTAGTAATATCGGGCGGAGTTCTACTAGGCATAGAGATCTTTACACCCGGCTTCGGCGTCTTCGGAATAGCGGGCATTGCACTAGTAGCTACTGGACTAGCGTTAATACTCTCGGCAACACCGCCTCAAGCACTAACACCACCAGTATACGCGACTATTGGCGGCTTACTGGCAATTACAGGCCTCTTCCTCTACGTAGCGTACAGTGCCGCGAAGACAGCTAGGATTAAGAGGAAGAGCCGTGAAGAAATCCTCAAGGGTGCTGTGGGCTACGCGAAGACAGATGTCAAGGAGACAGAGCCCGGAGTAGTCTACGTTGCGGGAGAAGACTGGACGGCGTACTCAGTAGAAGGCACTATACCACAGGGGAGTAAAGTGAGAGTTGTGCGAGTAAACGGTTTAAAACTATATGTAGAGAAAGTAGATTAGTTCAAGTCCAATAGAAACACTTATTAGTCTCCACGCGTCTATATACTAGTACAAGTAGGTGTGTGTATTGTTCATAGACCCTGCAACTCTAATTATAGTAATCATATTTCTAATAATAGTACTGGGAATTATAGTACGCCATGTTAAAATCGTACCAGAGTTTAAGAGACTAGTGATTTTTAGACTCGGTAAACTCATAGGTATTAGGGGGCCTGGACTAGTCTTCTTAACGCCAATAATTGATAGGGGTGTTGAAGTAGATCTCAGGGAATTTGTCCTCGACATACCACCACAGACTTGTATAACTAAGGATAACGCGCCTGTAGATGTCGACTTGTTAATATACATGAAGATCTTTGAACCACAACTAGCAGTCACATCTGTACAGAACTACATTACAGCCGCGACTGGCATAGCTGTGACTACTCTAAGAGCTATTATAGGCGACATGGTTCTCGACGACGTGCTAGCTAGGAGAGAATACATAAACTCCACGCTGAGAGCCAAATTAGACGAGATAACTGATAGATGGGGTATTAAGGTCACCAGCGTAGAGATCAAGGAGATAAGGCCTCCAAGAGAAGTCCAGGAGGCCATGATTAAGCAAATGGCTGCTGAGAGGACAAAGAGAGCTATGATACTAGAAGCTGAGGGTAAGAGGACATCTGCTATACTAGAAGCCGAGGGTCACAGAGAGGCTCTTATAAAGAAGGGTGAGGGCGAGAAGCAGTACGAGATACTAGTAGCTGAGGGTAAAGCCAGAGCACTAGAACTAATACAAGAAGCAGCTAGTAAGCTAGGACCTAACGCACTACTACTACAGTACTTCGACGCTCTCAAATCAATAGCGCAATCACCCGCAACTAAAATCGTAGTCCCACTAGAACTACTAACAGGGTTTTCAAAAATACTAGGTGCAATAACACCTAGCAGAAGTGAAAGCGAGAAATAGTGTTCTCCTATTTCCACATTTAACTCGCAGTAGTATTTTCACCACTCATATGTAGAGTTTTTCTAACAATACTTGTTCTCAACTCGATCGTTAGTCGTGAGAGGATAGTAGATATTACCTAGGGACATGTATTTCACTACCTCCTATTACCTCTCCTTAATTCTCCACTAGCGAGATAGCCCCAAAGATTTTAACGCCAACGTTCTCTCCAGTGGTTAATGAAGGTTGAACGCCCCTAGCAACGATCAATCTTTATGCCTCCTGATCTTAACACCGAGAGGTCGCTAGCGGAGAGCTATTTATAACTTTTATTTACGTGTGTTAGACTCGCCTATAATTATGAGGTAATTTGTATTGAGCGGAGAATACGTAGAGAAGTTAAAGCATAGAGCGAGAGTATTTCTTGGAGAAGCCGGGTCCGTTGAAGACCCTGATCTCGCGGCTTTCTTCGCTGAGCAAGCTATGCAATTGTATATTAAAGCAGTTTACTACGAATTATTCGGAGATCTAGTACGTGGTCACAGATTACGAGAACTCCTATCAATTCTAGCTAGGTCACTAGATAAACACGGCTTTAACGACCTCTCCAGTAGACTTCGAGAATTTGTTGAGGAGTTTAGAGAAGCCCTAATACTGGGTGAAGAGGGGTTCAGCTCTTATATTGGTTCATG
>JBMSAO010000120.1:0-2006 GCA_049414425.1 Desulfurococcaceae archaeon
CCTAGCTCAGAGTACTCTTCAATCTAAAAGCCCCAAAATTGGCGGCGACGCTGAAGTAGTCTCCTGGTCAGCTAGCAGCGTGGAGCTGAGTATGCCGAGAAAATCAAGCATAATACTACACATTGAGAGCCGCTGGAAAGCCCCGCTCAACTAAGCCCCTTTCAGCCTCAAAGCAGAGTAGTCTAGCTGAGCGAGGTGCCCCGATCTCGCAGTGTATATTAACTACGAGCTTTGTGCAGGTGTCTATGGGTGTTAGGATTGAGTAGTGTGAGAGAGGAGTCAAGGAAGTGTAGGAGAGTAGTTCACGGTGTTATAGGAGGAGTCTTCCTCATAGGGTTAGCCGTACTATTCTACTTTGACGCCTTCTGGCCGTGGATACTAGCACTTGTAGGAGTAGTAGCTATCCTAAAAGCCCTCTGCTAGCTCTAGGAGTAGTTTTCTCAGTCAAGCCCTCTCCAATCGCACGTAGACTAGTGTGGCGTGTAGTGTAAGTATAAAGAAAAACATAAAAAAGAGTTGAGTACTACTTGTATTTAAGGTGTTATTTTGTGAGTGACCTCCGCGAGTACGTAGTCGTAGTAGTCCTCCTAGTACTCTCAACAGCGGGAGTACTAGCTGAGTCTACACCCCTAACTATAAAGATACACGTGTATAGTGATGGCAGTGTTGTCGTAGATTTAATGTATAGCGAGAGAGTTGAGGCTGTGTATCCCCCGAGAGAACTACTCGCTCTGGGAGTGCTGGACGTGGGCAACGACTACTACGAACTGCAATTAGAACTGCTCGATATGAGTACTCTCCCCTGCCCACCATTCTACGGCTGTCTCTACGCTCTACTAGTAGTAAATACTACTACTACGAGTAGTAACGAGATCTACGAGGAGCGCACTAGTTTAGTCTACAATATGTGGAGTGATAGAGGGGACTCTCTCAATATTACAGTAGAGTACCTGGACTACGCTCTAAACACTACTAGTTTGAAATCAGTAGTGAGAGGCCGCGTAGAAGTAACTGCTAGTGGCGAGTACGCGCAGATACTCGAATACGCCGCAGCTCTAAGTAAAACTGCAATTGATACTCTTCTCGAGCAAACAGGCGTTACCTGGATATCAGTAGTAGACTTAACGACTACTAGTGAGCCTAGTAGAGTGAAGTACGAGTTTACAATAGTAATAGACGAGCTGGAAATGGCTGAGAAGCTGGGGCTAGAGGACACTGCGGAACTAGCAGAGGCGTACAGATCCCTGCCTCCCTCAACTACTAGTATTAGAGTGTTCTACAACACGACGAGTATTAGTGCTCTACTCTCACACAGAGCGAGTGGTGATATAAATAAGCACTTAAAACACGTAGTGAGAGCTTACAGTAGGAGTTACACTCGTATACAAGAAGTGTACTCGCACAGTGATGTAGAGATCCCGTTGAAGCTAGACATACACGTTCACCCGCTAATCAGCCTCCTAGAGGAGTTCACAGAGAACTTTATAATACTGGAGTCCCGCAGCACGCTCTCAGTTAGACTCGCAGAGGGCACTCTACTCATTAACATTACTACTCCGAGGCTGATTAAGAGAGGCGCGAAGACACCACTAGACACGCTAATAGCGCTACAGGACTTTGCCACGCTATTTGCCACGCCAACAGCACCGCAAGACTCTGATGCAAGTGCGCCGAGACCTTTCGGAGCTAGACCTCTCAGAGTGGAAGACATACTGAACACCACAGTCTACTTAGTGCCCGAGAGCGGTGTCAGAATTACTCGTAACGGCGGAGAAGTCCAGAGAGCAATGCTGGGAGAGCTGAGAGAACTGAGAGTAGAAGTCACCTCGCCAACGCCATCGCCAACACCGAGGTCGCTACTAGAAGAGATACCTCCAACACACTTAGCCATCGCGGCAGGAGCGCTCGTGGCGCTGGCAGTACTAGTAGCACTCACTACTAGGAGGAGAGCGGGGGCGTAGGAGTTAGATCTGGGCTCTAGAGCTCCTTTTTCCCGTTCACAGGCC
>JBMSAO010000121.1:0-4534 GCA_049414425.1 Desulfurococcaceae archaeon
TCGCCAGCTTCACAACTCTACGGGCCTCCCTGGCGAGGACCTCCGCGACATCGCTCTTAATAACGCCCTCGCGGCTCAAGACCTCAAGGAAGAACTCGTGGTAGTACGTAAAGGCGCTGGCAAGCCTCTCAATTCTTCTGAGAATCCTACTCTCAAGCTCATTAAACCTCTTATCAATCATTTGAAACCTCTCGTCTACGAGTTTAAACCTCTTATCGATAGCTCTAAACCTCTCGTCAATAACTCTGAACCTCTCGTCAATTTCGCCGAACTTTCTACCAAGCCAGTAAATAGCGCTAATAATAGCGACTAAACCCCCGAGCCCCCCGACAGCCGCGAGCAAGCTCAGCACGTCAATCAAGTCTAAAACACCGTGGCAAAACACCAGCGCTCTCAATTCTCAAGATTGAATTCGCGGTTAATATGCTGTTGTCGTGGTCTCTCAGCGCTCTAAGTCGAATTCGCGCTCCCAGCACCCGGTCGCGTTGGTAGCGATTTCTCGCCTACTAGTACTCTCTCAACCAGCTCAGTAATCCCTTCTACGCCTTCTACGCTTCTAGGCGCAGTGCCCGTGTAGTGTAGTTTGAGGGTGCTAACCTCGTGGACTAAAGTACTCTGGGCCTTCTCCGCGGAACCTCTAATTCAGTTTCAATTAGAGCCCCCTCGAAGCCCCTCAAAGCACTATTCACGTAGACTCTAGTAGGCAGTAGTAGAGCTTTAACTCGCTCAGTTAAAAACGCTCAATTCAAGTACACTTAGAGCGCAGTGCGCGGGGAGGGTCTCGAGCTACTTGTACTTCTCGAGTGCCCTTCTAACAGCTTCTCTGTAGAGAGGTGTCTGCCAGGCTACTTTTCTCCCAACAACTATTTCAGGGTCTTTTTCCGGCGGGGGCTCGTCTACCCAGAATACCGGGTCTCTCTCGTAGAGGTTGTGTGTAATGAGGTTTCTCGCCATCAACTCCTCTCTCAGTTAACTGGGATAGTCTACTGGCAGCGTCGATGTCCTCGACTAGTACTTCAAGCCACTCTCTCCACTTATTTACGAATTCTCTCGTGAGCTCCCTGCTTCTAGCAAACTCCTCTATAACAACCTCCCCCCTCCAGCTAGCCTAGTAGAGTAGTGTGGGCCTGTAAGAGTGTGGATTACTAGAAGAGGCGCTAGAGTGCGCGTCGCGACAAGCGACGCCGAGTCTAGGGGGGTCGAAGTAGGCCTCGCAGTGTTGCCTCTAGTAGACGAGCCCTTAATAAGCGACATACTAGCCGGTAAACTCGAAATAGCCGTAGAAGACTTCGCGGAGGGGGCTCTGAGGTTCGAGTGGGGATCACTTGGAAACCTGAGAAAAAAAAGCAGAAGAGAGCTCTCTAGAAACAATGGGTAAAACACCTATTTCGGCTTAACAGCGCAATGTCGGGGGTGAGTGTAGATTTGACAGGTACTACTTGCTCTAGAGGACTAGTTCGCTTCGCTCCAGTGAATTTAGAGCTCATAGTGTTCTCTGTTACTGCTTAGTGTATTTAATTTTTCTCTCATATCTTCAAGCTCCATAAACGCCTCAGTAACTAGATAATAGTATTTACTCTTATTTCTCACAGTAATTTTTACTCCCTCTACTAGAGCTTTAAATCTCAGTAGGGGTGGAGCTTCATTTAAGATCACGATGTCAACTGGAACTCCCAGCTCTTGTTCCAACGCGGAAGCAACCTCGTTGATTACTCTTAGCGAGGACTCTGTGTTGAGTACTAGTCCTACGTCAATGTCTCTCACAACTCCTCTGCGTAGAGCAGAGCCAAAGATAACGGCTATTTCTATGAAGTCGAATTTTTCGAGGACGCTTCTGCTAACCTCCACTACTCTATCCAGGTCTACCTCGAAATACTCAATACTCACTTAGACATCAACCTCTTTACAGCCTCAATAAACTCTAAAACACACTTAAAATCACCTCTTACACAGTTATAAACAAGATCATCTCTCACAACCCAGTATCTGTGAACAAGAAGGTTTCTCAGCCTAGACAACGCCTCTAGATCTTTAAAACACTTTACTCCAATTCTCAAAGAGACCTCTCTAAAACACTCAGAATAAGATCTCGGTCTTAAACCATACTGTTCAATAGCGATGTGTAGACATATAGAAGCTACTGCTTCTACAAGGACTATAATATTGTATCTCATAGAGTAAATTTCATCAATACTCATCTCAGCAAAGCTCTTTGAAGTGATTCTCTTCAACTCACTAATAGAACTTAACACATCCCTTAATCTCGCATTAACTAGATCTTCGTCAATGGGCATTAAAACACCGAACTAGTACTTGCAACTCACTATTACTACTTGTAACTCATAAGAGATTTTGAGAGACCTAGACTAATATCTAAACCCATTCACTCTTCAAGTAAAACCTACTTCAGTTCTCACCCGCTCACAACATTTAGCATCTCAGAGAAAAACTAGATCTCTAGAACAGTGTATGCTCACTAGCAGTTCCCCATAATAGTCTTTTTACCTCACAGTGCTGAGTAATTAGCGCACCTTAACCCCACCTGCTACTGAGTTTACTTTAAGGTCAAGCGCTTCAAGGTCTATAACACCCATTACTAATACATCGCTATTACCACTAGCGGAGACCTCGACATTATTCCCGTAACTCTCATAAATGCTACTACTTCTTAGTTATTCATAGTAACATTATGAGGCAAAATCCCACTCAACACTACCAAGAACAGTATATATCAGTAACACAGACTATACTGGGTTTTAATTGTTTATCTGTAACATCTCGTGACATAGTTGAGCCATAACTCAGAGTACTACGCCAGGATCAAGTGTCCCAGTCGTCTTGTAGTGATTAAACTATTTATTAAGTGTTTTCTAATGGTAGGCTTTTAATGAGAAGAAACTAGAGAGTGGAGAAGTGTGAGTAGATCTCTATACAAATTGTACATACTCTTAACGGATATTGCTCACGTCGTCTACGGTGTACTAAACTACTACTACTTACTCCACTACAGGGGGTTGGGGATTGTCCTACTCGCACTATACGTGATATACCAGGTCGTGGACAGCGCTACTGGGGGGAGCTGGCGCGAGATCGTGTACGACGTGCTGGAGTACGCAGTAGGGCTACTACTAGGCTACATAGCAGTAGCGACATACCCATACTGGAAACCCTACATGCCAGTAAAACTACCACTATAAAACACTACTAGGGTAAAGCCACTAAGTGTAGCCGTGTAGTTTAGATCTAGAACTCCATGTGTATAGTAATTGCTCGGCTACAACACGCACAATAATTATTGAGAGTTGAGCTACAGTACTAGGCGCAATTAACATCACTAAATTAAAAAAATTATAAATATGCGAGCACAATATCTCTACTCTTAGACCAGTAGGTGTGCAAGGTGACTATAAAGCTAATTGACGTCTACGCTGGGTACAGACGTGAAGAATTTGTTCTTAGAGGAGTAAACATTGAGATCACTGGCAACACGATCATACTGGGCCCTAATGGTAGTGGCAAGACGACTTTAATGAGAACTCTCCTCGGGGTTAGCGTCTCTAAGCGGGGTAAGATCGTTATTGACGGTGTGGACATGGACTCTATTAGGGGCTCTCCTGGCCTACTCTCTGGTAACTTACCAGAGCTCTTTATGCTCTCGAGACTTCCAGTTAAACACGTAGCTAAGTTCTACTTAGACCTCGCTGGCAAGGACTACGATTACTTCGAAGACCTAGTTTCACGTATTGGGGGGAAGGAAGTACTGAGTAGGAGACTCCACGAGCTCTCAGCGGGTTTGAGAACAATAGTACTGGACGCGCTCGCTTTAGCTTTAAACGCCAAGTACGTGCTTCTCGACGAGCCATTTGAGAACCTAGATCCGGCTAGGAGAGTGGCTATGCTGAGCGAGATCACCAGGTCTAAGAGCACTAAGATCATGAGCACGCACACCACTTGGCTCCTCAATAGTCTCGGAGACTGGAGTCTTCACTTAATAGTCGAGGGCCTAGTCTACGGCCCACTAAAACCACGTGAACTACTAGATTTAAAAATATCGAGGAAACCCGTAGAAAACACTGTTTTGAGTTTAAAGCTCAGATCAGGTGGCGAAGTCTACTTGTCTAAGACAACTGGAACACCCATTTCGAGTATAGACTCGCTAGATAAGCTCTACGAGGTGTTAACATGGCAGTAGGCAGGGTCTGCAGGTTCTACTTGAGGAATATTCTGAGTGATGGGTACTTCTGGTTCTGGGCAGTGGCATTTATGGTCTTCTGGCTCTTCATGGGAGCCTACGTCTACGGAGCTAGAATAACAATAGAGGAGTTCAGCAAGCAGTTCCCAGAGGAGACACCAAGAACTGTAATAGACGAGGCGTGGAGTAAGTCTATACTGCACTACACAGCTAGCTGGTATGGCTCAATAGCGCTCTTCTCCATTTCATCTGTAACCGTTGGACTAGTATATTACATCTACTACTCAACTATACCAATAAGGTACTTAACAAAGTACTCTAAGGCGACGACCACTAAGTTCT
>JBMSAO010000122.1:0-4380 GCA_049414425.1 Desulfurococcaceae archaeon
GTAGTGTTCTTGAACAGAGATGTGAGTAGAGCAGGCGACTCTGAGAGAGCTCACTTGAGGCTGAGGTATATTGGCTACATTGACCAGGAGTGCGCGTTAATAGAGGAGTTGAGTGTGCGCGAGAATATTGAGCTCTCACTCAGGCTAGTAGGTGCTGAGAGTAGCAGAGACGCTGTTAGAGAGGTCCTCGAAGTCCTCGGCTTGAAGGGCCTCGAGAACAGAAGGCCGCGCGAGCTTAGTGGTGGTCAGAGGCAGAGAGTTGTCATAGGGAGAGCTCTCGTTAAGAGACCCGTACTACTAGTGGCCGATGAGCCCTTTGCGCACCTAGACGAGGAGACAGCGAGGAGTATTATGAACTACATTAGAAGTCTAGTTACTAGTAGTGGTATGAGTGTTCTCATAACCACAACAGACCTCTATACACCACTCAGCGTTGACAGAGACTACATTCTCGAGAACGGCGTGCTGAGAGAGAGGAGTTAGAGATGCGTGCTTGGAGTTTTTGAGTATTTAAACTCGCAACTCGTAAATCTAAACACTACTAGAATAGCGAACTGCTTCTACTGCGCGGGGGCTTCGAGTTGAGTAGTAGTGCGTGTAGAGACTACCTCGTAGTAATACCTGTACTAAACGAGGCAGAAGCGCTACCCCACGTTCTCAGAGAGCTCTTAGAGAACTCTATTCCCAGAGAGAGAGTTCTAGTTGTTGACGGAGGCTCTACTGATGGTAGTAGAGAAGTAGCGGAGTCTATGGGTTTCAGAGTTATTGTTCAGAGAGGTAGGGGGAAGGCAATGGCGATTAAAACTGCTCTCGAGGAGAGTAGTAGTGACTGCTACGTGTTTATGGACGGGGACTACACTTACCCTGCTCGACACGTACACGAGCTCTTAAGTCTCTTAGAGAGAGGCTACGACTTAGTTATAGGTGCGCGACTGCACTGCGAGAAGGGTGCTCAGAGCTTTATCTACAAGATCGGTAATAGACTACTCACACTCTTCTTTGGAGTGCTGTTTGGCGTTAAGCTGAGTGATGTATTGAGCGGCATGTACGCGGCTAGGTCAGAGCTACTCGGAGAAATAGGATTTGAACTCGGTGGTTTCAGCGTGGAGTCCGAGATAGTCGCTCACGCCACTACACTGGGCTACAGAGTCACGGAGACTCCAATAACTTACAGGAGGCGTATTGGGAGGAAGAAGCTCCGCGTTAGAGACGGGTTTAAAATAGCACTCGGCATGGTGGGATTAACGTGGAGATACAACCCCGTATTCCTGATCTTTGCGCTCGGAGCACTAATGCTAATACCCGGCCTCTACTTAGACGCCTTTGTCCTCTACAGGTGGCTATTTCACGGCGTAGTACACCACGTTAGAGCACTAGCAGGTATAACACTCAGTGGTCTAGGAGTACTCTGCCTACTACTCTCACTGCTCTCACTGTACCTCAAGAGATTCGAGATTAGAGTACTAAGAGCAGTAAGAGAAATCAGGAGAATAGTGTCGCAGTAGCCTTGAACGTCTAAAAGTGACTCTACACGTTTTAAATCCACAGCTCTGGTCTCTCACTCTTCCTCAAAGTGTTCTCATCTCTAAGCCTCCACAGCCCCTCTCCGGGAATTTCCGGGGCGATCATTAGTTTATCTGTTAACTTATCACTCAATAAGACCTCTACCTCTATGTGTGATATTACGGCGTCAGCTACTACTGAGATGTTCTTCTCGGGGTATTTCTACGGTAACAGTATTTTTAACTCTATATACTCTAACAGGTCCACCAGCAGTATCATATACTTCTACTAGTGTTCACTGGGTAATTGAGGCCAGAGACCAAGTCTTTCAGCGGCTTTTACTGGGAGAAGTATTTGTGGATTTGGAGTCTCAAACCCAGTTATTTACTAGTGCCACCGTGTCTAGTACTCTATCTTGAAATCTTATTCTCAACTTGACTCTAACAGCCAAGAACACTACCTCACTGAAACACCTAGGTCTCTCGGTCTTATATGGGCAATTCTAGGCTTTACATGTGGCTTAATACGGCCTATTCTAGGTCTCTTCGCAGTGTTATTCAAGTAGAGACACCTGGGAGAAACCTGCACTGCTTAATCTAAATACTCATTAAACCTAAATATACTTAACTCTCTTCGAGATTGAAGCGACTCTAGTCTACCATGTACTCTTATTTCACAATAGTAGCTGTAGGGCTAGCTGGGAATATTGGGAGTATTAGTGCCGAGGCGAAGTAAGGCTTAGTATATGATTGATCCGCGTATTACATCTATTCCCAATTCTCTAGCCCTAATGTAAGCGTCTTCATCTATGTTTACGGCTACGAGAACTAGTTTATGTGGTTTTCTCAGTTATTTTCCCGTATATCTCTGCACTCTTATAAAACCACTCAACGTGATCTATTTCAGCGGGAGATTCCACTTCAATTAAGTAGACTTTGTCGTCGTGAACGTATACGTTAAATTCTATTGTAGGGCCCTTAACGTGGTGCTTACCCAAGATCACTGCTTTTACGTAAATATGCCTCAAAATCTCCGCTTAAATAGTGAACTAGAATAAAGGGTCTAGAGATCCGGGCTCTCGGCGTGATGAAGCGCTTGGGTGAAAAGCGGCTGGTTTTTAGACTAGTTTAGTGTTCTCGTCTCTGAGCATACTTCTGTGCTCTGTGTAGATTTATTAATTTCAAGGTTAATTCCTCTAGAGTGAGCGTGGCTTGCTGTGACTATTATTGCTAGTGCTTGGTGTGAGCTTATTGAGAGAGGTGTGAGTAGAGACGCTGTACTACTAGCTAAGAGTACTGTTCTAGAGCTCCTCGTTCCCAGTGCAGTCACTCGTGAAGCTGTTAACTACTATATTAGGAAAGCCCTGAGGAGTGGTGCGTGGTGGAGACTTAGAAGGGAGTCTCGAGCCCTCCTCCTCGCGTCTAGGTTTCTCCCCGTAGTGAGGTCTCCTACTCTACTCGGTATTCTCCGAGAAGTCTTCTCGGAAATAGAGCTCTCAACACTCCGCGGTAAAGCTGTTTTTTACGGAGTACTACTAGCTCTCAGGCAGGGTCTGCGTGAAGTCCTGGGAGACTTCAAGAGACTCGTAACTCTCGGTGTAGGCTACTTGAATTTACCAGTAATGTGGAGAGTACTCGGCTAAACTCTACTTGTAAGCGGGTATGAGGAGAGTTAAACTCCGCTTTGCTAACTTAGAAGTAGAGTTCACGGATAGAGAGAGGGGTATTAAGCAAGTCTACGAGATCGGCGAGAAGGGCACTAGGCTTCCAGTAGTCGTCTTCGGCCCTGAGGGCTGTGGTAAAACGAGCTGGCTTAAACAAGCCGCCGCGATCCTCGAGGAAATGGGTTTTGAAGTGTTTTACGTTAATCCCCTCTACAGGGATTTTACTGCTAGGACTGATGTTCGCGAAGTCGTAGATAGGTTCGTAGAGGTTATTTCGGAGACTACTGGTGTTCAAGTTAAACTCGCTACTCTAGTAACACTCGTAGTTAGAGAGCTCCTTGCAAGGTGGGGTAAGAAGAGAATTGCAATACTAGTTGATGACGTGTTTCAGGCTATTGGTCTTGATAAAGCTGAGTTCTACGTTAAAGAGCTTTTAGGCCTAATAGAGCACCCTCCAGCTAGTTACGAGAACATAGTAGCTATCGTAGCTACTAGTGAGGGCACTACGAGGTGGAGGATCGGTAGGCGCTTGTGGGCCGTAATTACGCCCATGTGGAATATGAGTAGAGAGGGCTTCGAGAAGCTATACAACGCAATCCCGAGTTCAAAACCACCTTTCAGTGACGTTTGGAGGTTGACTGGTGGAACCCCCAGAGCCTACTCGCTACTATATCAAGTTGACTGGGATGTCGATAGAGCTGTCGTCAGCCTCGTTAAGGAGAAAGGGTTAACACTCGACTTCATCTCTAAGTGGAGGAGTTGGCTTGAGAGGGCAGTTGAAGACCCCGACACGCTCTGAGCTCCCGGTAAGCCTAGAGAACTAGTAGACGAGCTCGTCGAGAGAAACCTCATCGTGTACAATATGCACAGGAGGTTGGAGCACCGGTGGATCGACACTCTCCCACCAGAGAGATCTCGCACTGGGTGTAGGCAGATACGTTGCGTGGCAGACGCCACTATACAGGGAGGCTGTGAAGAGGGCTGTTACAGGTTTGAAGTGTTTTGTTAATAGCTGTAGATATTTTTAAATACTTCTCAGGGCTGTGAGGTATGCTGGTTCCGTGTGTCTGTCTAGTCCAAACCTCTTCATGATCTCGTCGTGCTCTTTAGAACTTGTTGTCCCCTTGGGATCTACAAACCTTAATCGTGTAGAGGGTGTTCTCAACCAAGGCTATAGCCCGATAGGCATATAAACCCTAAGCCATTATAGAACT
>JBMSAO010000123.1:0-2135 GCA_049414425.1 Desulfurococcaceae archaeon
GACTGCGTTTCAAAATACACACCACAAACACATGCATGACACATAGGTTTATAAAGTTTGTTAGGGGAGTCCTCCGATACTACAATCGGCGTGATGCGTCTAAAAAGCAAGGTCTCCTAAACCCTCCCAGGCACCGAAAACGAAACCAGCACATATTAATGAAGCATTCTCCATTTTCCAAGCCGAGATTAACTATGTTTACAAGAGACATCTCCATTTTTATCGGCATTTCCCCGCATTTCACGGTGGCATTGAGAGTGTTTAGAACTACTCGGGCGTTAGCGGGATCTCTAGTGGGGGTTTCTCGGGTGGCTGTGTTGTTGCTTGTAGTTCTACCCCTCTACTAGCCTCTTCCAGTCGCAGAACACTGGCTTCTAGTAGAGGTGCTATAGGTGTGTTGCGTGATGTAGAAGTATACATTATTATTGGTATTTACGTTGTTGCTAGTAGCCACGAGGTAGGCGTCTCTGTAGCTAGTACTTGTGGAGACGCGTTCACGCATATATGCGGAGAAGTAGAGGAACCCGTAGACATGTCTATTCTCGTAAAGCTAGCCCGGTATGTCCGCTCAGCCCTACTCACAAGCACAGAAAATAACGGCTAATAGCTTGAAGGACTAGATCGTTGTATGTATCTATCACGAGCGAGATCCATGTCCCAGAAAAACCTCTACAATTTCCACAGCCACGTCTATGAGCCTAACTGCGCATTTAAAGCTAGTAACTATGGTGCTTTTTCTAGCGACTCCTAGACTAGCTCAGTATTCACTATCATCTAGAACTAACTCATAAAATAACATTGGGAGTGTGGAGGAGTAGTTTTGCATAGTTTATAAGCCTTTATGGGTTTGTGAATTGACAAAAACTCGAGAGAGGTTTTGCTGTAGTTCCAAGTGGGTTGTCTACTCACCATGTAATTGTTCATGTTTATATGTCCGCAGAAGCAATAGTATTAGTGAGGCCCGCCGCCTATGTCTTCTAGTGTGTGTTATAGTCTAAGTGATGTCCCCGGGAAGTTGAGGGGGCATATTGAAAGCGCTACTCAGAGTCTCTGGGTCTCTACTGCGTTTCTAGATAATTGTGGATTAGAGCTCTTGAAGACTGTTAGTGGTAAGGGCGTTGAACTTAGAGTCCTAGTATCTACAGCTGTGAGCTCTGAGCTAGTAAAAGAGATCTCTAAATTCGCTAATGTAAGAGTTCTCGAGGAAAAATTCATGCACGCTAAAATATACATAGCAGATGGTAAAGCACTAATAGGCTCACCAAATCTCACATGCCCAGTACTAGAAGGGAAAAACATTGAAGTACTCTGCGAGGTGGCGGCCGAAGAGGCCATAAGAATATATAATAGCCTCTGGGAGAGCGCGAAGCCACTCAAACCCGAAGTACCTGGAACACTGCTACTGAGAATTAAAGATACTCCAAACAGAATCATTATAGAATCCAGTCTAGGACCAGGACTACGCGTAGAAGTAGATAAAATGCTTAAGAGAATTGTTCGTGAGGTAGAAGGAAAAATATTAGTGTGTCCTCAAATCGCTGAGTACACTTGTGCAGATTTTGAAAATCTTAATGAATATGAACAAATGGTAAGCATAATATTTAAAACAGTTAACGGGAAACAAGTCAATTTATGTAACTGGTCTTATACAATCACACATTTTCATATGACCTACGGCTTTGGACATGAACGCGAGATAGATCCTGCATATTTCCTGGTCTCAGGCTTACAACCAGTAGTGTCATATTTATACAGTGATGCACTTAAAGATAGCGTGTACGCAGCATTCTCAGAAGTGCTGAGATCTCTAAATATAGACTACGTCAACAGGTGTGTGAAGAGAACTTCTTCATCGCCGCGCGCATGTATAAGGATCTTGGAGAAGCCTGCAATACAAATAATTTATGACATTGTGCTCGAAGTAGACTCCCCCGAGTGTGAAAAGCCCAGTCAAGACGAAACTGAGAAAATTAAAGCGGCTCTAGAGAGAGTAAAACCGCTTTTTGAAGAAGAGGTAAAGAAGCTCTACAGCAACTACTTAACTAAGAAGAAGGAGTATGGTGAGAGCCTTATTGAGATAGAGGGGGTGCTCGTAACATATTTAAGGGTGCTGGTTGGCTGGGTTTATAAGAATA
>JBMSAO010000124.1:0-6689 GCA_049414425.1 Desulfurococcaceae archaeon
CATCACCACTAAACTACACTCGCAAAACACACTTATTAACACGCACTAGCCTGCCCGCTTCACCTACTCCTGAACTAGACTTAGTCGAGCTTAAGTCGGCTTAGAGTGGATTAGTCTACTAAGAGGGCCGCGGACTAGACAACTAAGTGGACTACTCCGCCCCTCTCTTCAAGTAGTACACGAGGACTACACTAACTACTACTACGACCGCGAGTGCCGCTACAACTAGTGCTCTCGCCTGTAGCCCGGAGTCTTCTCTGTACACGGCCTCGCGAGCTCTGACAATAGACATGTAGGCGTATAGTGCTACTCTAGGGAGCTCCGAGTAGACAAATGAGATCACGTCTGAGGCGTCAGCACCCGTATTCAAGTAGTACTCGGCGAGGTCGAGGACAAGTAGTGTTGATAGCGGTACGTAGTCGTAGAGGACTGCGTAGTTCTCGACAAGTCTCTTTAAGTTCTCTACGAGGTCTTTGACGACTTCTCTACTTGTCGGTATAAACACTGTGTTTAGAGGCGAGTAAATTAGTCTCGAGATTACTAGCAGCGCGCTGAACACCTCTAAGAGCTCACTAATACTACTTGTTTCACTCACACTAGTACTCGCAGTGAAGCCCAGTAGAGAGAGGTATTCTAAGTGCTCACTCAGAAATCCCCGTGCCAGCTTACTGAGGTACACTATATTGCTCACGTTGACTAGCCTGTAGGGTTTGAGCGCGCTACGAGCACTATTCGCGGCAGTAAGCCAGCCATACGCTGAGAGAACGCGGGCCTTCGCTACAGCTGTACTTGTAATGAGCGCGTCTAAGTCTCCTACAAGTCTGCTCGCGGCGCGCGCGTACTCCTCCGCCTCACTAGCTCTAGCGTACGCTGTAATCAGCAAGTCGAGGTATACAGGGTCTACTAGTCCGCTCTTAGCGGCGTCTTCTAGTAGACTAGTAATTTCACTCTTAACTATACTAGCTGTAGCCAGCACGCTCGAAGCCGTCTTATTCACGACTTCCAGTACACCTCCTGACCGCGTCTCGTAAGTGTACAGTAGCCTGGAGATCTCTGCACTAACTAGTGCCGAGTACGCGAGCGAGGCCGCCACGTAGTACTTACCCTGCTCGGCTACTAGACCAGCTTCTCTCAGCTTCTCGCGCGCAGTGGCGGTGTACTCGCTACTCCAGTTTAACGACTCTAGCTCACTCAAGACGGCACTAGCTGTACTAGATAAGTTCTCGTACACGGACTTGAAGAGTAGTTGAGTAGTGTTAACTAGCTGGTAGAAGTCGCTGAGCCCCTCACTCCGCTGGGCGTAGCCTAGATCGTAAATTGTGTACACGCCTCTCACGTTTACAGAAGTGTAGTTGAATAGGTCTCGCTGAACTCCCGGAGCGTAAATTAGAGTTATATTCCCCGCGGCCGCCGCTCTGAGTTTTTGCTCTAAGCCACCCACAGCTCCGACTACTCCACCGGGACCAATAATCCCGGTAGCCGAAACACCCTGTGGACAAGTGCCCTTGCTTAACATGTGTGAGAGAGTAGTGTAGAAGAGTAGTGTTGCACTTAGTCCTTTCACGTCGCCGCCTATCTTTAAGTAGTAGTTGTAGGACTTGTAGTCCACTCCCGTCGTGATAGACGCGTATATCAAGGCGAGTTTAAATGACACCAGCACATCTCCACTCACACCAGTACTTGAAATAGCACCAGCCCCCCTAGTCGAAATAGTAATCTCGCCGGGAATAGTGAGCCCCTCATCCCCCGAGACGGCTAAGAGCTGTACTCTACACGTGAAGTAGCGTGGAGTACTCGCTAGTGGGCTTAGCCAGCCGAAAATAAATAAGATCAGAGTGAAGTAAGCGAGTAGACTACTACCCGCTATTAAGTACACGCAGACACACCTCCATGAAGCTCTAGTTAAAGACGGCGCCGCTCTCAGCGCTCTCACTACTACTTGTACAGCCACGTAAACTCTAAAATCTCTTAGTGTACTTTAAGAGCTCGCAATTCCACTCCTCTGGTAAGACCCTTTACTCGAAGTAGAGCTCGGGTCTACTAGATGAAACCGTGAAAGACCTGATCTCTCACCTAGTTCGCGTGAAATCCTGTTTTTAAGCACCGCTCTGCTTAACACATCACTGATAGTTACTGAGTTCAAACTAGGTGTGCTCTGTGAGTTTAAGTAGCGTAGTGTCTAGTGCTCTCGTTAATGGTTTGATTCTCGCCGGCTTCACAGGGCTCGGGTCCCTAGTCGCGTTTACGAGCCTGAAGATACCTAAGTGGGGATTAGACTTCTCAATGGGGTTTGCAGCTGGAATTATGCTTGTTGCGTGCTTTACGAGCCTCATTATTCCCAGTCTTGAAATGGGTCTCTACTTGGACCTGGGCATCGGCTTTGTTCTCGGCGCGCTAGCAATAGCCGCAATGGACGCTCTTATTCCGCACGAACACCTCGTAGTGGGCTACGAGGGCCCCGAGCACGCTAGGAGAAGACTTAAAAAAGCCGTGCTAATAGCCCTCGCAGTTGCAATACACAACGTGCCTGAAGGTCTAGCTGTTGGAGTCTCAACCGCGCTGAGTGAGAGGCTGGGCTTCGCCACCGCGCTAGCAATAGGCTTACAGGACGTTCCAGAGGGTGTTGCCGTGGCGCTACCTCTCGCAGTGCTCTGGGGGAGTAAGTTAAAGGGGTTTGCTACGGGATTACTCACAGGCCTAGTGGAGACGTTAATGGCCGTTACAGGGGCACTAGTATTCTCCTACGCTACTGGCGTACTCGGCGTGGGAATGGGGTTTTCAGCCGGCGCAATGATGTACATAGTAGTAGAGGAAATACTGCCAGAAATACTACACGAGGCGTCTACATACAGAAAAATCGCTACAGTGGGATTCTTCCTAGGCTTCTACGTAATGATATACCTCGACACTCTCCTAGGTTGATCCATAGAGATGTGTATAGCGTGAAAACCGCGTGTTACTAGCAATATTGGAACACGCGGAGAGCGATAAAGTAATTATTGAGCTTGGTAGAGACGACTTCTAGTACACACTATGTAGGCCCAGAGTAGGGTATACGGGTTTCAAAGAGCCCAGAGAGGAGAGTGAACACGAACAGGGAAAAGTAAAGCTAGGTTAAGTAATAATTGCCGGTTATAGTTGTAATTAGAGGAGTACTAAAAACTCCATGTAACTTCAGGTTACTTTTTGAATTTTTCTTATTGGATGCTGTTTTCCCACTCCAACACTAATAGTGTTTACTGTTTTCATAGAATCTACTACTTGTTCTCGTGTAACTCTACATGGTTTATTATGTTTAGACTTATTCTACCGCGGCTTTAACCGTACTTAAATATTGTCCCCGGCATTCTACGGTGTTGGTGTGTTACAGTGGTTTACCCGGGGAAAGTCGTATTGCGGGTTGACCTTTCTAGCGATAAAATCGAGGAGGAGGAATTAACTGACTCTATTGTTGAAAAATTTATTGGTGGTAAGGGTTTAGCCGCCTACTTGATGTACAAGGAGATCAAGCCGGGTATAGACCCCTTCTCTCCTGAAAACAAGTTGTTTATATTTGCTGGTCCACTAGCATTCATATACCCTACATTTGTTAGAACCGTTGTCGCCTCTAAATCTCCACTAACTGGTTTATTCTGTGATAGCTACGCCGGAGGATCTTTTGCTGTTGAATTAAGGAGAGCCGGCTACATAGGTATTGTTATTGAGGGCAAGAGCGACAAGTTAAAGTGCTTGAAGATAACTAGGGAAGAGAAGAGGCTCTTTGAGTGTGAACAACTTAGAGGCAAAACTACATATGAAGTTGGGGAGCTGTTTAGAGAATACTCCGTCTTGACAATAGGTCCTGCAGGTGAAAACAGGGTTAGATTTGCAGGTGTCTATATAGATTGGAGGAGAAACCCGATAACTAGGCCTGGAGTTGCTGGTCGTGGAGGCCTCGGTGCGATACTGGGTTCTAAGAACTTAAAGGCTATAGTGTTAAAAGGCTGGTTTAGAGTAGACGAGTTAACTAAAGGTGTAGATAGGAGTGTTCAGAGAGACTTGATCGACAGGTACTTGAAAATTATAGAAGAGGATGTTATGCCGGGTATAGGTATTGGAGGGAACTTACCTGTATTTAAAGTATCAGCTGAGGCAAAAATACTCCCAACTAAGAACTTCCAGCTCGGTACACACGAGTTGTGGAGGGAATTAGCTGACGAGGCGTGGGCTAAAGTCCTAGTTAACAGGATAACGTGTCCTACTTGTCCAGTTAAGTGTGGAACTACTATTAGAGAAGGTGGTTTCATGACTGAGAGAATTGAGTATGAGACTGTCGCTATGAACGGCCCTAACTTACTAATACTAGATCGCAGGGCATTAATGCTAATAAACAACACACTAAACGCTTTAGGCATGGACACTATAACAACGGGTAGCATACTCGCCTTTGTCACAGAGCTCTGTGAGAGAGGGTTGTTAAAGGACTATGAGATCTCCTGGGGTGAAGTAGATAGCTACGTAAAACTCATATATGACACAGCCTACAGGAGAGGACTGGGAGACATACTAGCCGAGGGCCTAGCAAGAGCAGCCAAAATCCTCAACGCGGAAGAGTACGCTCTCCACATTAAAGGCCTCGAAATACCAGCCTACGACCCGAGGGGCGTTGTGGGCATGACCTTAGCCTACGCTACTGCTGATAGAGGTGGTGACCACTTAAGAGCCTGGACCGTTGGCGCAGAAGTCACAACTAAGCTAACTCTAGAAGACCTTGTCAATTTAACTAAGTATCTCCAAGATAGAAACGCGGCCCTGTGGACTCTTATAGCCTGTGACAATATACCCTCAAATGCCATTAGGCCGCCAGACGAAATGATCAGGATTTACATTAAAATGCTTAACACACTGGGCTTAAACTACGATGAAGAGGGCTTTCTCAAACTAGGAGAGAGAATATACAATTTAACAAGACTATTCAACGTGAGAGAGGGAGTTAGGAGAAAAGACGACGACCTACCACCTAGATTCTACAAGCCGAGAGAAGACACAGGCTGGGTTATAACTAGAGAAGACTTCGAGAAAATGCTGAACTTGTACTACACTAAGAGAGGTTGGAGCTCTGACGGAGTACCATTAAAAGAGACGCTGGAGAGACTTGGACTACACGACCTCTAAGAACACTTCTCCACGTACTCATACATACTCATAAAGGGCTTTCCATGAAGATATATTTTACTTTGAGGTTGAGGCGCCGTCATGGCCGTTATAGTGCGCTTCTATGGTGCACTTAAAGAGATTATTGGTGAGAGATTAGAACTAGAAGTACCGAGTGATGGAATCTTATTTGTTAACTTCATTAGTGAGATACTGCAGAAATACCCACTTCTGAGCAAGTACGTTGTAGTAACTGAGAAGGGAGTTGAAGTAAAGGGGGCCACTATACTAGTTAATGGGAGACACATAGTGTTTCTAGGCGGAGAGAAAGCCGTGATAAGAAACGGAGACACAATAGACATTCTACCCCCGCTACACGGCGGATAGCTATTACGAGTAGAGAGAAGAGACCAGGTATACTAGTTACTCCGCGCTTAGAGTGCTTAGAGACTTGTGAGCGTGAAATTTTAAGGAGAATTTGAGCCCGAGTAGTTCTTACCTGCGTGTAGGGGCTTGCAACTGATGACTTGCTACTTTCTAGTGAGGCGCGCTCTCCCCCTTTCTCTAACACTTACTAGTAGCTCTCCTGTGAGCTCTTCGGGTTTAACGCCTAGTTTTGCCAAGTCCTCTTCGAGGTCCAGCTCAGTGTATATTCCCATACTGTTTAGTATTCTCCTGGCCTCTTCGAGGCTGTGAGTGTGTAGTATTCTCTGCGCGGGCTCTACGAGCTCTAGTACTACGGGTGCTTTTAAGTAGAAAGTGAGAGTGCTGAGTAGTGTCACCTCTACGAGGCGCGAGCCTCTGCGGAGTGAGAAATAGCCTCTAAAGCCCCTGTATGCGAGTAGCGATACTCGCGAGGCCTCACTGTTAACGTAGCTGAGCACTCTCTCCAGTACTTCGGCGTCTAAGTCACTCATAGCCGCAACTCCCAGTAGCCCCCCTCTCACAGCGACCTTGTCTATTCTGCTGATAACGTAGCTCTGCGAGAGCTCGCCATCACTACCAGGCGAGTGCACTGCGAGAACCCCGCCAAGCCTAGCAACAGCGGCCAGCCCCACCCAGTCTGCTAGAGGACTCCACAACTCCTCTTCACTACCAGACGCTAAGCTGTCACCACCAACATCGACACCAATAATACAGTCCACGCCCTCTACACTAGCAATTTCCCTCAAAGCCCTCACGTAGTCTTCAACACCACTATACATGTCAACTACGTAGACAGGCCTGTTGAGAGCTCTAGACGCGTTAACAGCTTGCGGCACGACGACGCGGCCGCCGCGCAGAGCGTAGGAGTCTCCAGTGACGACTACGCAGTAGTCTCCGCGCCTAAGAGGGTTGACCACCTCGTCGAGCCTCACGGGGCCCGGCACTGGGTCGTAGATATACCTCTCCCACGCAATGGAGGCAAGCACGCTTCTGTGCCCAGACCTCTCCAGGGCACTCGCGATCATAGCCGCTGCGGCCACATCGCCGCCTCCACCAATAGCGACTGCTAGAACTCTGCTCCGCGGGCTGAGAAACCAGAACACTGAGTACCCACCTCTAAATACACCCTA
>JBMSAO010000125.1:0-5971 GCA_049414425.1 Desulfurococcaceae archaeon
AACCCCCAACTCCAAAATATATTATCCCGGAGGCAGCCGGGTCGTCTAGCGGCCAAGGATGCGGGGCTTTGGCCACACACGGAGGAAACCCCGTGACCGGGGTTCGAATCCCCGCCCGGCTACTTCTCACATTCCACATTCTAATTACACTAATAGCCCGGCTCTAGAGCCGCATTTGTGCAACGCCGTGTTTATAAAACTACACTTTTTACCTTATCCCCCATTAATGTTACTCTCTTAATCATAGAGGTCTAAGTAAGTTAAATCACACTTTGACGCGATCAATAGACTAATAGGTGAAAGTGTGGATTAATCGTAGTGATCCCGGTCTCGAGTACTAATAAACTTTACTTAAAGTGGAATCCTCCATTTATTCGCGAGGCGTACGCGGTATCCGTATCTACAGCCTTGGTCATGATATCGTATTTAATAGCTGGTTACAAGTCCGCTAAGTATGCCACTACGAGTACTTCTCCGCGTAGTAGAATAGTTGAAGGTATTTTAAGCACTTAGACGTGATAGAGCAGTAGACCCGATGAAGCCCCGTCGGGAGACTATCCTCGGAGTAGTGATTCGTGAAGAATCCCCTGGCTACGAGGGTCTGCTCTTCACTCCTCAATGTACACAGAATTTACTGTATGGTAAGGTAGAGTAGTCGGATGCGGCCTATCTCTTCGCTGTTAGTCTTACCTGTGATCTGACCGCTGAAAGCTCATTACTACTAGTAGATACCACTAGCTGACTAATAATCTTTAACGAAGTTCGAGTCACACAAATTGTTAAAAAGCTGGAGTTAAATACACTTAATAGTGAAGCCGGGGTGCCCGAGCGGACTAAGGGGGTGGGCTCGAGTTTCCAGCGCTTAGATCTTCGAGAGACCCACTGCCCCCTAGAGGGGCGCGCGGGTTCGAATCCCGCCCCCGGCGCTTCGGTGTCTCCTCGTGCTTGTTAAAGCAAGGCTCTTTGAAAACCTAAGTGGTGGGCTGGTTAGGTGCGAGGTTTGCGAGAGGAAGTGTGTTTTGAGGAGTGGTGTTCGTGGGCCCTGTAAAAATTACGCGAATATTAATGGTGCCCTATACCACGTGGGTTACGGCAGGCTTAGCGCTATTGAGAGCAGGCCTATTGAAATTAAACCCCTCTACCACTACTGGCCTGGTTCAACAGCACTAACATATAGCAATTACGGTTGCAATTTCCACTGTCCCTGGTGTCAAAACGACCATTTAAGCTACAGTGAGCCACCAGAAGACTGTACTACTATCTCCCCAGAGGAGCTCGTTAAATTAGTTATTTTAAATGGCGACGAGGGGGTCTCAGCGAGTTTTAATGAGCCCATAACTAATCTCGACTACGTAATAGACGTGACCGAGCTCGCTGTAAAGAACAATCTCTACTCAATGATGGTGACAAATATGTACTTCACCACAAGATCTCTCAAAGCCGTTATAGAAGCCGGTGTAGATGGCTTCTCGGCAGATATTAAGGGCTGCTTCTCAATGAAGAGAGCTCTTGTAGGCATAGATCACAGTATTGTTTACAGAAACGCTAAATTAGCTATTAATATGGGGGCCCATGTTGAAATAGTGTACCTAGTAGTTACGAATACAAATGACTTTAACGAGTGCGTCGAGTGGATTATTAACACTCACTTAAAGGAATTAGGCCCTGACGTCCCCCTACACATTAATAGATACTACCCCGCTCACAGATGGAGAGAGTCTCCAACACCCATAAGTAAACTACTTGAAATTCGAAATTACGCTGTTAAAGAGGGGTTAAAGTACGTCTATGTAGGTAACTTGTGGAACTCTGAGCTCGAGTCGACGAGATGTCCTAAGTGCGGCAAACTACTTATACATAGAAGTGGGTACAGAGTATTAGGTATATACCTGGATCGATCGAATGGCAGATACAAATGCAAGCGCTGCGGCGAGTTCATTCCCATAAGAGGAAAAGTCGTGTTAAAAACCTAGCCGAGTTCGCTGTATAAGAGAAAGTGCAGGGCATTACTTCTATTTCCGCAAAGCGACCACTAAGAACATTATTACACATGCTTAAACCAGGATTAGGGCTGCTAGTAGTAGTAAGGAGCTAATTGGAGTTAAAGTGCGGGGGGTGGGATTTGAACCCACGCAGGCCTACGCCATCGGGTCCTAAGCCCGACCCCTTTGACCAGGCTCGGGCACCCCCGCACACTCCGATTTTAAATTTTTATTTCTTTACTACCGGGATTATAAATGTACTCTTTGTAGTTCTCAAGTACCCATTTAAGTGCACTCTTAGCGTATTTATAGAGATCCTCTGTTATTATATTAGCCTCACGCGCTTTATCTAATTCTTCTTCATCAACTACTTTTACTTCCCCGCTAGGCAAAACCACCACGTCGACTAGTAAGTCGTGATACTTAACTAGGCCTGGAGTAACTTCGGGTGGAGTATTAATGTTCACGTAACTACCTAACCACTCCTCACCTCTGTAGTAGTTGTGCACCACTATAGGCTGTTCACTCCTAATGACAGCGTAGTCGACATCGCCCGGTTTCTTTTCAGCGCCCAGTCCATCATACAAACCGCTGGACTTAATAGTCCTCTTTACTAGGAGCTCTAGGAACTCACTACTAGTAGTCACATTCAAAACCTCGCCTTCACCTAGAGATATCCTCTCGCCAGTAGGTTTAATGTGGACTAACTCAACTGTGTGTTTTTCTCTGAGCTTACTACCTATGTAGTCTAGTAGTCTAGTTGAGGCTTCGTGCTTGCACTCATCACTAGCTACAATACTCTCCACTAAGTCGACTAAGTCGCTTAAACCCGAGGATTTGAGCGAGTGATGCATTTTAATAGTCGTAGTAACAGTTGACCTAATTTCGTCAAGCCTATTTTTAGCTGGGCTGGTAACGCCCATTAATCCTATAAACTCGCCGTCTCTTAGCTTAACAGGAGCGCTCTCACTCTTCGCTCGCTCTACTAGCTTTCTATACTCATCTAGTAACGCATCGATTTCACGAATAATAGAGCTGTCATCTGCGTACTTAGAGCTACTCCTGAAGTGAACGCCTAAACCGCTACCTATGAGCTTTGAGAGTGCTAGTGTAGATAGTCTAGCTTTAACTCTGCTATCTCTAATGTGCTCCGAGAAAGTTATCCTAGGATCACCGTGTACTAGTGCTAGGAGTCTACCTCGCACCATGAAGTTCTTAGTTAATACAGCCTTTTCACCGGGTCTCAGCGGAGCTCTCTTTACACCCACAATAACGCTTGCCCCAGGCTCTTCTCTGCACGGCATTAACTCGCCTCTAATGCCGCCGAGATCAATTACGCAGTAATCACCTGTTCTCTCCACAACTACTCCTTTATAGACAGCATAGAGTTCAACGCTCGACTTTAATACGTAGACGTGTTTAAGCGTAGTAACTAGAATATCAAATATCTGCAGGGCTTCTCGAGGAGACCCTATAACTAAGATCTCGTCTTCTGAGTCTCCACATTTAATAGTCACATCAGCTGGTTCTGCCTCAAATTCTAGCGAGAACCTCTCTATGATCTTTTCGCTGGCATCCACGATTTTAAAACCACTCTCTAGTAGTATTTTTGATAGCGCCGTGGCGTAAATGCCTCTCACGCGGACATTAGCTTTATTGTCTTTAATAGTGCTCGTTTCAAGCATCAATAAAGTACCCACCTATGTAAAGACAAAAGGCTCTCAGCTTAAAGCCCACTACACTAAGATTAGTCTTTAACGGCCTCGAGTATTGATATGGCTTGCCATATCTTAGTACGAGCGCTCAGAGACATATTAGGATCCTGGCTCACTTGCTCTAACGCGCCTATAGCATTGGCCGCTCTAACACCAGGTGTGTATTTAGTGTCTCTCAGGTGATTTAGGGCCTCCATAGCCGCTCTCCTAATGTTTCGGGGGACAGCAGTATCGTTAATAATTGTCATTAAGATGTAAATAGCGCTCTTTATTCTAGCCTCGTTATCCATGACGCGGCTCATATTGACTCACCTAATACTCTAAGCCCTAGTTAAGTATAATAGAGCCTTAATTATGTTTTCTCACCCAGAGTCGCTTACTAAGCTCGCATAGTTAGTAGGGTCTCCAGGAGGATTCAATTGTCTACAACTAAAGATCCCACGAAGATAATGGCCGAACTCCTCAAATCAGGAGCTATAATGCTCGCGGAGACGTGTCCAGTAGAGGGGTGTCACTTACCTCTCTTCAAGCTTAAAACAGGCGAAGTAGTGTGCCCAGTCCACGGCAGAGTCTACATAGTCAAGACAGAGGAGGAGGCGAGAGAAATTTACACTAAGACGTATTTAGCGCACGTAGTAGAGAAACTAGAAATATACGCGCTGAAGACCCTTGAAAACCTACTCAAAGCGCCCGATATTGAGCCAACAGAGTATATTAAGTGGCTTGAAGTGCTAGAGCGCATTCAGAGACTAAAATCTCAATTAACTACTAGGAGTGCTAAATAGCGTGCTCTTCTCTCTAATTACTTTAAGCACGTGTCTTCTCACATCATCATATACTTCCTCAATACTGCGTGACGCGTCTACAAGTACAAGGAGCCCCATGGAGGCTAGTTTAAGGTAAATCTCCCTCACTTTATACTCTAGTTCTAATTTCTCAAACTCCGAAAACCTCGAAGACGTTGACTGCTTCCTTTCAAGAGCTATTTTAGGATCCACGTCGAGGTATATCGCGATGTCTGGTCTCAGTGCCCACTTATTAACCTCGAGCACCCATTCAATGGGGGCTCCCATGGCGCCTTGATAAGCTACGCTGCTATAATAGTAGCGGTCACTCACAACAATTTGACCTTCCTCGAGAGCGGGCAGGATCTTGGACTTAACGTGTATAAGCCTGTCAAGTGCGAATGTTAGAGCGTCTATAAATGGATCTCTAAGATAGTTGAAGTTTGTCTTAACAATATTCACTATTTCTGAATCTGTCGGCTCGTAAGTATATGTTGCCTTAAAACCCATTTCAGTTAACTCTCTAACAAGCATCTTCGCTATTGTTGTTTTCCCCGCGCCGTCTATGCCTTCTAGTACGACGAAAACACCCCTATACTCTCTCGTAGAGTAGGGCATCATGTCCACGTACCTCGAGGTAGGCACTCTTCTTCGCGAGGCGAATACTACTGACAAGCCCCTCGTAGTCTTCAACAACGTAGAGGGGTATTTCAGCGAGCACACAGCCAGCTATTAACATAGGCTCTACCTCCGCTACGAGAATACAGCGGGGGGCTGTATTGTTTCTTCTCAGCGCGTAAATAATGTAGGGTGCGACTGTACTCCCCCTAGTACCACGAAACACTAATACCGCGTCTCGAAAGCAGAGCTCGCTTGGCGCTACTAAACACCCGGTGTCTGGATTCACCTCGGCGAAGAAGCTAATATAGCTATCTACCAGAACCACGTCTCCGTTACAGGAGCCCGGAATAACGGGCTTTACTCTACCTCTATGCACCAGCAAGGTGTCTGACAATTGCCTCTACACCTGCGAGTTTAACGTTAGTCTTATAAATCCTCTTAAGGTAAAAGAGGGCTTTACCACTATTAGTTATAATGCAGTCAAAGTCGCCCCGGAATCTCGAGACGACTGGACACGTACCAGCCGCTATATCAACACCCATAGCCTTTAACTCTAAAACGAGATCTCTATAGATCCTCGCGAATTCCGCCGGCATAGTTACTAGTAGTTTACCTCTCCGCGGCTTCCTGTACTTCTTTAGAAGTCGCGTAATGTAGAGGAGTTCGCGAGGACTTGCATGCGGGCACCCAATGTAGCCGAGAATACTAGTACCGTGACACTCGCCACCCATATACCCCTCTAACATTTTCGCGTCGACTTCGACTCTCTCCACGAGATCTAGTTTAAACGTATTACGTGGCGTAACCCCCTCTATTACAATGAGCGCGTGGTTACCACTAGCCGCTGCTGAAGCCAGTAAGTTCTTTA
>JBMSAO010000126.1:0-2049 GCA_049414425.1 Desulfurococcaceae archaeon
ATTGCTGGAATAGCGCTCAGTGAAGCGTAGCGTAGTAGTGAGTAGAGTAGTGAGACCAGTAGTGCACTAGAAGCCGTTGAAGCTGGAGCGTAGGACACCCAAGACCTCCACTTCATACGTACACCTACAAGTCCGAGTACACTCAGAGCACAGGTAGTCAACGCGAATACTAGTGTGAAAACTGATATTACATTCAGACTATCTAGGAAGGGATACCTCACTGGGAGGCCAGCTACTTTCAAGTTATAACTAAGTGGCGCTACGTAGCCGCTGAGCGTGAACCCGTGGTATATTACTAGAGGGTGGAAGAGTATAATTACAGTTAGTAGAGATGTGAAGAGGCTGAGTAGACACGTGAAGGCAATGTAAGCTCGACTAGCTCTTCCAAATCTCACTCTCCAATACCACTCAATCTCCTCAGAGACCATTTCAATAAGAGACTTCTCTCTTCTACGAGACCACAACATAGGCAACTCTACTCCTCCTCAGCCCTAGGAGTGTGTACTGAACGGTGACCCTGTAGTTCCCGGCTCCGTGCACGCTTAGATCTAGTGTAGTAGTGCTAAGCGGCTTTAAGACTACACTAGCACTACTCACTGCTCTACCTCTCTCGACATCTATAATAAACACTCCCGCTTCTAGTGAGACGGGGTTTGGATTATAGATCTCGACGAGAGAGTCCCTCACTGAGACAACTAGGTCTCTCCAGTAGAACTCAGCTATAAATGTAGCTCGGAGCACACCCTTATCTAGTCTAAACTCGCAGGAAACCGGTATTGTCGCGTAAACTGAGAGATTTGCGGGTAGTAGTGGTATTGGCTCTAGTATAGTCTTATTGTACAAGTACTCGTAGACGTAGCCGGGGATCACTACTAGTATAGTGTTGTTTTTGACTACACGCGACTCGAGAACACTGTTTACCCGGTTATTACTGCTCCTGTTATTACTGTTACTAGTTTGCTTTGAATTAAACACGCACTTAGCGCTCTCGAGTACGTATACATCACTCAAGTCTAGTGTTACAACTAGTGTGCTGTTCTCTAAGTGGAAGCTATGCTTGACAGTAACACCGGGCACAGCGTATCTCGGCGTAGCCTGATCCACGTAGACGGCTCCAACTAGAATAGTGTTAATTGAGAGTACTAGTACTAGTGCTAAACCCAGCACTCTGTGCTCTATCAACGCTAACTTGTAAGACGCTTTAACACTCCTCACTGAGGCGCGAGAGAGTAGCGCGAAGTAAACTACTAGTATAGGAATCCACGCGGTGGGCGGTACTGTAGCCACTATAGAGTAAACTCTACCATTATTATTATTGTTAAGCGGGTAGAGCAAACCCCTCCCGCTATTTCCATTTCCATTGTTATTACTGAGCACTAGGACGTAGCCCCTGCCGTTACTATTAACTACGTAGACACCCGTAAAGCACGGTGTACTCCACGCTTCACTGTAGCAAACCAGGACTGGAGTGTTATTAGTAGGCTTATAGAGGTAACCCGCTACTCCAACTATGAGACTCCACTCTGAGACGACGTGATTACTACTAGGAGCCACAGTGAGAGAGAGGGGCAAGTAGAAGGCCTTACCAGTAAACAAGAAGAAGTATAAGGCGAGGAGAATGTAAACTACGAATCGGGGGATGCGAGGAAACCTAGGAGAAAAAAACTCTTTAAGTTAAAAGTCACTTCTAGTCGCCTCTACTCACTGCTATGGCGTTGGAATATTAGGTGCCTCGTTTTCTTGTGATACGTATACTCCTACCGTGAATCTCACTGTGCCAGCACTATCTGCGTCGAACCATAAGTCTAATCTAAAGGCCTCGCCGGGGTTCAACGAACCAGCAGAGACGTATGTCCCGGTGCTCCCTCGTAGGTCTAGCTCATTTACATATGTTGTACCACTCGAGTCTACCTTGTATATCACTAGCTTAGCGGTGGTGAGGTAACCGCCCTCAGTTGCGGGGTCTTCTAACCTGAACCACACATATACTGCGGGATCTCCAGTAGTTCCATAGTATCCGAAGCCGTAGAAGTCCTGTATATACCAGGA
>JBMSAO010000127.1:0-5138 GCA_049414425.1 Desulfurococcaceae archaeon
GAGCGCAGGCCACGGCTACTAGTGAAATGTCGTGGCCCCTCCTCCTACCAGCTCTGAAGCACGCGTAGCCAGAGCCCTCTAGCCCCCTGTACGGCACCATGATCTCCGCGACTATCTCGCCGTGCCTGAGAGCTGTCTGGCGGGGCCCCTTAAAGAACTCTCTCACGGGTATGAGCCTCGAGCCCTCCACGCTCTCAGCCCTAATAAAAGCCTCGTAGACAAGTAGCGGCACAGCCATGTCGGCTGCTGGAGAGGCGCTACATATATTTCCACCTATAGTAGCGACATTCCTGATCTGCCAGTAGGCGAATTTCTCGGCTACAGCTCTCAGTAGAGGAGTACTAGTCGCCACTACCTCGGAGTCGAGTAGCTCCTGTATAGTTGTGAGCGCGCCGATGTGTAGTGAAGAGCCGTCGTCGCGTATGTACTTCAACTCCCTCAACCCCCCAATGTAGATCACATACCTCGGTCTCAGCCGCCCTGTCTTCAAGTCCAGGACGAGGTCTGTTCCACCAGCCATTACTCTCGCGTCTTCTAGCTCGCTGGCGAGCTTGAGGGCGTCTCGGAGGTCTCTGGCCACGAGGACTTCTACGCTACTCGGAATAGCGTACATCACTGAGCACCACCCCCACTCCTGAGGGCGCCTATTAGTTCTAGTACTCTCCACGGTGTGAGGGGAGTAGACGTGATATTCACTCCGAGAGCAAACACGGCGGCGTTAGCTATAGACGCGGGGCCGGGTATCATAGCCATTTCCCCAACACCCTTCGCCCCGAAAGCACCGTACCTGAACACGTCTTCGACTAGAGCGGGCTTAGAGATCTCCGGCGCGTCTCTAGCTGCCGGTAGTACGTAGTCTGTTAAATTAGTGTTCACGATACTACCCTGCTCGTCGAAGTGCAATTGCTCCATCAGAGTGTAGCCAATAGCCTGCAGTACAGCCCCCTCTATTTGCCCCTCGACCTGATTGGGATTAATGATCCTGCCGGCGGCTAGGCCGGGGTAGACTCGTAGAACTCTAATAACACCCGTCCACGTGTCCACCTCGACCTCGGCAATGAGGACTATGTAGCTGTAAGCGGGGTACGCGAAACCCTGACCTACTGTGTCGTCGAACTTGCCTTTAGGCAAGTAGAAGTAGCCAGTAGCGCTGAGCTCAACACCTCTAGCGTAGGCCTCTCTCACGAGCTCTCTCCACGCTAAGCCTACTTCGGGGTTTCGCCTCCAGTACACTCTCCCATTTCTAAACTCAAGCTCGCTCGGGTCTACTCCGAGTATCCTGGAGGCCAGCTGAGCCAGCCTCTCTCTAATTCTCCCGGCAGCTACGAGCACACCTACGCCTCCAATACCAGTACCCCTAGAGGCGTGGGTAGCCCCCGTGTCAGGCGCCTCGGTGGAGCCCTGTACTACTCTAATGAGCTCTACTGGCACTCCGAGCACCTCGGAGACTATTTGAGCGTGAGAACTAACTGGAGAGCCCTGCCCCATCTCGACTATTCCAGTGTAGACGACTACAGAGCCGTCTAGCTCGACTTTAATGTAGGCGTTAGACCAGTCGGGGACGGCTCTAGAGGTGCTAATACCGTGCCAGCCAACAGCAACACCGATCCCCCTCTTAAACCTAGAGCTCTGCTCATTGAACTTCCTGTACTCTTCGCGCTTTCTCCACCACTCAGCGAGCTCAGCTGTCTTCTTCAGGGCTTCTCCAACTCCGACCGAGTGGTCTAGTAGCTGGCTAGTCAGCGCGTAGGAGCCCTCTCTAAGGACGTTCTTGAGCCTGAACTCCACGGGGTCCATTCCGAGCTTCTCGGCGAGGCAGTCCATTTGCCTCTCAACAGCGAACTGTATTGAGAGGTTTCCAAACCCCCTAAACGAGCCCTGGTAGACTTTATTAGTGTACACAGCGTAGCCGTCGACCTTGCCGTGTGGTACTTCATACGGCCCCGAGGCGTGCATAGTTGCTCTCCACAGTATAAATGGGGCTCTATTAGCGTACGCCCCGGTGTCGTGTATTATTGTCACGTCTATAGCTGTGAGCTTGCCACTGGCATCCGCACCGCTCTTGTACCTTATAATAGCGGCTTCGCGCTTGGGGTGCACCTTTATTGAGTCCTCGCGGCTGTACATGAGAAACGCGGGCTTACCAGTCAAGTAGGCTACTAGAGCGGCTTTTGCGCAGACAAGAGGGCCCTCGTCGTCCTTGCCGCCGAAGCCCCCTCCAATGTACGGGGCAACTACTTTGACTCTACCAGCTGGTAGCCCGAGAGCCCTCGCGACTATTCTCTGCCCTAAGTGAGGGTACTGAGTAGTCCCTATAACAGTGATTCTGCCCTCGGACTCTGGTATCGCGAGCGCGGCCTCCGTCTCTAAGTACGCGTGATCCTGGTGGTGTAGTCTGTACTCATTTTCCACGACTACGTGTGCTCTACTAAAGCCCTCTTCGATATTGCCCTTTCTAACGCGAGTAGTAAAGGCTATATTTGAACCCCTCTCCTCGTGTACTAGAACATCGGTTCTCTTCATGGCGTCGAGAGGGTCTAGCACGTAAGGTAGGGGCTCGTACTCGACACGGACCTCTTCAGCCCCCCTGAACGCCTTCTCGTAGTCTACAGCGGCTACTAGAGCTACTACTTCTCCAGCATATCTAACCTTGCCCTCGGCTAGTAGCGGCTGGTCTGGAATTGCGTATCCAACTTGATTCTCACCCGGTATGTCACGCGAAGTGATAGCTCTGACTACACCGGGTACTTCGAGTGCTCTCTCGTAGTCTACACTCTTGATCCTCGCGTGCGAGTGGGGGCTCAAGACATGCTTAACAAAGAGGGCGCTGCCCAGCACGTAGTCTACGAAGTAGTCCTCTGTGAACATTGCTCGCCCAAGGACCTTGTCTAGAGCGTCGACTCTGGCAGCGTCCTTGCCCACGATTATGTAAGACTCCGCGGAGAGCCACTTCTCTAAGATCTTAACAGGGTCTTCCAAAAAGACACCACTACTAGTTTATCTCGCAGTACAATATTAAGCTCTGCAAACTCAATAACTTACTCTTAGCGCTTAAATCGAAGCAGCGTATCTCTAGAAGTTAGTGGTGGCTTGCAGTGAGTAGCCTGCTAGTCAGGAATGGACTAGTAGTCCTCCCGAGTGGCGTGTACAGGTGGGATATTAAGATAGTTGACGGAGAGGTCTCGGAGGTCGGCGCTAATCTCAGTCCCAGCGGCGCAGAAGAGGTTATTGATGCGTCGGGGTGCTACGTGCTTCCCGGCGTAGTAGATGAGCACGTGCACATGAGAGAACCCGGCCTCGAGTACAAAGACGACTTCGAGCACGGCTCTAGAGCGGCTATTAAAGGCGGTGTCACAACGGTAATAGAGCACCCGAACACTATACCCCCTGTTGACAGCGCCGAGAGGCTACTCTCTAAAGCCCGGCTTCTCGAGAGTAAAGCCTACGTGGACTTCGCCCTCCTAGGTGTTCTCCACGACTCTAATGTACACGAATTCGAGAATATGGTCGCAGCCGGCGCGGTGGGCTTTAAAGTCTTCATGGGGCCTACAACCGGTAATATCCCGCCTCCCAGCGACACTTCGCTGTACGAGATAATGGAGAAATCTGGCAGACTACGCGTGAGAGTAGCGTTTCACGCAGAGGACTACAGGCTCGTTGAATACTTCACTGAGAGGGCTAAGAGGTCTGGTAGAGACGACCCGGAACTACACATTGAGGCAAGACCCCCCATAGCAGAGGTCTATAGCATAGTGAAAATAGCCACAATAGCCAAGTACACTGGCGGGCACGCGCACATAGTTCACGTCACTTCACGAGACGCACTAGAGGCTATTAAGCTGGCTAGAGAACAGGGTGTTGACATAACAGCTGAGACGTGTCCTCACTACTTGTTACTAGACCTAGAGGACTACAAGCGCCACGGTTCACTAATAAAGGTGAACCCGCCAATTCGCGGCGGGGTCCACAGAGAGGCCCTAATAAAAGCAGTAGTCTCCGGTTTCATAGACGCTATAGGCTCAGACCACGCCCCACACACTCCAGCAGAGAAGTACAAGTCGATCTGGGAGGCAGCGGCGGGCTTTCCAGGAGTACAGACACTACTCCTATTAATGCTCGACCTCGCGCTCCGCGGCGTAGTACCGCTAACACACATACCGAGACTACTAGCCGAAAACCCGGCTAAGCTATTCGGCCTCTGGCCCTACAAGGGCTCTCTAATGCCGGGCTCGAGCGGCGACCTAGTAGTAGTCGACCCGGAGGGCTACACCGAGATAACTACTAGTTGGCTGGAGTACAAGTACAAGTTGTCACCGTACATAGGACTAAAGCTGAGAGGCAGGATAAAACACGTAGTACTGAGAGGTCACGTCGCAGTTAGAGAGGGTGAATTAACGGGGAAGAGAGTAGGAGTCTTTCTGGGGAGAGGAAGCGGTGAGGGCTTTAGTAGGCTTAGAAAATAATTAAGCTAGGTGACTCTACTCCTACAGCGCTGATGTAGACCTTTGGGTCGGATCTGTGAAGAGGCGCTGCGGAGTGCTGAGCTCAGACTCCTAGAATAGTCTTTATTAAAGCCATTCTAATGTAAAGCCCGTTTTTCGCCTGCTCAAAGTACTGAGCCTGCGGCAAGACGTCTACATCTGGTGTCAACTCCCAGACTCTCGGCAGTGGGTGGAGTATAACGGGTATTTTTCTGAATTTCCTGAGGTAGTCGTAGGTTATAGTGTAACTGCCTCTGAGCCTCTCGTACTCCTCAGCGTTCATCCTCTCCCTCTGCAACCTCGTCACGTAGAGCACGTCGAGTCTCTCCATGGCTTCATCAGGCCTATCGTAAAACTCGTAGTAGACTCGCCTCTGGTCTAGTACTTTCAATACCTCTTCTCTCGGCCTCAGCTCGCGCGGCGATATAAAGTACAGCTTGACGTCCTGGAAGTTTGAGAGCGCGTACGAGAAACTCGAAACAGTTCTACTGTACTTCAAGTCCCCCATTAACCCCACTACCAGTCCATCGAGGCGCTTAAAGAGCCTCCACATAGTGTAGACGTCTAGTAGTGCCTGTGTAGGGTGCTCGTTGTACCCGTCACCGGCGTTTATTACAGGTGCTCTACATATCTCTGCCGCCCTAGCCGCGAAGCCGG